>NZ_JBWKME010000101.1:0-21663 GCF_056431085.1 Mesorhizobium waitakense | reverse complement strand
CGCAGCGATCGCCATTTGGCTCAGATAGTTAAATCGTCACCACGTCCTAGGCCCCTAGTCTATAGCAGGTCGGACGCGGTTTCATTTTTGACTGCGAGTACAAGTAGTCAGCGCTCGCCTCGGCCGCACGCGTAATCGCGGCGAGATCGACATCCAGTACGCCATGACGCTTCATGATCTTGCCGGCAATCACGACGGTGTCCACGTCCGCTGGAGTTGCATTCATGACCACGAGCGCAGTCGGGTTGTGAAGCGGGAAGAGACCTACACGCTTGTAGGACAGAAGGACGATATCAGCCTGCATCCCTGCGGCAAGCATCCCCGTCTTTCCTGACAGACCCGCCGCGGCTGCGCCTCGCAGGGTGGCAAACTCCAGGATATCACGGGTCGTTAGCCGTGATTCAGTCTTCTCGCCCGAATGGTCGAGCATCTGTTGCGATATTTGGCCGCGATGAGTGCCAAGGGTGATTCGCAACGCACCGAGGATGTCGCAGGAATTCACGCTCGGCACGTCAGTCGAGATGCTCGGTCGGATTCCATTGGCCAGCAGCCGCGACAGCGGGTTGGCGCCGCACCCGAGGTGCATTTCCGATTCAACGGAGATCGACACGGTCCCGCCGGTGTCCGCAATCATCTTGTATTCGTCGCTCTTCAACGAATTGCAGTGGACATGGGTAATGTCAGGACCCAAAAGCCCTGCCTCGTGAAGCTGGCCGACAGAATAGGAGTAGGACCCGTTCGAGCCAACATGCACCGTGATCGGCAGCCCCAGCTCCCTGGCCGCCTTGAAGTCGTCCATCCAAACTTCCCGGGATGAGTAGTCTGGGCCACGTGCGGCTATCGCCATGGTGACCAGCCCGCCGGCGCCTGAGAAGTACTGATCTCGCACCCGTCTCGCATCGATCGTATCGAGGCGATGCGTATTTGGAAATTCGTAGCCCGCGTTACTATTTCCATACCCAAAGACTGCACGAATGCCTGAATCTTTGAGCGCAAGCACCGAGGCGTCAGCGTGCGCCGGAGTGTTCATCAGATGCGCCCAGTCGACAAGCGTTGTTGTGCCGGAATCGATGCCCTCAAGCGCGCCGAGCAAGGTTGCGATGTAAAGGTCTTCCGGTCGGTATACGCGCCCGATCACGCCGCGCATGAAGCCAAAATAGTCGGACAGCAGCCAATCCGGTCCGAGCGTATGGACCGTGGACTGCCAGGTGTGGCGGTGCGTATCGACCATACCTGGAACGACGATCATACCCGTAGCGTCAATGACGAAAGCGTCGGTGGCGTCGATCTTATGATCGATGTCAACAATACGATCCCCATCGATCAGAATGTCGCCGGGGGCGAAGTCACGATGGTCATCAGCCATTGTGACGACGGTACCGCCGCGGATCAGAATCCGCTGGCCTTTCCCGGGCTTTGGTTCCGCCACGCCTGCCGGGTTTGTGGCACGCAACCTCGACAGGCCCGGCGCGCCGTTTGTCGCGGCGATAGGTGCCGCCGCAACAGTGTGTTGGTGCAACTGAAAATGGGGGTTCCAGTGGCTCATGCACGAACAAGCCCGGGGGTTGAACACAGGTGGAGCCTGTAGATTGCCCCGATGAGGTGCCGCGTGACTGTCAATGTGAAGGCTCATTGCCGATCCCCTGCCTCGAGATACCTATACTGTTCCTAGCAATCGCCGATGGCCACCTTGGAGCGGCGAGCGCGTAAACTGTTGCGCGCCGCCTGCTCGTGCTGCCTATCGACGCTTTGACCTCATTCAATGAGGACCTTCATGGACGGCCGCACTTGGTGGCCATGGCACTTGCCAGTGTCGTCTCATCAGGCGTCCAAGATGGAGATTCGGCAATATTGTCCTTGGTGACGGTGACGTATGGAACAAGACAGACCTTGTCGGAGTCCGCCAGTGGCTTTCCGTTGAGAGTGTCATCGAGAATCCGGGTCGCAATGATCCCCTCAACCACTGGCGACCAGGCAGATGTAGCGACAAGCGTGCCCTGCTTGATGAGTGTGATGCCCTCGGGCGAACCGTTCTGGCTTACAATTGTGATCTCCGACGCCTTATCGCCAATGGCCTGGATGGCACCTGCCGCCATAGGCTCGTTCATCACGAACAGTCCTTTCAGGTCGGGCGTTTTGGTGACGATGTCCTGTGCTGCCTTGAATGCCTTTTGGCGATCCCAGAGACCATCGACAACGCTGACAATCCTGCTGTCATCCCGGAGGCCGCGCTTGAAACCCTCCAGCATCTCTTCAGCGTCGCCACGGCCGAGCGCACCGGTTATCACGCCCACGCCCCCAGCAGGGAGAGCCTTGGCGAGGGCAGCACCTGCCGCTTCACCAGTCTTGGAATAGTTGACATGGACGAAGCCGGCCGCCTCCGCGCGCAAGTCCGGAGAGTATCCGTAGAGGACCACGACGGGGATTCCAGCTTCTTTCAACAAGGCCAAGTTGGACGCGGAGCTTTGAGCCGTCGAAGGTTCGAGCACCACGCCGGCAACCTTCTTTGTGATGGCATCCTGAACATTCGCGCGCTCGGTTGCTGGATTGAAGTTCGAGACAAGAACGAGCGTGCTTGCACCGAAGCTCTTGGCGGCAAGCTTCACACCATCGGCGGTCCCGTCATAGTAAGGGTTGCTGTAGGTCTGTATGTACGCGACAGTCTTTCCGGTCAAAGGTCCGTCTGCCGAGCTTGCAGGTTGCACGAACACAAATGCCGCAAGTGCTAGGCCAACACCGCTTCGCCCGACAAGATTCTTCCTGATCGCCCCGTACTTTGTCTCCACATTCATGATTTTCCTCCCTGTTTGATCTTACGGTTGGCTGAGATTGCTTATTTTGCGTCTCGCTGCGCCATGACTGCGGTGACAATGACGAGACCCTGGAGCACGTACTGCCAGTTGGGGCTGATCGACATTAGGTTGAGAGCATTGCTGATCAACCCGAGCAACAGGACGCCAAGCAGAGTTCCGATCATGTCGCCCTTGCCGCCCGCCAACGTGGTTCCGCCGACGGCGACGGCGGCAATGGCGCTGAGCTCTTGCCCTGCCCCCATGGTGGCTCCAGCCGAACCGATCTGGCTCACCAGCAAGATCGAACCAATGCCGACAAGCAGACCGTTGAGCGTGTAAATGCCGATCTTAACGGTTCTAATGCGGACACCGGCGAGGTGAGCGGCTGACTCGGAGCCGCCGATGGCATAGAGCCAACGGCCCAACTTTGTGGCGCGCAAAAGGATGTGGCAAAAAAGGGCAACAAGCGCGAAAACGACAACCGCGATCGGTAGTCCGAGAAATTTCAACCTGCCCCAGGTGATAAACTCGTTCGGCAACCCGTACAGGGGCGTCTGTGAAACGAGAAGCGCCAGTCCCTGCAGCAGTGTAAGAACGCCAAGTGTGATAACGAAGGGGTGGATGGGGGAGTAAGAGGCCAGCGTGCCATTGACCGCACCAACTGCCGCTGCAACCGCAAGACATGCCACGATTGCCAGCCAGATCGGGGCGCCTTGCAGCATCACGAAAGCCAGCACCATCCCCGACAGCGAAAGGCTGGAACCGATCGACAAATCCATGCCGCGCGAGACCATTAACAGCGTGGTACCGCTAGCCAAAACGCCGAGCACCGCGACCTGAGACGCGACATTGACAAAATTGTGAACGGTCAGGAATACCGATGACTGGGTGGCTGTGATTGCGATCAGCAGCAGGATGACCGAGGCGAGCGCGATCCGAGAACGATAGACGCGTACCGTTCGGCCAAGGGCAGGTAGCCGGGGCTTCACGTTGGTGCGGGCGCCGACCGCATTTTCAGGGTTACTTGTCATGCTACCGGCTCATCCATGCTGACCGGCAAAGTGGTTCCCATGGCCAGCTCTAGCACCCGCTGCTCCGTCACCTCTGCGCCGGTAAGTTCACCGGCAATGCGCCCCTGGCGCAGCACAAGCACACGATTGGCGACTTGGGTGAGTTCTTCCAGGTCACTTGAAATCACCAAGACCGCGCAGTCGTCACCCGCGAGCGCGCCGATTGTCTGCAAGATCTCCTCCTTAGCGCCGATGTCGACGCCCTGCCCTGGCTCATCGAAGATCATCAGGCGAGCCTTCGTGTGGAGCCAACGCGCAATTGCGACCTTCTGCTGATTCCCTCCCGACAGGGTGGAGACAGGGAACCCAGGCAGGGCCGACCTTATCTTGAGGCGTTTGACCCACGCCATGGCGGTCCTTTGTTCCTCGCCGAGCCGGATGAAACCGCAATATGGCGTCGCGGGCATCCGGGTGAGCGTCACGTTCTGAGCGACAGTCATTTGCTGTAGCAGGCTCTCCGTCTTGCGATCCTCGGGGACTAGCCCTACGCCTAGAGTGATTGCCTCGGCCGGGCTGGCGGGGTGGTAGGGCTTGCCAAAAAGGAACATCTCGCCACTGTCTGGCTGCTCCGCACCGAAGACGACCCGCGCGAGCCGGGACCTGCCGGAGCCGACCAGACCTGTCAGCCCCACGATCTCGCCGGCGCGAAGGTCTAGATTGATCCCGAAAAGTCGCCGACCTTGCCCGAGGGCCCGCGCAGAGAAGACGACATCGCCCAGTTTCAACTGGGTTGGCCTGGCCAAGGCGACATGCCGGCCGATCATCGCCTCGACGAGTGTCTGCGGCGTCATGCTGTTAGACGGGGCAGTTAGAACCGCCCGCCCTTCGCGCATGACGGTAACGCGATCCGACAGCGCGAGCGTTTCGTGCAAGTGATGCGAGATGTAGACGACAGCGACGCCTTTGCTGGAAAGATCCCGGACAAGCTCTAGAAGTCTGATGGTCTCCGCTGCTCCCAGCACGGCGGTCGGTTCATCCATGATGATGAGCCGCGCGCCGCGATAGAGTGCCTTTGCTATCTCGACCAGTTGCTGCGCAGCAGGCGAGAGTTGCGACAATGGCGTCATCGGCGAAACATTGAGGCCCACACGCCGAAGCACGTCCTCGACATCGTGCTGCTGATGATCCGGCGTCAAGAACAGGCCGGCGATGGTCCGCTCTCGACCTAGCACAATGTTTTCCACGACGGTGAGGTTAGGCGCCAGGCTGCGCTCCTGAAAAATCGTCGCAAGCCCGAGCTGCTGGACCCGACGTGGCGTCAAAGATTCGCCATGCCACCCGCCAACAGTGATGGTGCCGGAGTCGGGCTTCAGTGCTCCTGAGAGAATCTTGACGAGGGTGGATTTGCCGGCCCCGTTTGCCCCCACGAGTCCATGCACCTCCCCTGGAAGTACCTGCAACTCCATCTGATCGAGAGCTTGGGTTGCGCCGAAGTGCCGGCAAATGCCGGTGGCCGACAGAGCGATTCCGGCTGCTTGCGGAAGAAAGCCGTTGAACTGAGCAGCGTGCTGGTTGCTCGTCATTGCCGGCTTCACCCGATTTTTTGATGAGGGGAACAGGAGGCGGTGGAGACACTGCGAGACGGATGGATGACCATCATGGCGTGGCAATCGAGCGGGACGTGTTTGATTGCAGACGTTAGGATCGCGCGCGGCCGTATCGTGCTCATCGTCTCCTCCCACTGCAGGCCGGTCTGGTCGCCAGGCTCTGCAAACGTTTGCAACGTAGCCGAAAGAAAATGGGCAGTCAACCACAACTGTCGCAGGGATTTTCCGTGACCGGCTCGGCAGCAAGGTTCTCGTCCGGGCGTCAAAACGCCATGCTTCAGCTTGCCATCCCCCACGGGCAGGACATATGAGCGCAGTCATAGGCAAGCATTACCGTGGAAAACCGATAAGGCGCAGGAAGGCTTATCTTCCGTCCAAAACCCTCGCCGTCGAACTGCGGATCACCAATTCGACGGGCAAGACTACGACTTGAGCCGGCGATTCCCCATTCATAAGCTTCTGCAACATCGATCCAGCTTCAAATCCCATCCTGTATTGCTGAATCCTTATGGTCGTAAGAGGGGGATCAATTCGATCAACCATCGGCATGTCGTTGTATCCGGTCACAGATACATCTTTGGGGCAGATAAGATTTCGGCGGCTCAGGGCCGCCAAGGCGCCAACCGCAAGACGGTCGTTTGCACAAAGGATAGCAGTAAACGTGTGGCCTGCCGCGATGAGTTCCTCGACGCAATGTTCGCCCGCAG
Source organism: Mesorhizobium waitakense (assembly GCF_056431085.1). Taxonomy (NCBI): domain Bacteria; kingdom Pseudomonadati; phylum Pseudomonadota; class Alphaproteobacteria; order Hyphomicrobiales; family Phyllobacteriaceae; genus Mesorhizobium; species Mesorhizobium waitakense. The sequence goes on along the minus strand of NZ_JBWKME010000101.1, from coordinate 15,547 downwards.
ACTCGTTGTATGCCTGGGCGAACGCCACCAGGCTTTCGTCGCTATCCAGGTTCAACGATGACCTGGATTGCACGAATGCTGCGTAGCGCTCTGCGCCAGTCGACAGGGTCTGCGGGCCGGCGATCATCGCAATCCGCCGGTGGCCCAATGACACCAAGTGGGTGAGCGCGCGCCGAACACCTTCGGATTCGTCGTGTACGATCGAATGGACGGAATCACGGTCCGGTCTGCGATTTACAGTCACGATCGGGATGCTTTCCGAGGCAGCCAGATCAAACACATCGTCTTTGCGCTCGACGCTCGCCAGGATCAATCCATCAATACCTCGGCCAACGAGAGTATCAAGAAGAGTGCGCTCTCGCTCGTTATCGCCATCAGTGTTCCCTACGATCGCCAGATATCCTGCCGTGGAAAGCGAATCTTCTATGCCTCGGATCATCGGGGGAAAGATGGCGTTGGTGATGTCGGGAACAATGACGCCGACGGTCTTCGTACGATTCGTTTTCAGTGAGTAGGCGGCCGCATGCCGCCGGTAGTCCATTTGTCGACTTGCCCTGATGACCTGTTCGACGACGTCCGAATTAATCAGATGCCGGGTGTTGGGACCAAGGGCACGTGAAACGGTGGACACATGGACACCTACGGCCTCGGCCACTTCACGCAGCGTGATGCGCTTCTTCGTCGTCATGATGCAACCGCCATACAAAAATTGAAGGACTCAATGGACACCAAGGGTCTATCGCGATTTAGGCAAAAAAGTAGCTGCATGCGAATTCAAGCCTTCAGGGGCCTCGCTCCACACAGCCATAATGCGCGCCTCGTCCTCCTGTTGGTAGCGACCGCAGCTTTCTTTAGGAGGCATCGTCACTTTTTAGCACTTCCGATTTGACGCTGGGAAATTACGCGTGCTATATCATGCAAACGTTTGCAGACAAGAAGGCAAACTGACCATCGCCCGTGGCGCCCAATTGTCCGCTCGACGTTCTTTTACAAAGGCCACTCGATGAAACAACAGTTAGCGGAGCGCGCATCATGACAGAATTGAGGATCGGATGGATCGGCCTTGGCCGAATGGGCTATCCGATGGCGGAGCGGTTGTTGAAGGCAGGGCATTGCGTCCAGATTTGGAACCGCACGCGCTCCAAGGCAGAGCCTTTGGTCGATCTGGGGGCAACACTAAAAGACTCGCCCCGTGAACTCGCAGGCTGCGACGTTCTGTTTACGATGGTCTCAACCGGGGCGGATGTCGAGCAGGTCTACTTTGGCCAAGACGGGGTCCTTAGCGGTACCGCCATGCCAAAGATTTTCGTTGACTGCTCGTCAATCGGGGTCGAGGAATCGGCCGACCTCCGTCGACGCCTAGGGGCACGTGGCGCCCAACTCATCGCTTCGCCCGTGAGCGGCAATGCTAAATGCGTGCGGGCCGGCAAGCTGAGCGCCGTTGTGTCGGGCCCGAGGCCCGCCTTCGATCAGGTCGAGAACCTTATTGCAGCTTTTGCCGTGCGGGGCGTGTCCTATGTGGGGGACGGCGAACTCGCGCGCTTCTGCAAGATCGCACACAATGTCTTTCTTGGCGTCGTCATACAGAACCTCGCTGAAATCACCATTCTTTGTCAGAAGGCCGGCGTGCCTCGGAGTGCGTTTCTCAACTTCATGAACGACTCGGTGATGGGTTCGACCTTCACCCGGTACAAATCGGATGCTCTCGTCAATCTCGACTGGACGACCACCTTCAGTCCGGCGCTGTTGCGCAAGGATCTTGATCTGGGGCTCGCGGCCGGACGCGTGCTCGACGTACCCATGCCCGTCACTGCAATCACTCGCGAGGCGTTCCAGATGCATTTCGGCGCCGCGAACCTGCAGCTCGATCCTAAGGACTATCTTGGCAAAGACTTCGCGGCTGTACTGGAGACCGTTGCGCTTGCTTCTGGGGTCAAATTGAAGAGCGAGGGGGTGCCTATACCTACGGGACTGGAGGTTCCCGAGAGCGTCGGTCAATAGGAGCCTGCCGAGTTGTCCCGTTCCTGCCGAGAACGGCTAGGGGGCGGGACAAGGGTTTGTCTGGAAAGGCGCGGCTCGTGTAGCGACGCAATCAAGCATAGTGCGCAATACCACGCGCGCCGAGGCTTCAATGGAGAGAGAAAATGTCCAGCGCCCTCAACCCTCGCATCCTGCAACCCGGCGATATCGATCCGAACTGGCGTTGGGACCGGCACCTGCCGGCCTTAGGCCATACCGCCGTGGACTTCGAACGTCGGGTCGACCACGATCGGCTGCGGCGCTATCGGCTAAGCCGCGCCAAGACGGCCCTCAACAAGTCCGGCTGCGGTGCGCTGCTGCTCTTTGACGTCAACAACATCCGATACGTCAGCGGCACCAAGATCGGCGAGTGGGAGCGCGACAAGATGTGCCGCTTCGCGCTTCTTGCCGGCGACGAGGAGCCCTATGTCTGGGACTTCGGCTCGGCTGCCGTTCATCATAGAGAGTACTGTGACTGGCTCGACCCTGAGCGCTGCCGGGCTGGCGTCGTTGGCATGCGGGGTACGATCCCGCCGTCCTTCGGCCTGATGAAGCACTACGCCGAAGAGATCTTCAACTTGCTGAAGATGGCCGGTGTCGCCGACATGCCGGTCGGTGTCGACTACGCGGAGACCGCGATGTTCTTCGCGCTTCAGGAAGCCGGCCTCAAGGTCGTCGACGGCCAGCAGGTCATGCTGTCCGCACGCGAGATCAAGAACGTTGACGAGATCCATCTCCTCAACCAGGCGGCAAGCATGGTCGACGGCGTCTACCACATGATCTGGGAGGAACTGAAGCCTGGTATCCGCGAGAACGACATCGTCGCGATGGCCAACAAGATGCTCTACGAAATGGGCTCGGACGACGTCGAGGCCATCAACGCCATCGCCGGTGAGCGCTGCAATCCGCACCCGCACAATTTCACCGACCGTTACTTCCGCCCCGGCGACCAAGCCTTCTTCGACATCTTGCAGAGCTATCAGGGATACCGCACCTGCTATTATCGCACGTTCAACATCGGCCGGGCTACGCCGGCGCAGAACGATGCCTATATCAAGGCCCGCGAGTGGCTGGACGCGGCCATCGCGCTGATCAAGCCGGGCGTCACCACCGACGTAGTCGCCAAGGTCTGGCCGACCGCCGAGAGCCTTGGCTTCCCCAACGAGCTGGCCGCCTTTGGGCTCCAGTTCGGACACGGCTTAGGTCTGGCGCTGCACGAGCGGCCGATCATCAGCCGTGCCGTCAGCCTCGATCACCCAATGGAAATCGAGACCGGGATGGTCTTTGCGCTCGAAACCTACTGCCCCGCGGCGGACGGCTATTCAGCGGCCCGCATCGAGGAAGAGGTGGTCGTTACCGACAAGGGCTGCGAGGTTATCAGCCTGTTCCCCGCCGAAACCCTGCCGATCGCCAATCGGTACTGAGACGGCAAGAGACGGGAGGACCCGAACCGATGAACGCCAGGAAAACCAACGCGGAAGCCTACCTTCGCATGTACCGGCAGATGGTGCGCATCCGCGTCTTCGAAGACAATGCCAACCAGCTTTATCTGTCGGCCAAGATGCCCGGCCTCACCCACATGTATTCCGGGCAGGAGGCCGTCGCGGTCGGCATCTGCGAGGTGCTGACGCGCGACGACAAGATCACTTCGACACATCGCGGCCACGGCCATTGTGTGGCCAAGGGCGCCGAATTCAAGGAAATGTTCTGCGAGCTTCTGGGCCGTGCCGAAGGCTATTGCGGCGGCAAGGGCGGCTCGATGCACATCGCCGATCAGTCCAACGGCAATCTCGGTGCCAACGCCATCGTCGGCGGTTCGATGGGGATAGCCACCGGTGCGGCGCTCTCGGCAAAGCGGCTCGGCCGCAAGGACGTGACCGTATGCTTCTTCGGTGACGGCGCAACGGCGCAGGGGCTTCTCTATGAGGTCATGAACATGGCCGCGCTCTGGAAGCTGCCAGTCATCTACGCATGCGAAAACAACGGCTACAGCGAGTACACCAAGACAGCGGAGATCGCGGCGGGGTCGCTTCCCGCCCGCGCCGAGGCCTTCGGCATCGAAGCCTTCAAGGTGGATGGTCAGGATGTGCTGGCGGTGAACAAGCTCGCGGAGCGGCTGGTGGCGCGCTGTCGCAAGGGCGAAGGCCCGTTCTTCATCCAGCTCGATACCTACCGCTACCACGGCCACCACGTCGGCGACATCAACCGCGAGTACTATCGCTCGAAGGATGAGGAAGCGCTGTGGAAGACAGAGCGCGATCCTATCGTCAATTTCGGTCGATGGCTGGCCGCTGAGGGGCTTGCAACGCCAGAGGAGCTGGCGTCGATCGATGCCGAGGTGGGTGCCGAGGCTGGTGCCGCGGTCGCTTATGCGTTGGCGGCGCCCTTCCCCGATGCGTCTCAGGTGGGACGCCATGTCTTCACCGACATGATCGTCGCCTGAGGAAACCGATATGCGCGAGATCACACTTTCCAAGGCCGTCAACGAGGCCATCGCGGAGGAAATGCGCCGCGACCCATCGGTCTTTCTCATCGGCGAGGATGTCGCGGAGGCAGGCACCCCGTTCAAGGTCCTGTCGGGCCTTGTCGAGGAGTTCGGCACCGACCGGATCATCGATACGCCGATTTCGGAGCCCGGTTTCATGGGCCTGGCGGTTGGCGCGGCGATGACAGGATCGCGTCCGATTGTCGACCTGATGTTCGGCGATTTCCTTTTCCTGGTCATGGACCAGCTCTGCAACCAGGCTGCAAAGGCCCACTACATGTCCGGTGGCAAGCTCAAGGTGCCGCTCGTGCTGCGCACCAATCTGGGCGCGACGCGGCGCTCCGCCGCGCAGCACAGCCAGTCGCTGCATGCCCTCGTCGCGCACATACCGGGCCTGAAGGTCGCGCTGCCGTCCTCCGCCTACGAGGCCAAGGGCCTGCTGAAGACGGCAATCCGCGACGACAATCCAGTGGTCATCTTCGAAGACAAGCTGATGTATCAGGAGAAGGCGCCGGTGCCCGAAGAGGAATACCTCATTCCGTTCGGCAAGGCCGAGGTGCTGCGCCCGGGGCGCGACATCACCATCGTTGCCACGTCCTCGATGGTGCAGGTCGCGCAAAAGGCGGCCGTCCTGCTGGAGCGCGATGGCATCGCCGCCGAGATCATCGACCCGCGCACCATCGTGCCACTCGACATGGAGACGATCCTTGCCTCCGTCCGCCGTACGGGGCGGGCCATGGTCGTCGATGAAGGCCACCAGAGTTTTGGCGTCACGGCCGAGATCGCCAGCCGCATCGCGGAAAGGGCGTTCTATCATCTCGATGCGCCGGTCCAGCGGATCGGAGCGATGGACGTCCCGGTGCCGTTCTCCCCGGTGCTGGAGGACATGACCGTCCCGACGCCGGAATCGGTTGCCGAGCGAGGCCGTCTGACGGTGCGTGGAGAGTTGTTCCATGCGGCGTGAGATCATCATGCCGGCGCTGGGCATGGCGCAGAAGACCGGCCTGATCGTCGCCTGGCACAAGGCACCAGGTGACGCGGTGAAGGCTTCCGACATCCTGCTCGACGTCGAGACGGACAAATCGACGATGGAGGTCGAGGCCGGGCATGACGGTTATGTGGCCGCGCTGATGGCTGGCGCCGGCGATGATGTCCCGGTCGGTTCCGCCATCGCGATCATATCCAGCGAAAAGCCGGACCTTGGCTCCACGCCGGCCAAGGCCGCGCCGTCGCCACCCGCTACGGAGAAACTTGCGATACCCGCGGCGGTGCCCGCCGTGCCGGCGGCCAAGCCGCCTCTCGAAAAGCGGATGCTCTTGGCAGCAGCCGATGATGGCAGGATCCTTGCCTCGCCGAAGATCAGGCGCCTTGCGGCCGAGCGCGGCATTGACCTCGGCCGGCTGGTCGCGCACGGCATGAGGCAACCTTTCCACGCCGCCGATCTCGACGCGCTGCCGCCGGCCCCGGCGATCACCGCTCCGGCGATGCTCTCGGAGATCGAAGCCATGATCAAACCGGCGGGCCTTGCCGGGATGATTCGGCTGCTCGGGGAGGAAGGTGGCACGGCGGGACGAGCCGCCTTATGGGCCGCCTTCGCCGCATCGAGCTTAAGGGCCACGGCCGATGATCACGGCCAGATATCCATACGGGTCGAACAGGCCTCCACCAGCCTGCATTTCCACGACCCGGACCAGAGTCCATTGTCGCGCCTCGAAGCCACGCCGGAGGATGGCGAGATCAGCCTGGCCCTGCGCGACCTCACCGGCACATGCGTTGTTTCGACGCGATTTGCCGTCGAGCCGGCGCCCGTTCTGACGCTCACCGGCGACGCCGGCCACATGAACCTGCGTCTGATCTTCGACGCGTCGCGGCTGACCCCCGCCGCTGGGACGGCGCTGGTCACCGGCTTTGCCGCGCGGCTCCTCGATCCGCTTCGACAGCTACTTTGAGGAGGACTCTCATGTCGCCGTACGACGGACCCGTCGATCTCTACATTGGCGGCCAATGGCTTCCCGCCTCGGCCGGCGGCCGCTTTGACGTCGTCAATCCCGCCAACGAGACGGCTCTAGCCTCTGTCGCTTCCGGTACGGAAGCGGATGCCAGGGCGGCGGTCGATGCCGCCGCTGCGGCCTTCCCCGCCTGGGCCGCGCGGCGTCCGCGCGAACGCGCCGACATCCTGCGCCGCTGCTTCGAGCTGATGAGCGCACGTCTCGGCGATTTTGCCAGGCTGATCACCCTGGAAAACGGCAAGGCTCAAGCCGACGCAATGGGCGAGGCGGCCTATGCGGCCGAATTCTTCCGCTGGTTCTCGGAAGAAGCGGTGCGCGCCGAGGGCCATCTCGGGCATGCTCCCGCATCGGGTGCGCGCATTCTCGTGCACCAGAAGCCCGCGGGGGTAGCGGTCCTGGTGACGCCGTGGAACTATCCGGCGGCAATGGGGACGCGCAAGATCGCGCCGGCACTGGCCGCAGGCTGCACCGTCGTTATCAAGCCGGCATCGGAGACGCCGCTCACCATGCTGGCGCTGATGCCGCTGCTCGAGGAGGCAGGGGTGCCGCCGGGCGTCGTCAATGTGCTGCCGAGCCGCCGATCGGGGGCGGTGGTCGACGTTATGCTGCACGATCCCCGCGTCCGCGTGGTTTCTTTCACCGGCTCGACGGGCGTCGGCCGCAAGCTGCTGCATGCGGCGGCCGACCAGGTCATCAAGCCGGCGATGGAACTGGGCGGCAACGCGCCCCTCATCGTCTTCGAAGACGCCGACATCGATGTCGCGGTCGAGGGGGCGATGGTCGCCAAGATGCGCAATCTGGGCGAAGCCTGCACGGCGGCCAACCGCTTCTATGTGCACGAGCGGATCGCCGGGGAGTTCACCCGGCGTTTCACCGCTCGCATGGCCGCGCTCAAGATGGGCAATGGACTGGCGCCGGGTATTGACGTTGGCGCGCTGGTCAACGCCGACGCCCGCGACAAGGTCGCGGCCTTTGTCAAGGATGCGCTGGCGCGCGGCGCGGAACTGTTGCTGGGCGGAACGGTGCCCGACGGGCCTGGATTCTTCTATCCGCCGACCGTGTTGTCCAACGTGCCGGGCGACGCTGACTGCATGCGCGACGAGATTTTCGGCCCGGTGGCGGCGATCCAGACCTTCGGCGACGGTGACGACGTGGTCGCTCGCGCCAACGACACCGAATATGGCCTTGTCGCCTATGTCTTCACCCAGGATATGCGCCGTGGGCTGAGCGTGTCGGAGCGTCTGGAGTTCGGCATGGTGGGCCTCAATCGCGGCCTCGTTTCCGATCCGGCCGCACCCTTCGGCGGCGTCAAGCAATCCGGCCTCGGTCGCGAGGGGGGCAAGGACGGCATGCTGGAATTCATGGAAACCCAGTACATAGCGACCAATTGGTGAACAGGATGACAGCGACCGTCGCCAGCCCTTCCACCCGGCAACGCGCCCGCGAGGCGAGCGTGGATATCGATGCTCTTGCGACCGAGCTGGGCCGGGACATGATCTCCCCGGGCGATATCGATGACAGGCTGGAAGGCAGGCGCGTCGGCCCCGGCGGGGACTATCGCCGCTACTGGGACGTCGACCACGCGCGATATGGCCCGGTCCGCGAGGAGGCGACCAGCCGCTTCGGCCAGATCGCCGCACTCAACCTGGCCGCCGCGCAGCAGGTCATCCCGGCCGTAACGCATCACGACCGCGCCGACATGACGGCGATCGACGCGGCGCGCGCGGCATTCCAGGACGAGGCGCGGACGCGCGGGGCGAAGCTCACCGCACTGGCCTTCCACGTAAAGGCACTCGCCCGGACGCTGCGGGATTTTCCGCGCTTCAACGCCTCGCTTTCAGCGGACGGCCGCACCCTTTTTCTGAAGGACTATGTCCATATCGGCATCGCCGTCGATACGCCGCACGGCCTGATGGTGCCCGTCATCCGCGACGCCGACCGTAAGGGCCTCTGGCGTATCGCCGGCGAAGTTGCCGATCTCGCGACCCGCGCGCAGCAGCGCAAGGTCCGCGCCGACGAGATGGACGGTGCGTCCATGTCGATCAGCAATCTGGGCGGCATCGGTGGCATCGGCTTCACGCCGATCGTCAATCCGCCGGAAGTGGCCATCCTCGGCATTTCCCGGACCGAGGTCGCGTCGGTGTGGAATGGCGGGGCCTTCGTACCGACCCCGATGACGCCGCTCGACCTGAGCTACGATCACAGGGTGGTCAACGGAGCCTACGCCGCGCGCTTCCTGGTGCGTTACATCAACCTGTTGGCCGACCCGCGCCGGTTGATGATCTGAGATGCCGATGATCGAGACACAGCATGCCGACCTCATCGTCATCGGCGCAGGACCCGGAGGGTATGCGGCAGCGTTCCGTGCCGCCGACCTCGGCCGATCGGTCGTTCTGGTCGACGGCAGGAGCACGCTCGGCGGCGTATGCCTCAACGAAGGCTGCATTCCCTCGAAAGCCCTGCTGCACGCCGCGCGCGTCATTCACGAAGCGAGCCATATCGGCGCTTGGGGCATCTCGTTCGGCCATCCGAAGACGGACATAGACGCGCTGCGAGCGCGAAAGGACGCGATCGTTTCGCAACTCACCGACGGACTGGGCCAACTCGCCAGGCGCCGCAAGGTCCGGGTCGTCACCGGGCGCGCGGCGTTCGTCCGCGATGACGAGCTGGCCGTAACGACCGCGGACGGCGGGATCGAGCGCTGGACATTCGGCCAGGCGATCATCGCCGCGGGATCCTCGTCCATGCAACTGCCGGGCTGGCCGCAAGACAGCCGCATATGGGATTCGACTGCGGCGCTCGAACTCCGCTTCGTGCCACGCCGCCTGGCAATCGTCGGCGGCGGCATCATCGGGCTCGAGATGGCGACGATCTATTCGGCTCTCGGATCCTCCGTCACCGTGATCGAGTTGGCCGGCCAGGTCGCGCCGGGCGCGGAAGCCGACGCGGCCGACCTGATCAACGCGTCGCTCGAAGCCAGGAGCTGCATCGTCCACACCGGCACGCGGGTCATCAGTATCAAGGCCAGCGCGAAGAGCGTCAGGCTCTCTTGCGAAGGCGGTTACGCAGGCACTGTCGAAGCGGACGCCGTGATTCAGGCCGTCGGCCGGCGAGCGAGCACCGCGGCGATCGCCGCCGTAAAGGCCGGTATTGAGGTAAGGCCTGATGGAGCGGTTATTGTCGATGCGCTGTGCCGCACGAACCGCTACAACATCTTTGCCGTAGGCGACATAACCGGCGGGCCTATGCTGGCGCATCGCGCGACGCATCAGGGCAAGGTCGCCGCCGAGGTGGCCTGCGGCCACGCCAGCGCCTTCGACACGGCCTTCGTTCCCTTTGTCGCTTACACCAATCCCGAACTGGCCTGGGTCGGCCCGACCACGGCACAGCTGAAGGCAGCCGGCGTCGCCCACAAGGTCGCCAGGTTCCCATGGGCGGCCAGCGGCAGGAACCTCGCGTCCGGTGGCGGTGACGGCCTGACCATGATCGCCTACGCACCGGAAAGCGGCCGCGTCCTCGGCGCCACAATCGTCGGCCCGGGCGCCGGCGAACTGCTGGCGGAGGTCGGGCTCGCCCTGGAAATGGGCGCAACGCTTACCGACCTCGCGCTGACGGTGCACGCCCACCCCACCCTGTCCGAAACGGTGGCGTTCGCGACCGAAAGAGCCCTGGGAAGGTTGGCTGAACTATGATGCCGAGGGTCCGATCAAGCAGGCTATGCGTTTACAGAAAATCCTCAATGACCTAAGTCTCATGAGTGACTGAACTTACACACATCGACTGCATCAGGGTTTTTGGCACAGGTCTCAGAAATTTAAAAGCTACTGAAATCGAAACTTGAAACAATGGCGCAACTTATATCAACTATTAGAAATTTTACGACGCGTATTAGTTTGCTACTTTTACGAAGGGCTCCACGATGGCTCCAGGTTTCATTTCTCATTTTAGTTTTTGTCTATCTCCTTGTTAATGTCTACCTGCTCCATTGAGCAGGACGGAGGATGGGTATCGATGCTTCTTGATCGACTTGAAGGCCATTTGCTCAGTCCTCGGGCATGCGCTTCAGATTGCGCAGTTTCCAGCTTGCGGCAGGCAGTTTTTCCGCACCGTCGATGTCGAGCATTGCGTCGTCATCGACGGCAGCCAGACCACGAGGCGATCGTTTCCTGCGATGCGACAAGCCGATTGCAGGACCGCTCGCGGCGCTGGTTGAAGCCGATCGCAATGCGGAAAAGTCGATATTTGAACAATCACATCGAGCAGGACCATCGGCGCATCAAGCGCCGCGTGCGACCGATGCTCGGCTTCAAATCTCCAGCGACCGCCAACATCATCCTGTCCGGCATCGAAATGGTCCACATGATGCGCAAACGACAGGCAAGGTACGCCTTCACTCCAGATCCGTCGCTGGCCGAGCAGTTCGACATCCTCGCCGCATAAACAAGGCTATTTTCCCATGATTCGGCCCTTAAGCCATGCCCGCGAAAGTTTGCAACACAACCAGAAACAGCAGATGCAGTGGAGCAGGATTGGCGCGCATCTTCTGCTGCAAACCCGCACGCAGACCCTAGACGGTTCCCTCCGCTCGACCTTCCGCCAATGGTATCCCGGCATGGCCAACGACAATCACGAGCACAGAGAAACCGGCACCGCATGACCGCCCCACAAATCCTCATGCTCACCAATTTCGGAGCGATAATTCCTTCTTCAACAGCGGCGTGAACCTCCAGTTCCCTGATGAAGGTCATCAAGGAGCGGGAAGCCCATCTGTCGAAGGCCACGAATTTTCGCGCTCCGGAGCTGGCACTTGAACTGAAGCCCGGCACCGGCAAGACTGAGACCAGGCTCGCACTCAATACCCATCAGCGCTTCGAGCGACTGCTGGTGGTGGTGCCGACGGACGCCATACGCGAGCAGATCGCCAGAACAAGAGGAACACCACCACCGTTACATCGCATTGGTCACTTGTCCGAGCAGCCATGCGGTAAGATCCTGCACCAGCGGATTCGTCTTTTTTGATTCCGGCACGACGACGTAGTAGCTGTTCTCGGTCATCATTGGCAGGTCGAGGATCACGGCGAGTTCACCGGACATCAGCTCGCGCTCGATCAGATAACGCGGCAGAAGCGCGTAGCCCATCCCGCCTATCACGGCTTCTGTGATCATCGAAAACTGATCGAAACGGTGTCCCCGGCAAGCCAATTCCGCCGGCAGGCCGGCCCGTTCGAACCACTGCGACCATAGCTTGGGGCGCGTGGCCAGATGGAGCAAGGATTCACCAAGAAGGTCAGCCGGGACCTTCTTCGCCGCAGAAGGCGACAGCGCCGCGCTTGCTACCGGTACGATAGATTCGCTGCACAGATAAGTGCAGGTGCCGCGCGCCCAGACCGGCTGCCCATAGTGGATTGCGAGGTCGAAATTCTCCTCCTCGAAATCGAACGGCGCCGATCTGGAACCGACATTCAGGATCGTCCCCGGGTGTTGGCTGAGGAAATCAGGCAGGCGCGGGCTGAGCCAGCGGCTGCCGAATGTCGGCAAGGTTGCGATGCTGAGACTTACTCTGGCCTCCGCCGAGGACATTGCCCGCAGCATCGTCTCTTCGGTCTGCTGCAAAAGTTTTCGCGCCTCCGGCAAAAAGCGCTGCCCATCCTCGGAAAGCACCACCCGTTGGCGGATCCGCTCAAACAGCAGCGCGCCGAGATGGTTCTCGAGATCCTTGACTTGCCGGCTGACCGCGCTCTGCGTCAGGTTCAATTCACCCGCTGCACGCGTGAAGCTGGCGTGCCGCGCGGCACACTCAAATGCCTGGATCGCCACCAGATCCGGTATCAGTCGTCTGTTGAGTGTCATGCGTAACTCGCATCAACCTAGTCGAAACTGTCGCAATCTTTGCAGCATGAAATCCAGTATCAGCTTTTTCAGGAATGATCTGCCCTTTTTTGAGCGAGGTCGCGCGTCATGGACAGCCGTGGGTTTGTTACACCCGATCACATCCGTTCAGCCTTTTCGGCGGCGATGTCGGCCATGTACAGGACCGAGGTCCCCGCCTACGGCACGCTGATGGACCTGGTCGCCTCGGTCAATGACGAGACCCTGAGGTCTGATCCCGAGCTTCGGCAGCGCCTGGAAGCGATGGACTCACTCGACCGAATTTCGGAGGAACGGCATGGCGCGATCCGGCTCGGAACGCCGGCCGAACTCTCGATGATGCGGCGCGTGTTCGCCGTGATGGGCATGGTCCCGGTAGGGTACTATGACCTGAGCCCGGCTGGTGTGCCGGTTCACTCCACCGCCTTCCGCCCCGTCGGAGCCGAGGCGCTGAGCCGCAATCCGTTCCGCGTCTTCACTTCGCTGCTCAGGATCGACCTCATCGACGACGAGACCTTGCGTGCCGAGGCCGAGCGCATCCTGTCCGAGCGCAGGATTTTCACGGGTGGAGCGTTGGCGCTCACCGAGAAGGCCGAACGGCAAGCTGGCCTGCACGAAGACGATGCGGATCGTTTTGTCGCCGAAATACTCGAAACTTTCCGGTGGCACGATCAGGCCTGCGTCAGTCTTGACATGTACAACAGCCTGCATCAGGCGCATCGCTTGATCGCGGATGTGGTCTCGTTCAGAGGTCCGCACATCAATCATCTCACGCCGCGCACGCTCGATATCGATGCCGTTCAGGTTGGCATGCCGGCGCATGGCATAGCGCCGAAGGCAATCGTGGAGGGCCCTCCACCTCGGCTTTGCCCGATCCTGCTCAGGCAGACTTCGTTCAAGGCACTGGATGAGGTGGTGTCGTTCAACGCAGGGGACGGCGCCTGGGTGGCAGGCTCGCATACCGCGCGCTTCGGCGAGATCGAGCAGCGCGGCATAGCGCTGACACCCAAGGGGCGCGCCCTTTACGACAGTCTGCTGGAGGCCACGCGCGCAATCATCCGACCGGCTGCCGACGGGTCGAACGCGGCCGACTACGCACAAACACTTTCACGGACATTCGAGGCGTTCCCCGATACATGGGAAGGCATCCGGGCCGCGAATCTGGGATACTTCAGATACTCCCTGACGGAGCGCGGGCGGCATACCGGCAGTGTCATGACTGACGACTTCGAGCACCTTGTCGCAGAAGGTTTCTTCCGTTTCGACCCAATCGTCTACGAGGATTTCCTGCCTGTCAGCGCCGCCGGCATCTTCCAGTCGAATCTTGGCGACGGGGCAACCCAGGAATTTGTCGCCAGTCCCAACCAGAAGCGCTTTGAAAGCGATCTCGGTGTTGGCGTGCTGAACGAGTTCGAGCACTACGCCGCCATCGAACAGGCGTCGATCGAGACCTGTCGCCAAGCGCTCGGCGGCCTCCGGGCTGCGGAATAGGGCGCCCTGGATGATCGACGAAAGACACAAATCCGCATTGGTGGAGATCCTTGGCGAAAATGGCGTCATCATGGATCGGGCCGCCATGGCAGCCTACGAGATCGGTGCGCGCCACGATCACGGTCATGCGGCGCTGGTGCTGCGCCCTGGCACTACGGCGGAAATGTCCGCCTGCGTTGCCTATTGCGTCCGGCAGCGTATCGCGCTCGTGCCGCAATCGGGCAACACAGGGCTGGTCTCGGGCTCGACACCGGATGCCAGCGGATCGCAGATCGTGCTCAGCTTGGATCGAATGACGCGCCGTTTCGATCTCGACATCGACAATCGATCGTTGCGCGTCGATACCGGAATTTTGCTGTCCGAGGTCAATGCCCGGCTTGAGCCGAGTGGGCTTTTCTTTCCGGTCGACCTTGGCGCTGATCCGCGCCTCGGGGGCATGCTGGCGACCAATACCGGCGGCACGCGCTTTCTCCGGTATGGCGATGTGCGTAAGAACACGCTTGGCGTGAAGGTCGTTCTGGCCGACGAGACCGGTACGGTTGTCGATCTAATGTCTGGATTACGCAAAAACAACACCGGCGTCGACTGGAAGCAGCTTTTCGTCGGCACGGCTGGCGCCTTCGGCATCGTCACAGAATGCGAACTTAATCTCGAGCGACTGCCAAAACAGGTCGCGACAACCTATCTGGTGCCGAGCGGCAGTGTCGCTGTCATGCCCCTGCTGCGGACGATCGAGGAGCGCCTCGGATCGTATCTTTCCGCCTTCGAAGGCATGTCGAAAAACGCGATTGGCGCTGCTCTCGCCCATGTTGCGTCGCTGCGAAATCCGTTCCAGAACGGTCAAATTCCCGACTATGTGATCCTGGCCGAGATTTCCCGAAGCTGGGCGCCGCGCGACGGCGAGCAGCCGATCGACGCGGTCCTGGAAAGCGTGCTTGCCGATATCCTGCAAGGCGACGATGCGCTGTTGGCCGACGCCTTCGTTGGTCCCGCGCATGAGATGTGGGCGCTACGGCACGCGCTGTCGGAAGGCGTGAAGCATGCCGGTCGGCTGGTGGCTTTCGATCTGTCGTTCCGCAGAGCCGACGTTCTGGCCTTCTGTGAGTGGATGAAGGCCGAGCTGCCTCGGCAATTTGCCGGTGTCGACATCTTCGACTTTGGCCATATCGGCGATGGCGGCGTGCATTTCAATCTGGTGGCTAGCGATGCAAGTCAGGTCGATGCCGCCTTCGAACAGCGGCTGCGTGACTGGGTCTATTCGGTCGCTGTCGACCGGTTCGGCGGCAGTTTCAGTGCCGAGCACGGCGTCGGCCGCAAGAACCAGGCCTATTACGATCGCTATACCCCACAAAAGAGCAGGGACCTTGCCGCGGGCCTGAAGCGACTGACGTCGCCAGGCAGCCTCGGCTCGGTCTGTTTTGGATAATCAGGAACAGGAGTTCGTCGGATGAACATTACAGTTAAGTCGGTGGATGTAGCCAAGGAAACGGCCGAGCTTCTGGCGAAACTGGGTGTGGCCAAGGACGCACTTGTTGGCGGCGACCTGATCGTGCGCAGTCCGGTGACGGGTGAGCAGATCGCGGCGCTGAAGATGATCTCGCCGGCCGACGCGGCCAAGACCATAGATGCCGCGCACAAAGCGTTCCACGCGTGGCGGATGGTGCCGGGCCCGCGG
>NZ_JBWKME010000100.1:0-225747 GCF_056431085.1 Mesorhizobium waitakense | reverse complement strand
CGCTGACCAGTTGGTAGCCATCGCCGAAGGGATCGAAGGCCAAGAGATAACCAAGTGCGGCCACCTGTTCGGAGGTGGAGATTGGCACTACGGCATCGTAGCCGGTGCCGCCTTGCCCGATGAAATTCGTGCCCGGCGGATAGCCGGCTTCCGGACCCCAGCCGATGTGGATGGTGTTGTAACCGGTGACCTTGGTGTCGGTGCGAGCACCACCAATGACCGGGATACCGTCGACCTTATAGGTGCCGATGACAATAGGGATAGGGCGGCCAAGAACCTTGGAGACCGAGTAGGGCGACGCGGCCGAAACCGGCACCGGCTGAGTAGCGGTGCTCTCCGGCGGGGTCTGGACCCAATGCGCACCAGCGTTCGACGTCCCTGGTGTTGCAAACCAGACCATCAGCCGACCACCAGATAGAGCGTGGCCGGATCCGGCGGGGAAAGTGCGTCGTATTCAGCCTGCGAGAGCTTCGCGATGCGCTCGATATCCGAGTTGACCGCCGGGAAATCGGCCGGGGCAATATCGTAACTAAGATAGGCGGACGGGATGCAGCGCAGCATATGCCTCGTCGGCATCGCGAACGGGCCGACCGTCGTGTTGGCGGTGAGTGTCATCTCTCCAAACGATTGCTCTCCGGGGTTATTGCCGAGGCGCTCGATGCTGCCCGAACCGGCGCCGCCGGAAACGGTGATTGAGATTGCGCTGTAGGCATCGAGGCTGATCACCTCGAGGCCTGTGGGGGGAAGAGTCGACATCGATCTTCCCCCCTAGGCCGCAGCCTGGACGCCATCGTCGGGCAGGCTGAAGGGCTTCAGACTGGCAAAGAACTTGTCGATCCTGTCGTCCAGGTCGTTGAGGTTTTCAACAGTGGCAGTGGTCTGAGGCTTTTCCATCTTGGCCTTCTCAGCCGCGATTTCCTGCTCGACGGCAGCGCTGGCCGTTGCCATCCACCGGTCGAACTGAAAGTCGGGACCATCGCCGAAGCCGCATTCCGTCCTCACGGTGCCGACCGCCATCTCGATGGCTGCCGTGGCGACCGCTATTGCCTCCTCGGCTTCGTTCATCGCACCGATCGCCGGACCGTGCTTTTCCTCGATCATCCGCCGCTCAAGATCCGCACGAAACTCCGGCGTCATACCGGACAGCGCCGCCGGTCCCTCGAATGCGGCGACGAGAAATTCGGGATCGGACATGACTAGTCTCAACATGTCGCCCTGAGCCATGCCGCGAAGCATGCTACGGATTTCCTGGCGTAGAATAGCGCCGGCAATGTCGGTCTTGTCCGGCTTCGGCACCGCCAGGGCGAGCTTCTGATTTTTTATGGCGTTGGCCGCCTTCTGCGTCTCCCATTTCGAGCGCGCCAGGTCGGGAACAACCTTCTCGGCCGCCAGAGCGCGAACCGATTCGCTCAGGCCCTTCGCGCTCAACGTGCCTGGCCCGGATATTTTCGCCCGATGCGCTGGCAGGCTTTCGATGAAGCTCAATGCCTTCTCGAAAGAGCCGTTCAGCTTCGCCAAGTCAGAACGCTCGGACCATTCCGGCCGCCAACGGGATTTCAGGGTTTCAATGCGGTTCATTTGAATGGTTTCCTTTTCAATGTTGGGGCGATCAGCCCTTGGAAAATTCAGCAATCAGTTCCTCACCGCGTGCCTTGATCTCGGCACGCCATTCGCTGCCACGGTTCGGCGCAAAGTTCGGATGCACCATCGTCAAGGGAACTTCGTTCAGCGGTTCGGTGAAGGTCCGGGGGGCTTCGACTGGCACATTGCCGTTCGCAACGGCCATGTCATGGGCGGCCAAGTCCACATAAGCGGCTCGCAGATCGACCAGGACGGCGGCATAGCGCTGGCCGGCGGTGTCTCTGGCGTTCAAGAGTTCGTCCAGGGTCATGTTCGGGTTTCCTATCGTTGAGTGAATCGGGCGGCGTCGGAGAGCGCGCGATCGAGCTTGGCGTATGGGTCATTGCTGCCCATCGGGACGCTAAAGGCTGAGGATCCAGCGCCATGGCCGAAAGGCACGGTGTAGGCTGTCGGCGCCGTACGGTTCTCCTGAAGCAGGAAGACAGCGCCTGCGGCAGCGTTCGCCAGATCATCGTGTGCGCCAGCGCCCGGTCCGTGGTCGATCGATTCCCGGCCGCCCCGCGCAACACGACGCTCGAGACCGACGATCTGGGAAACCAGCTTCGGATTATCGAGAAGATCGACCAAGCCGCTGTTAAGGGCGGGCAGCATGTTCATATAAAGCTCGCTGCGGTTCTTCTCGGCCAAGCGGTACTCAATGCCGTGGTTGCGATAGAGTTCGCGCGGAAACTCGCCCGCATATCGATCGCCGTGCACGGCACTGATGCCATAGAGCTTCAGGAGGGCGGCATATTCAGCTGTGACGGCTTCCGGGCTGAAAGGTGGCTTCCGCTCCCGCAAGGCGTCCAGAACAGCCTGCTTGCCTTCCCTGTGGCCTATACAGAGCGTGTAGGAATCGGAACTGCCGCCGGACGGGTCAGCAAAGGCCACATAGTGGTATTTCGCATCGCGTGGCCGCTCGAACACACCTGGAGGCACGCAACCCTGGACCACGTCGAGACTGACAAACTGTTCGATGTCGGTGCGGAACTGTGCGCCATACTCCGCACCAGCCGACGACGGGTCATCCCGATAGGCTTCGGAGATGAGTTCGCTATCGCGGCTCAAGCTCGGGTTCATCCGCCATGTCGGACTCTGCACAACCAAGACGTTGCCCGGCTTGCCGTAGTTCGCCTTCCATTTCTTGTACAGGAGCCCCTTGCGGGCATGTGGCGAGCTGATGCCGATGAGCATGCTGCCTGAAATCGTTGCCATCGCCGGCTTTACCGCTCGGTATATTTCCTCGTCGGGATTGACGCTGGATTCAGACATCCAAAACGCAACCTCGTCGAACACGCATGCAATGACAGTTCGACCACGCACCCGACGCCGGTCATTCGTGGTGATCTCGATGGATAGGCCGTTCTTCAGTTCGATACCGTCTGCCGTCTCCCGCTTCACGGTCTTGCGCAAGATCGGCTGTTCGAAAAATGCCCGGGTGTAGTTGAGAACGATCTTGGCCTGATCACGGTCGACGGCAAGCACCTGAACGACGCCACGCTCGCCACGGACAAGCTTGGAGAGATACCCATAAGTCTCAGCGCCGAAGGTAGCGAGATAGGCGGCAATGCTGCCGGCCTTCACGTCCTTGCCAGAACGACGGCCACAGATGAACCACGCTTCGGTTGCCGGCGACGTCGGCGCCTCGTCCCTGCCTGTCAATTCACGGAAGACTGCCATCTCCGCCTCATTGAGCGGAAGCCCGAACAGCGCCTTGTCGATCACGCGCCACGTATCCCAGCTTTCAGCCGCGAACCATGGCCCAAACAGGTTCGGATCCTGGCAGGCTTCCGCGTAGGTGATGGCAGCCAAGGCGCTCACGTGGCCGCTCCTGCCTTCTCTGCGGCCTTGTGGGCCATGTAGGTGGAAATGTCGGGCGTGATGTCTCGCGGTGCAGGATCGAGGCCAATCAACTCGGCATCACGGCGCCGGCAGTTGAGCAGGGTTGCAAGCTCTGACAGGCTGATCTGTTCGCCTCGAAGCCAGCGCACTTGCGCATCGCGGATCATGGCGGAGGTACAGGCCACGTCTTCAATGATGGCCATGCGAAGCGCACCGATGTCATCGCCGCCGCGCTCACTTATCAGCACATCGCGAAACTCAATTGCCTGTTGAGCGGCCTTCGTGCGCTTGTCGAGATCATCGAACGTAACGAGACGCGCCTTACTGCCGCCCTTTGACGGGGTAGCGGCCTGGCTTTCGGCTTCTATCTGGTCGGCATCTGCGAGCAATTGAATTAACTCCAAATCACGGCACAAATGTACGCCTGTTTGTACGTAAATTGCAATATGAAAGCTGAAAGCCTTTATCTGCAAGGAATACGGGCGGAGATACGCTCCGCCGAACTGCAAGGGTGTCGAGCTGGTTAGACACTCGGAAAGGGTCTTAAAGCCTTGCGTAAAAAATGTGGGCGTCCGTTGTTTTCGTGGGTGCCGTCCACGCGGCGTGCCCTCTCAAGGGGCAGCGCAGCGCATAGGGGTATGGGGGGATGTGGGGGTAGGCAGTTGGAAGCCAGTTGGCAGGCGTTGCCAGCCAGTTGGCAGGGCGTTGGAAAACACGTTGGAAGGGCGTTGGAAGGGCGTTGGAAGCTCATTCCCGCCCTCCATAGGTCGCTGTAGCAATTCGGTTTCGGACCTTGGACGGTGGCCCGTAGTCGACGATTTTGATCTTGCCGGCCTCGAAAAGCCGGTTCATTGCTTCGATCATCCCGCGCTTGCCGATGCCGCTCGATCTGCCGTCCTTCCCGAACACAGCCGGAGCGTAGTTGGCTGAAGGGGTTGCACTGACAAACCTTCCTTCCGCCTCGTATGCCGCGAGCATTTCGAGAAACGTACGGTCTGCCTTCGATTGGGCGGCCATGACGGTAAAGCTATCGCCTTCGGTGATGTTGGCGCCGAAGACACCTGCTTTCCATCTGATACGGATCTCCTGCCCGGTTCGGCCATAGTTGGCTTTGACGGTACGCAATACTCGCACGTCAGGATCATCCTCGGTTCCGTCGTTCGACTTGACGCGATCGAGATAGAGACGGCTGCGAACGCTGTTGTTCCAGCCAGTCGAACCGGACGAACCGGATCCGGTGGCGATCCCCGCAAGGCTTGGATGAGCCAGGACAAGTACGGTGGTGCCGTAGCGGACACAGAGACGGCGAAGCAGTCCGATGAATTGCCGTGCCTGGGCGCGTTGATTTTCCTCGCCCCCGAACAGATCGGCGAGGGTGTCCAGAATCACCAGGGCGGGGCGTGACGTGCTTACGAGACCGTCGAGAGCCTCGTAGAGCTTGGTTGGCTTTAGAACATTCCCCTTGCCTTCAGGAATGGCCAAGATGGCATCCTGTCCTGCGAGCGGGACAATGGAAAGTTTCTCTATATCCGCAAAGCCGATATCTTCACGGGCCACGATGTCGACGAGCCGGCGGTGCAACTCGTCTATGTCGTCCTCGGCTGAGAGGTAGAGGCAGGCGCCTGCCTTGGCTAACCTGCCTACCCAATAGCCGCCGATTGTCGTAGCTACGGCTAGTTGCAGCGCGAGCAGACTTTTACCGGTGCCGCCATCGCCATTGAGCAACGTCACCGTCGCTTCCGGGACCAGATCATCCACCCGCCACTGGCGCGGCGGCACCGCGCGACCTTCGAACGATTGGGCGCCGACAACATTCAGCAAATCACTCGCACGCGGCTTGCCGGGATTGTCGACGTAGCGCGGAAGATCCTCGTCATATTCTAGCCTCATCGCCGCATCTCCCGCCTGGCCCGTTCGGCTCGCCATTCGACGGCAGCGATGCAGATCCACTCAGGTACGTCCGGGACGTCTAGCGGCATTCCTTGGCGCCCATTCCAGCGGGACAGAAGGTGTCCAGCATCAGAAGCAAGGCGGTTGAGCGCCGGACACTGCATGCCGGAATCGTCAAGCTGGAATGAACTGTCCATCAGATGCAGCCGGGCAAGGGAAAGGGCAGACAAAGCCCCGCTCGGGATGGCTGATACGAAGTGCTCAGCGTTCATCGCTTGTGCCTCCCCTGCCAGCCGGCAGAACTTCGGAGGCCCATCGGGCGATCAGGGCCGCTTCGGCACGGCCATGGTCCTTTTTCCTCGTGAAGTGATCAGAGGCGGGCCATAGTCGGATAGCTAGGGCGCGAGCCTTTTCCTTGTCACTGTCGAGGCGGAAGTGACGCTTCCATGATGTTGGCGAAACAAGGTGCACTGGCACCACGAGCGCAGCCAGAACGCCTAGAACCGTGCCGTGGGCAACACCGAAGCGAAACATTGAAGACACGCCCTGTCCGGGGCGCGCGGCGACATTCTCGACAATGGCCAGGTCAGGACGCATCTGCTCAATGCGACGTGCGAGGCCAGCGGCATCAATCGACTTAGCCACGATCGGCATATCATAGGCGGCGATACGATCCGCCGCTGCGGGGAAGTAGAAGGCGACGGCGCCGGACAAGCCGGGATCGACGCCTAGGATGCAGATGTTGTTGCTCATGCCGACACCCCGCCGAATGCGAGTTCGGCGATTAGGCGGGAGATGGGCGGCTTTAGCCCGTAGCGCGCCTGCAAAACTCTTGCTTGGAAATTAACCGGAAACAGGATAATCTCGGGATTGTCTGTAGCCGGGAAGCCAGACGCCTTTTGAAGGCCGGTGCGCGCACCATACGCGGCCGGCTTTCGCTTTTCTGGAAACATCATGCTGCACGCTGACGACGCAGAAGAGCAGCGACGCGGCAAGCTTCACAGGCTTCCGCCAGGCTGAGTCCGTATCTTTCGCGCAATTCGGTGATTACCGGGCGCCTAGGATTTTCCCGTGAGTTTTGGACGAGCCATTGAGCGGCCAAGTCGACGGCCGATGTCATTTCGTGATCAATGCCGGAGTTGCTCATGCAGCGACTCCGTCGCGGGCATCAATGCGCGTCTTCTGCCATTGAGCGATGTCGCTCTCCAGCCAGCCGACCGAGCGGGCGCTGATTTGGATTGGCTTGGGAAAGTCGCCGGTCGCCATCTTGGCGTAGATGGTAGTCCGGGGAAGCCCGGTGGCGCGCTCTACCTCGTCGCGCCGGAGGATGTTCTGGACCATGGATTGCTCCTGTTGGGTCTTGTTGGACACAACGGGAACATCACAGTTCAGCGCTCAGGTTTCGACGAACCAACCTGTTGCAACCGGCAACAAGCAGTTATTGCCGGAAACGCTTAAATAGCTGTGCCGCTGCCGAACTGGCCGTGCGAGACGACATGGTAGGCCGTTCGGCGCCGGGATCGCTTTCCACTAGGTTTTGAAGCCAGCGCGCTACATCGGCTTTCCGACGCCAGCCCTTCACGTTTGTCGGCTCCGGGAATCCCCGCTTGGCGACCTCCTGCTTAAAGCGTTCCGTGTACGCGTCCCAGTCAAACTCGAAAGGTCGCCCACCGTTGTCTCGCTCTTTTGGTGTCGGCGAGCTTTCTAAAGCCGCAACTCGGCCGCGAGCCGCAGATGCCAGCACCCGGACGACGAGGATCAATTGATTTCTGTGAATGTTCCTTGTGTCGGGTATTCGGCCTCGAGCCATTGCATCTTCTGCTTGCTCGGATCTCCAATAAGAGGCCTCGATCGGAAAGAGTTTGCCAAAATGGTTCATCCTGAACGCCTGCCTTTTGCCGGCCGACAACAGCGAGCCAAGGATAGCAGCGCCTTCTCTGTCCCTGGCCTGATCAAGTTCCTCAAATCCATCTGGCAGAAATCCGACCATTTCAGAGGCTCCCTCTGATCGGAGTGACGTTCGAAGCCGATACAGACTTTGCCGCCGCGCAGAAGTCCGCCCAATCAGTCATCAGCCGGCGCCGCTTCTCCATCAGGTCGCCGCGACGATAGGCGGCTTCGGTCTTGTCACTGACTGTGTGCGCCAGCGCCATTTCCAGCATCTCGTTTGGATATGCAGTCTGCTCGGCCGCCCAGTCCCGGAACGTGCTGCGGAACCCGTGCACGGTGAGTTCGTCGCGCTCCATGCGGCGGAGCGTCATCAGCAGCGCCATGTTCGAGAGGGATTGGCCTTTCTTGTCGCCGAGGAACACGGATTCTGAATCCTTCTCGCGCGGGAGACTGGCGAGGATTTCAAGCGCGCGGTCGGAAAGCGGGACGCGGTGCTCTTTGCCCGCCTTCATGCGGTCGCCAGGGACCGTCCACAGTGCGTTGGCGATGTCGATCTCTGGCCACCGCGCCCCGACGACCTCGCCCGTTCTGGCGGCCGTCAAAATGGCGAATTCGAGCGCCTTGGGGCTGACGCCTTCCATCGCGCGGACGTCGACCACGAAAGCCCCTATCTCGCTATAGGGCAGCGCCGCGTGATGCTTGACCTTCGCGACCTTGCTACGGGCCGGTAGGAGCTTGTCGAGATGCCCGCGCCAGCGCGCCGGGTTGTCGCCGTGCCGGTAGCCGCGCGCTGTTGCCCAATTGAGAATGCTTTCGATGCGCCCACGCACCCTTGTCGCCGTTTCCGGTTTGGTGTTCCAGATGGCCTCCAGAGCCTTCAAGACAAGCGTTGTGTCGACGCGAGAGACGGCGAAGCTTCCGAACCCAGGATAAGCATACGCCTCTAGCGTGGCCTTCCATTGGCCAGCATGCTTGATGTTCTTCCAACCAGCCCGGTGCGCCTTAATATACGCCTCGGCAGCTTCCTTGAAGGTCAGCGCCGTTGCCGATGCCGCCAGCTTTTCCAGCCGTTCGGCCTTGCGCTGTTCGATCGGGTCATCAGCATCGAGCAGCTTGAGCCGTTGCTCGGCGGCACGTTCCCGCGCCAGCTTGAGCGAAACTGTGTTGACCGAACCCAGGCCCATCTTGCGGGGGCGCCCCCCTAGCATGAAACGGAAGATCCAGCTTTTGGAGCCGCCCTTGGCTACCTGGAGGTAAAGGCCCATGCCATCGGCATATAGGCCGGGCTTGGTCTTGGCGTTCACGGCGGCAACAGACAGGCGGTTGATTTGCATTCGAACTCTCCCTGCGAACAACTCTACGTACAACTTGTTGCGGGACGTTACAAGACACCATGGGACGTTATGGGAACTCAAACCCTGACGCTGCAAGGATTCTTTCCGAAATGTGGGAAGCTCTCGGAACCCCTGGGATTAGGCGGAGACGGACGCTCTCTCCGCCAGATTTCTCGCATAACAGGCTGATTTTGTAGGGTATTTGTCGACGTCCTTTGCCTCCTTCCCAATGCGTTTCCCAAGGAAAATGCAACCGAAGGAGACTGGATTATGCACCGCTTTTCTGACCAGCCTGAAAGCCCAATCCTCGGGAGATTCTCCCGTCGCGCCCTATTTGTTGGAGCAATCGCCTCCGTTCCGGCCATTGCTTCAGCGGCGTCGGCGTCGCCCGTCCTGCCGCGCGAATTGCCGGTCCAGCGGGTCAACCGCCTCGCTCGGGAACTTGCCGAGGCAATGGATGACTGGATGGCCGACATCAGCCACTCTGACCATCCACGTGCCTTGTGGAAGGCGCATGTCTGGCCGGCCTCAACTGGCCTCGGCATCTACTATGAAAACCACGATAGGGGCTTGTTATGAACGCGCACACGCCCATCCTGCAGCCTCTCGGCATGCCGAAGGGTATGGATCCCCGCCAATGGCGCCAGTCGGTCGAGAAGCGCCTCAACGACTTTCGCGCCATGTCGTTGATCACCGCGCTCAATCTCATGGAAGTCGATTGCGACCTGGAGGAGACAGCAGACGACGAGCCGTCGCTCGGCTGCCTCGATGATCTGGAGCTCGACCACTGCGACGACGAGGACGGCGGCGACTTGGAAGGGTACTGTCCGGGAGACTACGGCGAAACCGTCATGTGGCCCGACGATCTGGAATCTCAGGAAGTGCTTGTGAGGAGCGGCATATGACCCTGCTCGATCCAGGCGCCGTACCACGTGCGATCAAGCCGAGCAACGACATGATCGTTCTGCCGTTCCACCACGCTTACCGCAACAACTTCGGAATGATCCCTGTGCGCACTCAAGACGATTTCATGCTCGTCTCGCCGTCGCACTACGACCCTGAGCGCTACCCGCCGGGCTCTTGCATTCAATAGGTCCGACGCCCACCATTTTAGCCCGCTGCCTCAACGGTGGCGGGCTTTTCATTTGGCGGCGGGGACTAGCGGGATTAGCGGGCAAAATGCCGTCGCTTTCGAGTGTCAGCAGATGTGGTAAGGTTGATTGTCGGCGAGTAGCAGAGGTCCAGCAACAATGACTTTGAGACGAACCACAGCTTACGGCACATCCGGCTTGGTTCTAGCGGTTTGCATCGTATTTGCTTGGCAGAACGCCACTGCCGCTCAAGATTGCGACGCAGCCGCGACGCCTGGCGTCAATTGGCAGGACTGTGACAAAAAGCTTCTCATCCTAAAAGGACAGGACCTGAGCGGGGCGAACCTGATCGGTGTTGATTTTACTTCGACCGACCTTAGGAACAGCAATCTCCTTGCGGCGAATTTTGAGAAGGCAACGCTTGTGCGTGCTTCCCTGGCCGACTCGACCGCCAAAGGCGCCCGGTTCGACAAAATCGAGGCCTACAGGACCGACTTCAGCCGTATGGACGCGCAGGGCGCTGTGTTTACGAGCGCGGAAGTGCAGCGCTCGAATTTCCAGGACGCCAATCTGACCAATGTTGATTTCACAAAGGCGGAATTGGGGCGAGCGCAGTTCCATGACGCCGATATCAGCGGCAGCCGCTTTTCGTTTGCCAATCTCGCGCGGGCGGACTTCCGAGGGGCGACGTTCACCGCGCCGATAGACTTTGACCGCGCTTTTTTCTTTCAGACCCGTATCGAGGGTCTCGATCTTTCCAATTCGGCGGGTCTGTCCCAGTGGCAGCTCAACATGGCTTGCGGAGACGCCCGGACCGAGTTGCCTTCTGGCTTGACGAGGCCTGAAGATTGGCCCTGTAGCGAGCCATAGGCTCGGCGCCGTGTCGCTGCCGGGGCTGAAATCGTCAAGCGCGCCCTTGCGGGGGCGAAGCTTGCTAAACCCGTGTC
Organism: Mesorhizobium waitakense; assembly: GCF_056431085.1. NCBI lineage: Bacteria > Pseudomonadati > Pseudomonadota > Alphaproteobacteria > Hyphomicrobiales > Phyllobacteriaceae > Mesorhizobium > Mesorhizobium waitakense. The sequence continues at coordinate 215,133 of NZ_JBWKME010000100.1, read as the reverse complement.
TTGCGGGAGACGCCATATTCAATCAAGCGATCGCGCATTTCATTCAGAGCTCTTGCATATGGCGTCTATCTGCTGTTTCGCTAGGGTTGTCCGGCGGCGGCGCCGGGGTGCGGCTTAAGAAGGCTTAGGCTCAAGTTCAGGAGGCGGCGCGTTCGGGTCGGGGCAATCAGACGATTGCTCACACGGAGAGGGCCTATCGCCAACGCCGCCATAGCGTTCCACAAGTTTTGCGAATCCGTAGGCGAAGGCGGACAGAAGCGCCAGGATAACCACTATTCGGACGGCCATATGGGATTGTAGCAGGATCATCTCGCATCCCTCAGATATTTCTCTCGATATGAGCCTCGATCGGATTTGGGCGCCGTAGTTCAAATCTTTTAGCTGCCATAAATGTCAGCACGATAGCGGCAGCTATCGATGCAATCACGGTGGTGGTAAGGGCTAGACTTCTCACCATCACTCAAAGCCTACCGCCGCTTCGGCTTCGGCGTGATCTCCTCGATCCGCCTTAACGTCGTCCTGGGCCATTGCCTGTTCTAGCGCCTCTGCTTCGGCCTTGTCCTTGGTGGTCAGCACTGTCCGCCAATGCGGCTTCTCAAACACGCCAACGATGTAAGTGGTCCGTTCGGGCTCAGGTCCGGCTGGCATACTTCACCTTGCCCCACTGGCTGCATTGAGGACACAAAGGACGGAGATAGGCCAACTTGTCGCCCGGAATATTTCCGCAACTGGTGATCGTCAGGCTGCCGCCATTGAACCCCTCCAGGCTGTAGGATTCCCAGGTCCCGCTGAGGGGCTGATCGTCTTCTCGTAGTTTCAGATAACCGGTGCGACCGCATTCGCACACCAGCTTTTCCCGTAAAACAGTTGAGAGCACTTAGGACTGCCTTCCACGATTGGGCAAACAAGCCCGACCGTCCGCGCGACCCGTTCTTGATACGATGGCCGGTGCGGCCTTGGGGCTATCTTGGGGATGCGAAAGCCGCACCGGTCACTGCGGGAAGGGGTTGCGTTCCCCGCGCTGCCAAAACTATGGGCATATTAGCAACTTCGCAATTAAGCCTATTGGCGGGACTAAGACTGAAGTCCCAGCCCGCGCGCTACTCAGCCGGGGGGCATCGCACCGGACCCGTCACATTCCATGGGATAAACTCGACTTCCTTCCCGTCACTTCCCGCACGGCCTTCAACAGCCCCTCATGCAAGACACGCGTAGCGCGGTAGTGCTCGCAGTGTGGCGATATGAACGGCTTCACGATGCTCCAATGCAGCGCTTCCGCTGCCACGAGAAAGCGCTCGATTTCAGCCTGCGATAATTGCTTGGACGGTTTCGATCTAGCCATTGGCGAACTCCGTTTGAAGGGTCGCCGCAACGAAGGGATGGCAAGCGCCGAAATGTGCAACGATGCTCAATCGCGTGCGTCTTCGGGACGGTTGACCCCGGCGCCGATCACGGTCAACCTCTGGCAATTCGGGCATCGTAAAAGGACGGAAAATGAGGCGCAGACATGAATCGATGCTCGTTATGAGAACCGCGATTGCTCTGCTCTCCTGCCTGGCCATTTCGGCCTGCGGTATGGCCAAAGCCGCGAGGGAAACCGGGCAGACGTTCGACAAGTATGGGTGCCTTGCTCGTGACTTCAAAGGCCAACCGCCTTGCAAACCTGAAAATGCAGCAGCGCCCTGACGAGGCAAGCGCCATGCATTGGTGAGCCATTTTCGGGCACGGACAACCGAGGAAACCTCCGCATGGCCAAGCTCGGAAGGGCCTATGAACAAGTCGTTGCCGACGTGGCGAAGCAGTTCGATCCTTCCGCCGAGGTGAAGGTCGGCGAGTGGGTAAAAGGGCCGGATGGCCTTAGAGAGGTCGACGTACTGATCGCAGGCACCGTGGACGGCGTGACGAGGCAGATCCTGATCGAATGCAATGCAAGGACTACGACTCGCACAAACGGCGAATAGGGATTGCCGTCATCGATGCTGCCGATTCAAAGCGTCGCGATCTTGCCGCGGATGTCACCTTGACGCGGGCTTTTCGAAGGACGCCATGCGAAAGGCAGGTCGGGTGGGAATCGGCTTGATCGGAGTTATGAAAGAGGCCGACCCTAGGATTCGCTATAAGGTGTTCGACGAGAAACGATTTCCGGTCATTCTAGAGCGCTTTAGCGTAGACATAGTGCCCATTTTCATCGTTCGTGGCCCGCCACCATCGTTCGACGACGCGTTGAAATCGCTGGTGATTTCTGACTAGCTTAGGTCTCCCTGCTTCTTTCCCTGCTTGGCTGGCCTGCTCAAGCAGAAAAGTCCACACCGCAAGGGAGTGGGCCAATCTGAACGAAAATCAGAAGCCGGAGGAACCAGGAGCGGGGTGGAGCGTTTTCTCGCGTGCTCAAGAAAATCGCCCTAGCTACCGTCCTGATCCAGGTCGCCGCCGTCGCGGCGCTCATCACTCAGACAGTGCTCTTCACCTCAACCACCGCTACCCAGGCGGCGAACGTGCAGCCCGGCGAAACCGTTGCAGTCACAGGGAAAGAATGCGCCGAGGCGACGCGGCCAGATATTCCAGAGCATTGCCTGAAGCGAACCAAGGCAAGAGTGCGCACGCTCGTCCTGACGGCGGGGCAATAGAAAAGCCCGCCATCGTGGTCTCACTGTCATGGGAAAGAGATCTCCGTTGAAGGGTTCGTGGCAACGAAGACTCTATTCGTGATCTCGGTGCCAGACCTCAACGGGGGAACGATCCGCTCGGTCATGAGTTAGCCCTTCATGATGTACACCCCGGAGCACAGTGGACGCGGCGCAATGGCCGATCTCATGATCTTGGAACTGGCCAAGGCCAGACAGCGCGTCAAGCGGGCGGAGTCCGCCCTCAGGCGCGCCAAGGAAATGCTGGACGAAGACTGCGGAGTCGGGATCAATCTCGCGCTCTGCGGCAGAATACGGGCCGCTCAGCGGCGTGTGATCGAGGCCAGAGAGCGCCTGACGAAGATCGATCCCTCGGCATCGTAGTGCTCCATGATTTGGGATTGCGCCCCATGATGATCGCGACCTTCAACCTTGAAACCGCGAGAAACGGCGACGTATATCGCGCCGCAAGGCTTGCAATGCTGACGCAGCAGGTGATGCGGCAGATCGAGCGCACGGACGCCTCGGCGCAGAAAGTCGAGCAAGTGCTGGCCACATTGGCTGAAGCAAACGCTCGTGCGGCGATAGGCCCACACGTCACGCGCAATCGGCCAACGTCTCCGAAATTCCCGATCGCGGTTGTCGTTGCGCTCGATGGCTTCGGTCAGGCAGGTCAGCGATTGTTCGGCTAGCCGCAGCGGGACGCATCACGCGGATCGTGGCGAACGCTTGTGCCGGCGCTGGGCAAGGTTGCATAGTCCAACAGGGACTCAGCAGGCTGTGCGCATCGGCTCGGAGCAATCGTGATTGGACTTTATGATCTCTGGCCCGCCTTCGTGGTCGTCGCGCTGCTTTGGCCGCTAGCAGGCTTGCCGCTTTTTCAGCGGGTCGGCTTCGAAGTGACCGCGGCCAGGGTCCGGGCGATCGACGGAATGCGAGGCTATCTGGCGCTCGCCGTCGCACTCCACCACGCCGTCATCTACCATGAATTCCTGACGACCGGCGCATGGAAGTATCCGCCGTCCGCTTTCTACGGCCTGTTGGGACAAATGGGGGTGTCCTTCTTCTTCATCATCTCCGCCTATCTGTTTTGGGGGAAACTGCTATCGGCAAAGGCCTCCGTGGATTTTCCGACCCTGTTGCTCAAGCGGGCTTTCAGGATCGGGCCGCTCTACATCTTGGCTGTCGGCGTGGCGATGGCCTTGGAGGTCGTTGACGGGCGGATCGATTATTCGACCTTCGCGACCTACGAGCGGGCATTTTTCAATCTGCTGTTTGGTGTCTTTGGCTATATCCCGCTTTCGAGTGCCCGCGTCTGCGTCTTGGCCTGCGTAACCTGGACCTTGCCCTATGAATGGCTGTTCTATTTCAGCCTGCCGATCGCAGCCATATTCAGCCGGCACCCGGTTACCCGCATAGGATTGCCGGCCGTTCTGCTGGCTTTTTCCATCCTCATGTCAATGAGTGGAGGCAGCGGGGCCTACAGCTATCTGGGACTTTTCGCAGGCGGCATGTTGTGCGCGACGCTAGAAGCAAACGCGCTGCTGGTGAAGCTGCACCGGCATGCCCTGTCCGCCATCGCCCTGATGCTGCTGGTGTATGTTTTTGCCACCTATAGGGTTGCATACGCGCCGGGACCGATGCTGCTGTGCATCGGTGCCTTCTTCCTGATCGTCTCGGGCGCCGATTTCCTTGGTCTTCTGACCGCCAACCGTTCAGTGCGACTGGGCGAGATCAGCTATGGCATCTATCTCTTGCAGGGGCTTGCCTTCGTCTCGATATTTTCCATCACGCCGGTGCGGACCTTCGCCTTGGATAGCGCCACCCAGTATTGGCTTGTGATCGTGATGGCGATGGTGCTTCTGCTCCTCATGGCGCTGGTCGCGCACCTTTTTGTTGAAAAGCCCGGCGTCTCGCTGGGAAACAGGCTTGCGGCAGTTCTTCGCCTGTCGAAGCAGCGTGAGACACGCGAGGCTCCAGTCGCGAGTGAAGCAAGGTCCTGGCGGATGCCGACCAGCCTCACACGACAATCCGCCGATCGCTCATAGCGCTCGTGCGGGCATCGCGATCAAAGGATGACCGCCGCCTTCATATAAAAGCGCTCGGTCTGGAACCTCCTGCCACGCGGCGCGTTTCACCGCGTCCCGTTCGTGGACCAGCCCGGATATCTCTCTTGGCGCTGCGATAATCAGGAGTCCGTTTCATGCACGACAAGCTGTTTCATTCACCGGTGGCACTGACCGTCGGCCTTGGCTTCAAGCGCGAGATTGCCTCGCTGGCCGAAATGCACGATTTCCTGACCGATTGGACGACTTCCCGCCGCGGCCCGCTTTATCGCAACGCGATGAAGGCATGTGATCTCGCGGTTCCGGGTTATGTGACCATCGAGCAGGCGCGCCGTGCGCTGGTCGAATTTGCCCAGGCTTCCGGCATCCTGTGGCCGGATCTCGAGCCAACCGCGGGTGTACACGCAGTTGCCCGTGGTTATGGCGGCTACGCCGCCTGACGCCACCTCCCATCGTGGTGGCTAATCTACACCAGCTATCGCAGAAGCCCGGCTCGACCCAGCCGGGTTTTCGCTTTTTCAGGAACCGCAGGAAATCACAGATGCGGGCTGTGTACCTTGCGCGACAATCATTGCGTCGAACGTGAGCGTCGCCGTGGCGGCTTGGGGCCTGCCGATGCCGGCTCGTCCGCCGACTGCGCCGCAAGGCGCAGAGCTCTCAGCCTAGCCGTCTTTTCCTCTCGCGCCGCGCGCTCGGCGGCGGTCACGATCAGCGACTCACGCTTGGCGCGTTCGTCGCGCTCCGTGTCGACTTTCGCGCGATTCATATGCCGGTCCTTCCGCTGCTGGGACGTCGGTTTCGGAACCGTTGTCACCTCAATCAGTCTCCGCATGGTGCAGCGGTGCGGCGGCGGTGACGATTACAAATGATGGCCAGTGGAATCTTTTGGTCCGAGCCTTGGGCCGAGGCTCTCAGTCACACCACCCCGAAGAGAGGACCAGCGATGCTTCGAAGACATGGCGCCCGCTCTCGTCCCGCACTTTGACGGTAATGACCGTGCGATCGTTCTCGATCATCTCGTCGCGGACGATGTCGGGCAGTATGCGAATCGCCTCTCGCCGCAGGCGTTCGCGCGTTTCGAACACCTGCCCGTCATTGTCGACCGTCAAACCATCACCATTGTAGAGGTCGAGGTAATATCTGGGCATGATGCGCTGGACCTCCAGGTGACGATGTGCGCGAGAGATTCAACCGACAATTCACGGACCGAACTGTGGTTCCACCTGAGGTGGCGTTTGCCGGCGAATAAGTGCACTCTAACAAATGTTAATGCCTGGCCCTGTCCGAAGACCTAGTGCTTCCGCACGCCCCATGCTTGCGCCAAGACGAATTGGCGATCGGCTCTGAGCCCCTTCGCTGGAGATAGCGGTGCTTGAATCCCTTTATCTGAACCTTGGCCAACACGACGCGCTATCCGACGGCGAGAAAGCGTTGCTGGCCGGTGCCATGACTTTCGAAAGGCATTTTGCGACCGGACAGGACATTGTCGCCTCGGGATCGCGGCCGACTTACTCGACGTTGATCCTCGACGGCCTGGCGGCACGCTACAAGGTGCTGGAGAATGGCGGCCGACAGTTCACCTCATTGCAGGTGCCTGGCGACTTCGTCGATCTCCACGCATTCCTGCTGAAGACTATGGATCACGGCATCGTCGCCCTGTCGCCTTGTCATGTCATGTTCGCGGATCACAGCCGTCTGCGCGCCATCACCGAGGAGGCACCGCATCTGACCCGGCTGTTGTGGCTGGACACGCTGGTTGATGGCGCCATCCACCGCGAGTGGATCGTGGCGATGGGACGCCGCTCCAAGACCTCGCATCTGGCCCATCTCGTCTGTGAACTTTTCGTGCGCTTGCAGGTGGTGCAACGCACCAACGGCATGAGCTTTCATCTGCCGCTTTCACAGGCCGAACTGGCCGACGTGCTTGGCCTCTCGGTTGTGCATATGAACCGCGTTATCGGCGCCTTGCGCAAGGTCGGCGTCGTCAACTGGGCGAACCACACGGTGACCATTCTCGACTGGCATCGGTTGCAGGAAATAGCCGAGTTCGACCCGACCTATCTCAGCATGATGCGGGAACCGCGCTAGCTCGTTCCTGGCGCGGCTCACCGATCATGAGTTTTTCGGGTTACGCCGCTTCGGCTGCAACGTTCACAGCCGTCTCCGCGATCTGCGTCAAGGCTTCGTCGGTGGCCTTCTCCTCCTTCAGCGTGGCTTCGAGAAGTGTCACCGCATCGTTCAGGCCGAGTTCGCCGGCCCAGGTCCTCAGCGTGCCATAGCGCGAAATCTCGTAGTGTTCGACCGCTTGCGCTGCGGCGATAAGGCCGGCGTCGAGCGCCGGAGATTCCTTGTATTCGTCCATGATCTCGGCGCCTTCCTCGGTGATGCCCATGATGGCCGCACACGTCTTGCCGACCGCCTTCTTGCCTATGACGCCGAAGACCTTCTCCAGCCTTGCGACATGGCCCTCGGTCTCGGTGCGATGCTTTTCGAAGGCCGCTTTCAGGTCGGCGCTTTGCGCGGCCTTGGCCATTTTCGGCAGCGTCGCCAGGATCTTCTTCTCGGCGAAATAGATGTCCTTCAGCGTGTCGTGAAATAGGTCGTCGAGCATTTTCTGCTTTGCCATGGTCATCTCCTGTGGTGAGCCCTCAGGTCGACAATCTCGCATTGGAGGTTTTGTTCCGCTCGTTCCGGCAATGACGTCCCAGGCGACCCAAATTGTTGGCCCGGGGGGCCGGCCACGAGGCGGGCGCAAAACCTTTATAAAATTCCTATTTCTTTCCTTCCCGTCCCGTCTCGAACCTTTATGGCGATCGGGTCCATATTCCGCCTTGAGCAAAGGTTGGCGCCGTCACACCTGAAGTATGGCGGGCCGCTTTTTACGCAATCGCCGATCTGTTTACGCAATCGCCGACCTGCCCGTGGCAGGAACTACGGTTGAAGGTAGAAGATCGGAAGCAAGGAACAAGCACAATGGACATCGTCGTTCTCGGGATCGGCATTTTGTTTTTTGCCCTGTCCTTCGCCTACATCAAAGCCTGTGACATTCTCTAACGCGAGGACCGCGAAATGCTCGTCGACTATATTCTCGGTGGCAGCGTGACGCTGTTCCTCCTCGTCTACCTGACATACGCCCTCGTTCGTCCAGAACGCTTCTGACGGCAATTGACGCAAGGCCCGGAAAGCTACAACCATGACACTCAACGGATGGCTACAGGTCCTCGTCTATTGCGGGATCGTCGTTTTGCTGGTGAAGCCGCTCGGCGGCTACATGTACCGCGTCTTCAACGGCGACCGGACATTTCTTTCGCCGGTTCTGGACCCGATTGAACGCGGGCTCTATCGCATCGCGGGCACAAGTGAACGCGAGGAGCAACACTGGACCGCCTATGCGGCAGGCATCATGCTCTTCAGCGTTGCCAGCTTCCTGGTGCTTTACGTCCTGCAGCGGCTGCAAGGCGTCCTGCCTTACAATCCCGCCGGCATGACCGCTGTCGAACCCAACCTGGCCTTCAACACCGCCGTCAGCTTCGTGAGCAACACCAACTGGCAGAACTATGGTGGCGAGAGCACGATGTCCTACCTCGTGCAGATGGCCGGCCTCACCGTGCAGAACTTCCTGTCGGCGGCGGTCGGCATCGCCATCGCGGTCGCGCTGATCCGTGGTTTCGCCCGTGCTTCGGCCAAATCCATCGGCAATTTCTGGGTCGATATGACCCGCTGCACCCTCTATGTGCTGTTGCCGCTCTGCATCGTCCTGACCCTTGTCTACGTCTATCTCGGCATGCCGCAGACACTCGGCCCGTACGTCAACGCCACCACGCTTGAAGGCGCGCAGCAGACGATCGCGGTCGGTCCGGTCGCCTCGCAGGTGGCCATCAAGATGCTCGGCACCAATGGCGGTGGCTTCTTCAACGCCAATGCCGCGCATCCGTTCGAAAATCCCGACGCGATCTCCAACCTGATCCAGATGGTGACGATCTTCGCACTCGGTGCTGCCCTGACCAACGTCTTCGGCCGCATGGTCGGCAACCAGCGCCAGGGCTGGGCGATCCTGGCCACGATGGGCGTCCTGTTCATCGCAGGTGTCGCCGTCTGCTACTGGGCGGAAGCTGGCGGCAATCCGCTGGTGCACGCGCTTGGCATCGACGGCGGCAACATGGAAGGCAAGGAGACGCGCTTCGGCATCGCCATGTCGGCCCTGTTTGCAGTCGTCACCACTGCCGCATCCTGCGGCGCGGTCAACGCCATGCACGACAGCTTCACGGCACTCGGCGGCTTCATCCCGATGATCAACATGCAGCTCGGCGAAGTCATCGTCGGCGGCGTCGGCGCCGGTTTCTACGGCATCCTGATGTTCATCGTCGTCGCCGTCTTCGTTGCCGGACTGATGGTTGGCCGCACGCCCGAATATCTCGGCAAGAAGATCGAAGCCAAGGAAGTCAAGATGGCGATGCTGGCCATCCTCTGTCTGCCGCTGGCGATGCTGGTCTTCACGGCCATCGCCGTGGTCCTGCCGAGCGCTGTGGCATCCATCGCCAATGGGGGGCCGCATGGCTTCTCCGAGATACTCTACGCCTATACCTCGGCGGCGGCGAACAACGGCTCGGCCTTTGGCGGTCTCAGCGGCAACACGCCCTGGTACAACATCACGCTCGGCATCACCATGCTGATGGGACGTTTCCTGGTCATCATTCCGGCGCTGGCCATTGCCGGCTCGCTGGTGGCCAAGAAGACGGTCCCGGCCTCGGCGGGCACGTTCCCGACCGATGGCCCGCTGTTCGTCGGCCTGCTGGTCGGCGTCATCCTGATCGTCGTCGGCCTGACCTTCTTCCCGGCACTGGCGATCGGGCCGATCGTCGAACACCTGGCAATGATCCATGGGCAGACATTCTGATGCCGCCCCGTCTTGGATAGAAGTCATGTCCTGGTTCAACACCACGCGTCGCAAGGCTCGGCCCAAGGCCGACAATGAGGGGGAGGCAACTCCTCCCGCTCCCTTCCCAAGCGTATCCACGTTCCTGGGCATTGCGGCGGTCATGATCGTGATCTGGCTGCTGGTCTATGGGCCGCCCTTTTCGGCATCCGATCGATCGGTGCCATCCAACAACAGCGAAGCCGGAGCTCCAAAATGAGCCACTCAAAATCCGCGAGCATCATGGATGCTAGCATCCTCTTGCCCGCTATCGGCGGGGCCGTCAAGAAATTGAACCCGCGCACCCTGATCATAAATCCGGTGATGTTCGTCGTCGCCGTTGTTTCGGCGCTTACGACCGTGCTGTTCGTCAGGGATCTGATCACCGGCGGTGGCGATTTCAGCTTCACGCTGCAGATCATCATCTGGCTGTGGTTCACCGTGCTGTTTGCCAATTTCGCCGAAGCTGTCGCCGAAGGCCGCGGCAAGGCCCAGGCGGATTCGCTGCGCAAGGCGCGCACCGAAACCCAGGCCAAGCTTTTGACCGGCGAAGACCGCACGAAATACAAACTGGTGCCCGGTACCAGCCTCAAGGTTGGCGATGCCGTGCTGGTCGAGGCCGGCGACATCATCCCGTCGGACGGCGAAGTGATCGAAGGCGTCGCTTCCGTCAACGAAGCGGCGATAACAGGCGAATCGGCGCCAGTCATCCGCGAATCCGGCGGCGACCGTTCGGCGGTCACCGGCGGCACCCAGGTGCTGTCCGACTGGATCCGCCTGCGTATCACCGCGGCATCGGGCCATACCTTCCTCGACCGCATGATCTCGCTGGTCGAAGGCGCGGAACGCCAGAAGACGCCGAACGAGATCGCGCTCAACATCCTGCTCGTCGGCATGACGCTGATCTTCATGCTGGCGACGGCGACGATCCCGAGCTTCGCTTCCTATTCGGGCGGCTACATCTCGGTAACCGTGCTGGTCGCGCTGTTCGTGACCCTGATCCCGACGACGATCGGCGCCCTGCTGTCGGCCATCGGCATCGCCGGCATGGACCGCTTGGTGCGCTTCAACGTGCTGGCGATGTCCGGACGCGCCGTCGAGGCGGCCGGCGACGTCGACACGCTGCTCCTCGACAAGACCGGCACCATCACGCTCGGCAACCGCCAGGCGACCGAGTTTCGCCCGGTCAAGGGCGTCACCGAACAGGAACTGGCCGACGCCGCCCAGCTCGCGTCGCTTGCCGACGAAACGCCGGAAGGCCGTTCGATCGTCGTGCTGGCCAAGGAGAAATACGCCATCCGCGCCCGCGACATGGCAACGCTGCACGCCACCTTCGTGCCCTTCACCGCGCAGACCCGGATGAGCGGCGTCGATATCGACGGCTCCTCGGTGCGCAAGGGCGCGGTCGATTCCGTACTCGCTCATGTCAGCCAGTCGACGGTCGCAGCCCACGCCACACGGCCCGGCAGCGATACAGTCAGGGACCTCCAGGTGATCGCCGACGAGATCGCCAAGTCGGGCGGCACGCCGCTGGCGGTCGAGCGTGACGGGCGCCTGCTGGGCGTCGTCCATCTCAAGGATATCGTCAAGGGCGGCATCCGGGAGCGCTTCGCCGAACTGCGCAAGATGGGCATCCGCACGGTGATGATCACCGGTGACAACCCGATGACGGCGGCGGCCATCGCCGCGGAAGCCGGCGTCGACGACTTCCTCGCCCAGGCGACGCCCGAGGACAAGCTGAAGCTGATCCGCGACGAGCAGGCCAAGGGCAAGCTTGTCGCCATGTGCGGCGACGGCACCAACGACGCGCCGGCACTTGCCCAGGCCGATGTCGGCGTCGCCATGAACACCGGCACGATCGCCGCGCGCGAGGCCGGCAACATGGTCGACCTCGACAGCGATCCGACCAAGCTGATCGAGATCGTCGAGATCGGCAAGGCGCTTCTGATGACGCGCGGTTCGCTGACCACCTTCTCGATCGCCAACGACGTCGCCAAGTACTTCGCCATCATCCCGGCGATGTTCGCCGTATTTTACGTCGCGCCGGGGCAAACGACCGGCCCGCTGCAGGCGCTCAACATCATGCATCTGGCGACGCCGCAAAGCGCTATCCTGTCGGCCATCATCTTCAACGCGCTGATCATCATCGCGCTGATCCCGCTGTCGCTGAAAGGCGTCAAATATCGTGCCATCGGCGCCGGCGCGCTGCTCAGCCGCAACCTGCTTGTCTATGGCCTCGGCGGCATCGTCGTCCCCTTCGTCGGCATCAAGGCGATCGACATGATCGTCACCGCCCTCGGCCTCGCTTAAGGAATACGTCCATGCTCACCCAGATAAGACCCGCGATCATCATGATCGTCTTCTTCACGGTGCTGACCGGCCTCATCTATCCAATTGGCATGACCGGCATCGCCCAGGCGCTGTTCCCGCGCCAGGCCAATGGCAGCCTGATCGAAAGGGACGGCAAGGTGGTCGGCTCCGAACTGATCGGCCAGGCCTTTGCCAGCGACAAGTACTTCCATGGCCGCCCCTCGGCAGCCGGCGATGGCTACAACGCCGCTGCCTCCAGCGGCAGCAACCTCGGCCCGACCAACCCCAAGCTGATCGACCGCATCAAGGGCGATGCCGAAAAGCTGAAAGCGGAGAATCCGAATCAGCCCGTACCGATGGACCTGGTGACGACATCCGGCAGCGGCCTCGATCCCCATATCAGCCCGGGGGCGGCCTACTTCCAGGTGGCCCGGGTGGCCAAGGCCAGGGGCGTCGATGAAGCCAAGGTCAAGGCGCTTGTCGACAGCCAGGTCGAGGGCAGTGAACTCGGCTTCATGGGAGAACCGGTGGTCAACGTGCTCGGTCTCAACCTTGCGCTGGACGCCGCGAAATAGTGAATGGTGGGTGCCGGGGATCGACAGTACCCCCGGCGCCATCCATGATCGATGCTGATGCCGGACGACAGCCGCAACGAAACCAGACCTTCTCCCGACGCGCTGCTCGATCATGCCGAGCGGGAGGAACGCGGCCGCCTGAGAATATTCCTGGGTGCGGCACCCGGCGTCGGCAAGACCTACGAGATGCTGATGTCGGGCCGCGCCAGGCTGGCCGACGGCGTGGACGTGGTGATCGGCGTCGTCGAGACGCATGGCCGCAAGGAAACACTGGCCCTGGTCGAGGGCTATGAGGTCATTCCCCGCCGCAAGGTCGACTACAAGGGGCGGGTCCTCGACGAGATGGATATCGACGCCATCCTCGCGCGGCACCCGGCGCTGGTTCTCGTCGACGAACTCGCCCACACCAACGCGCCTGGCAGCCGTCACCCCAAGCGCTACCTCGACGTCCAGGAAATCCTGACGCGAGGCATCGACGTCTACACGACGCTCAACATCCAGCACGTCGAAAGTCTGAACGATGTCGTCGCCCAGATCACCAAGGTCAGGGTCCGCGAGACGGTTCCCGATTCCATCATCGACCAGGCCAACGATGTCGAGATCATCGATCTCACCCCCGACGACCTGATCAAGCGGCTCGAGGAAGGCAAGGTCTATTTCCCCAACACCGCCCAGCGCGCCATCGAGAACTATTTCTCGCCCGGCAATCTGACGGCGCTGAGGGAATTGGCGCTGCGCCGCACCGCCCAGCGCGTCGACGACCAGTTGCTGATCCATATGCAGGCGCATGCCATTCCCGGGCCGTGGGCTGCAGGCGAAAGGGTTCTCGTCTGTCTCGACGCGCGCCAGGGAGGGTCGGCCCGCGTCCGCTATGCACGCAGGCTGGCCGACCGGCTTCGCGCGCCGTGGATGGCGCTGCATGTCGACAGCCCTCGCTCGGCCAGCATGCCCGAGGAGGACAAGGACCGACTCGCCACGAACCTGCGCCTCGCCCAACAGCTTGGTGCCGAGGTGACGACCATTCCGGGTCAGAATTTGGCGCAGGACATCGTACGTTATGCGACGGCGAACAATTTCACCCATATCGTGGTCGGCAGGCCGACCCGGTCGCGCTGGCGCGAATTGATCGAAGGCTCGCTCACCTACGATCTCATCCGCAATGCCGGCGACATCAGCGTCCATGTCATCTCGGGAACCGAGCGCAACACCGAGGCGGCGTCGAGGAGCGTCAGGACGGCGGACGAGCAGAGGCAGTTCCAGATCTGGCCCTATCTCATGGCCACGGCCTATGTCGCCGGCTCGCTCGCCTTCGCCGTCCTTCTCGACCAGTTTCTCGACGTTCGCAATCTCGCAATCATCTTTCTCGTCGGGGTGCTGGCATCGGCGGTGACCGGCGGACTGTGGCCGGCTCTGTATGCCTGTCTCGCCAGCGCGCTTGCGTTCAACTATTTTTTCCTGGAGCCGCGCTACACGCTGACGATCCGGGATCCGGAGAGCATTGTTGCGCTCGGCGTGTTCCTGGTCGTCGCCGTCATTGCGAGCAATCTGACGGTGCGCGTGCAGCGTCAGGCGATCGCCGCCCGCTCGCGGGCGCGGGCCACAGAGGACATCTACCTCTTTTCAAAGAAGCTCGCCGGTGCCGGCACGCTCGACGACGTTCTCTGGGCCACCGCCTTCCAGATCGCCTCGATGCTGAAGCTGCGGGTGGTGCTGCTTTTGCCGGAAGACGGAACGATCACCGTCAAGGCCGGCTATCCGCCCGACGACACGCTGGCCGAGGCCGACATCGCAGCCGCCCGCTGGGCCTGGGAGCACAACCGTGCCGCGGGACGCGGCGCCGATACGCTTCCGGGCGCCAAGCGCCTCTATCTTCCCTTGCGCACTGGGCGCACGGCAATTGGCGTCGTCGGCCTCGACAACGACAAGCAGGGTCCGTTGCTGACGCCCGAGCAGCAGCGCCTGCTCGATGCGCTGGCCGACCAGGCGGCGGTCGCCATCGAGCGCGTCCAGCTCGTCGCCGACGTCGACCGCGCCAAGCTCGCGGCCGAGGCGGACAGGCTGCGCTCGGCACTTCTCACGTCCATCTCGCATGATTTGAAGACGCCGCTCGCCGCCATCATGGGCGCGGCGGGCACGCTGAGGGAGTTCGCGCCGGCACTTCCCGAACAGGACAGGGCGGAGCTCTTGACGACCGTGCTCGACGAATCCGAGCGGTTGAACCGCTTCATCGCCAATCTGCTCGACATGACCAAGATCGAGTCCGGTGCGATGGAGCCGAACTATTCTTTCCATTATGTCGGCGACATCGTCGGTTCCGCCCTGCAGAGGGCCAAGAAAATCATCGCTGAGCACAAGACCGAGATCGACATCCCCAGCGATTTGCCGATGTTGAAAGTCGACCCCGTGCTGTTCGAGCAGGCGCTGTTCAATCTCCTCGACAATGCAGCGAAATACGCGCCGCCCGGCTCGACGATCCGGATACAGGGCTGGACCGACAATGGTTCCGTTATCCTGCAGATCATGGATGAAGGGCCGGGCATCCCTCCCGGCGACCTGGAACGGATTTTCGACACGTTCTACCGGGCGCGCAAGCGCGACCAGGTCCGCGCCGGCACCGGGCTCGGCCTGTCGATCTGCCGCGGCTTCATCGAGGCGATGGGGGGTACGATCATGGCGGCAAACCGAACCGACCGTTCGGGCGCGGTCTTCGCCATCAAGATGCCGAAGCCGGCGAACCAGCCCGATCTCGATGCCGCCAATACGGACGACAACGAAGTGGGTGACTTGGCATGACAAACTCGAACGTCAGGATATTGGTTGTCGACGACGAGCCGCCGATCCGCAAGCTGCTTCGTGTCGGGCTCGGCAGCCAGGGCTACGCGATCAGCGAGGCGCCGAACGCCAAGGCAGCGATCGAACTGATGGATGCGGAGAAGCCGGATCTCGTCCTGCTCGATCTCGGCCTGCCCGGCATGGGTGGCCACGAGCTGTTGCGCAAATGGCGCGACGACGGCCTCGACATTCCGGTGGTCATCCTGTCCAGCCGGACCGACGAGGCCGGCATCGTCCAGGCTCTGGAACTTGGCGCCGACGACTACGTCACCAAGCCGTTCGGGATGAATGAGCTGGTTGCCCGCATCCGCGTGGCGCTGCGCCACAAGTTCCAGCAGCAAGGTGAAAAGCCGGTGTTCCAGACCGGCGACCTGTCCGTCGATCTGGTCAAACGCATCGTCAAGGTCGAAGGCAAGGACGTCAAGCTGTCGCCGAAGGAATACGAGATCCTGCGCATCCTGGTGCAGCACGCCGGCAAGGTGCTGACCCACCATTTCCTTTTGAAGCAGGTCTGGGGCGATTCGACCGACGTGCAGTATCTCAGGGTCTATGTCAGGCAGCTCAGGCAGAAGATCGAGAAGACCCCCGACCAGCCGCGCTATATCACCACCGAGACCGGTGTCGGCTATCGACTGCGAGAGGTCGAATAGAGGCCGTTCGACGTGACGCTCTATCTCTTTGTTTTAAAGCAATTCCCTGAGGGAAAGCGCCAATGCGCTTTTCCCGGGTTTCACACTTTCCTCGAATTGCTTTAACCAACAGCCTCCTGCAGGCGGTTTGCCGTCGACGATGTCCGCAAGGCCGCGAGGCAGCCCACAATGCCGAGCGGCACGAAGGCAAGAAACAGCCAGGACGCGACATTCGCGGCCGCGTCATGATTCAGTCCTTCTGAAAAGCCGCTGGCATTGGCAACGATCCCGGCAAGTGCTGCCCCCACGGCATAGCCGATGCGCTGCATGGTTGGCACGGCCGCCGAGGCGATGGTCTGCTCGTCCTCCGGGGCGGAGGCAACGATGACGCGCGTCAGGAACGGCCAGGCGATGCCGAAGCCGCCACCCTGCAGCAGGGCGCCAAGCAGGATCAGCGGAATGGAGCCTAGCGGTATCGTATAGGCAAAGCCGGCGATGCCTGCCGCGATCATCAGCGCGCCGCCAACGATGATCAACCGCTCGCGGTGCGGTGGCGCATTGGCGACGAGGATCGACAGGATCGACCAGGCGATCGATTCGGCGGCGATGATGTAGCCGGTGGTGAGCAGCGGGATGTTGTGCAGGCTGGTCAGGATCAGCGGCCCGTAGACGCCGAAGGAACAGGTCGCCACCGAAAAGGCGGCGACCATGGTCATGCCGGCGCCGACCGGTGTGCGCCAAGAGAACAGCCGCGCCGGAAAAAGCCGGGAGCGCGGCTTCAGCGCGTCGATGTAGAAGAACAGCACCAGGCCGATGAGGCCGAGGGCCATCAGCACCGACGAGCGCAGCAGGGCGATGTCGACGCCTGCCGAGGCGATCAGCACCACGGCGACGGCAAGGCAGCCAAGCGCTGCGAATGGGAAGGGCGGCGCCTTGCCCGCGGTCGCCTGCGGCCTGGTGGCCTCGGGCGTGTTGAGGACAATCAGGCTCGCCAGCGCCATCGCTGTGCCGCCGAAGGTGAAGATGCCAAAGGCCCAGCGCCATGACAAAAGCTCGGTCATGATCGCGCCGAGAAGCGGGCCGCTGAAGGCGGCGACGCCCCAGATCGCCGACATGATGCCGAAAAGCTGCGGCCAGATGGCGCGCGAGAACAGCCGTTCGACCGAGACGAAGGCCAGCGACACCAACGCGCCGCCGCCAAGCCCCTCGATCAGGCGGCCGGCAAGGAACAATTGCATGGAAGGCGAGGTGGCGCAGATCAGCGCCCCGGTGGCATAGAGGAGGGCGGCAACCACCATGTTGGTGCGCAGCGCCACATAGCTCACCAGCCGCCCCGCCGCGGCGCCGGCAACGATGGCGCCGAGCTCATAGATGGCCAGAGACCAGCCGACGAGCTGGACGCCGGCCAGTTCGCCGACCATGGCCGGCATCACCGTCGCCACCATCGTCTCGTTGGTGGCGTGTAGCAGGATGCCGAGGCTGATGAAGCAGAAACGCGCCAGGTCGCCGCTTGCCCACAAAGCGCGCCAGTCGACCCTGTTTGTGCTGATTCCGGTCATTTCCCCCCCTGCCTTCCATATCTCGATGCCAGCGCATGGCGCCAGAAGCCAGTATGGGTTTCCGGCAGGACCATGCGCAGGCGGGAGCGTGCATCGCGCGCCGCGTCGAGGGCGCCGCTCCAGTCGGGGCCGGCTTGTAAAACCTCAACCAGGGTTGAGCTCAAGCGAAATTTTCGAGATTTTTTCAGCAGGCAACCGGCGATCAATTCTCGGTGCTGCGCAACTGGAACTGGCTGACGCCGATGGCGAGGTTGATGCCGGTCTGCGTCTGCAGGCTGAGTGGCTGCAAGGTGAAGGCCTGCGAGGAGCCGCCGACCAGCAGATTGGCACCGGCGCCGACGGCGGCCGTTACCTCGGCGCTGGCGCCGATATAGTCGCCCGCCAGCGCGCCCGGCGCGTAGATGTTCTTCAGCGGTGTCAGCACGATCCACTGCATCACCGTCTGCTTCGTGGTGCCGATGTCGAGGCCGTATTTGTTGACGGCGCCGAAATAGGCTTCCGGTGCAAAGGTCTTGTCGGCGGGGTTGAAGGTGCAGCTCAAATCCTTGCTCGAGCCGAAGATGAACCCGGTCCCGCCGCCGATGGCGCAATCCAGCACGCCGAGTTCGATGCCGTTGTCCTGTGCATGCGCCGCTCCGGCAAGCGTGGTGGCGAATAGGGCAGCAGCGATGGCTTTCTTTGGCATGCAGTCCCCCCAGCGGTTCGGAACCGCCCTATCTCTCTGTTTTGACGCAATTCCCTGAGGGAAAGCGCTACGCGCTTTTCCTGGCAAAGCCGTTTCACCTTTTTCCCGGTATTGCCCAAGAATCAAACGGCGCGGAACCACCCTATCTGGTTCCGCGCCGTAAATAGAGGGGTCGTGGAGCGCAGAGCTCCATGCAATCACTTGAGCGAGTGGATCAGCTCCAGCGAGGTCACGGCCACGGCGAGGTTGACGCCGGTCTGTGCTTGCACGCTGAGCGGCTCCAGCATGAAGGCGCTGTTGAAGCCACCGACCAGCAGGTTGGCGCCGCCGCCGGTCACCACGCTGGCCTCGGCGTTGACACCATAATAGCTGCCGGCGAGATCGCCCGCGTCACGGTTGCGCGTTGCCGCCAGCACGGCCCAGACGAGCTGGCCCTGATGCGTCTGGCCGACATCCACGCCGATCTTGGAAATGACGCCGGTGTAAATCTCCGACGGTCCGTGGTGGTAGGGGCGGAAGACACAGGACACGCCCTTGTTGGAAGCGACGATGTAAGAGGTGCCGCCATCAATGGTGCAGTCGAGCGTTCCGAGCTGCAGCTTGCCGGCGCTGGCAGGGGCGGCGGCGAACACCGTCGTGGCGAGGGCCGCGGCGCAGGCGAGTTTCTTGATCATGGGAGGGTCCTTTCGCAAATTGCTTGGAATAACGGCTTGGGTGGCCAGACCGTTCCCCTGAAAACTTGGCGCGAACAAGGCACGCGCCAACACCTTGCCGCCGGGGTTCGGGCTGATGGGTTTTTCGAGAGCCGCGCGCTCTTTTGGGCGCACAACGGGCAGCGCTTTGATTGAAGCCTAAGTCGCACCGCTGACGCGGGCGAGGCCATCCTTGGCCGGCTGGTAGGTCGGATCAAGATGCACGGCTTCGCGGTATGATTTCCCTGCCTTGACCTTGTCGCCGCGCCGCTCGTAGATCAGCGCCTGATTGGCCCAGGCCTCGGCGTTCTTGCCGTCGAGCTTGATCGCCATGTTGAAGTCGGCAAAGGCGTTGTCTTCGTCGTTGGTTGCCAGGTAGGAAAGGCCGCGGCCGTTGTAGGGCTCGGCGGCGTCCGGCGCTAGCGAGATGGCGGTCGAGAAATCCTCGATGGCGAACTTGTGCTGGCCCTGGCTCTGATAGATCAGGCCGCGATTGTGGTAAGCGCGCGCATCGGTGGTGTCGAGCTGGATTGCCTTCTGGAAGTCGTTGAAGGCATCCTGGGTGCGACCCGCCTTGCGGTAGAGATTGCCGCGGCCGATATAGGCGGCGTCATAATTGCCATTGATCTGGATCGAGCGGTTGTAGTCGTCGAGCGCGGCCTTCTGATTGCCGAGGAAGCGCTGAATGAGCGCACGGTTCGAATAGGCCTGGTAGAAATTCGGGTTGAGCTGGATGGCGGTGTTGAAATCCTGGAGCGCCGTCTGGTACTGGCCGCCACGGCCATAAGCGGAGCCGCGCACATTGTAGCCTTCGGGATCCTTGGGATTGCGCTGGATCACCGCCGACAGCGAGGAGATGTTCTCGCTCGAGCCTTGCGCCTTGTCGATGTTGTTGAATTCGCCTGTAGGGCCCGCCGTCTGGCAGCCGGCCAGCGCCAGCCCGGAAAGCAGGGCTGCCGTCAGGGCAAAGCCGCGCAATGGGGTTCTGCGCTCCACGCTGATTGCGTTCATGTCTGCCCTGTCCTCACTTCAGCCGCGTCACTCGGTCCGGGTCCCCCCTCCGGGCCGGGTCAAAATTGTCGTAAAGCGTTAGAGCATCTTTTGAGCGTTCAAGTGGACGCATGTCGCCCTAAACAAAAAGGTGGCGGCGATTCCGCATCGCGCCACCTCTAGTATCCTTCGAAAAGGACGAAAAATTGGCGTTAGAACCGCGGCGGGCGCGGGGCACCACCTGCACCGCCGGCGGCGCCAGCAGCAACCGGACGCGGCGTCATCGGCAGCAGGCCTTCGCGCTGTGCGCGCTTGCGAGCCAGCTTGCGGGCGCGGCGCACGGCTTCGGCCTTTTCACGGGCGCGCTTCTCGGAAGGCTTCTCGTAATGGCCGCGCATCTTCATTTCGCGGAAAATGCCTTCGCGCTGCATCTTCTTCTTGAGCGCGCGAAGCGCCTGATCAACGTTATTGTCGCGGACGAGTACCTGCACGGGCAATCCTGTCTTTCGGGTTTGTTATCAACAGGCAAGCGGCCATAGCCACAAGCCTCCGCAGCGATCTACACCACGAATTGTGGCGGCTGATAGCAGAATCAGGCCGCGCTGTCCACAGCCGAAATGAACATCACCGGCAAACCGCAACCGGTTTGCCGCTGGATCAGGAGCCGACTACGCCGTGGCGAGGTGAAGCCGCTCGAAATCTTCGAAGAACTCGCCATAGTCGCAGGTGATCTCCTCGCCGGCCGCGATGTCGCGGGTGGCAATGGCGCCGCCATACTGCGAAAAATCCGTATTCGGCCGTTCGGCGTGATTCATAAAACGCCCATTGTCGACCTCATAGACCATGAAACCGGGACGGTCCGGGCTTGGATAGGCATAGCGGTCGAGCAATTCCCTCAGATGCGAGGGGGCTGCCTCGTATTTTTCCATCGGAATCAATCGGTCGAAATCCGGATCGAGCCGCCAGATCGAGGCGCCTTTCCTGATCGGCTCGGCGGCGAACATGCCGACGCCTTCGATGGCACTCGCAGCCACGTAGGTTCTGATCAGCATCATGGTTCCAGGACCTGTATTGGCAAAAGACCGTTTCGACAGGAAACGGCATCGCCAAATCGCACGGAAAAAGCAAGACCGGCCGTCCACCTTGCGACAATCAACATGCATCCTGGCGGGGAAAAGCCTTCACGTCCGGTTGATCGACACGCCGCCATCGGCAAACAGCGCGGCTCCCGTGGTGAAGCTGGATGCGTCGGAGGCAAGGTAGAGGGCCGAACGGGCGATCTCTTCCGGTGTCGCGACACGCTTCAACGCATGCAGGTTTTCGACGAAAGCCCGCGCCTCAGGAGTCTTGAAGGTCGCTGCCGGCGTGTCGGTGCCGCCGGGCAGCAGCGCGTTGACCCGCACGCCCTTTGGGCCATATTCCGCGGCAAGCACCTGCGTCAGCCCAATCAGCCCGGCCTTGCTCGCGGCATAGCTGGTCATGCCGGGCATGCCGACGGTGTTGCCGACGAAGGTGGAAGTGAAGATCAGCGAACCACCGCCACGCTCGATCATCGCCGGCACCTGATACTTCGCGCCGAGAAACGCGCTGGTGAGGTTGGTGTCGAGCGTCTCGCGCCATTCTTCCAGCGGCAGTTCCGAAATCGGACCCATCAGGCCGACGGCGCCGGCGTTGTTGAAGGCGATGTCGAGCCCACCGAATTTTTCGAGAGCCAGATCGACAAGGGCTTTCGCATAGGTTTCGTCACGGACATTGCCGGCAAGGGCGACGGCCGCGCCGTCGGCGTCGGCTATCTCGGCCACCAGCGCATCGAGCTCGGCCTGGCGGCGGGCGGCGACGATGACCTTGGCGCCTTCCTCGGCGAACAGTTTCGCGGTGGCGCGGCCGATGCCGGAACTGGCGCCGGTGACGATGGCGATTTTGTTGGCGAGTGCGAGCATGGCTGTCGTCCTTCTGTCGGTCCTGTCTGGCCGACTGGTGCCGGCAACGAGGTCCCTTGGTCGCAGGCCACACCTACCCGCGACACCCGATACCTGCGCAGTTGGTTTCTTGCCGCCAATGGATGAAAGCGAGCCGGTTGGGAAGGCGAGGCTGGTTGGGCGAACTATTGCTTCAGCAGCCAGCTGAGGCGATCGAGCGAGAACGCGTAGCTGATGACGATGAGCAGGGCGACGATGATGCTCGTGGTCGTGTAGCCGGCCACGTAGAATCCGACGGCACCACCGAACAGGATCGTCAGTTCCAGCGCCAGACGCACCGCACCCGGTACGGGCACCGGGGCGCGGCCCGACCGGCTCGGATCGTCGAGGACGGCGAAGGTGCCCCACAAGGCTGCTGCGATGAGCGGCAAGGCCAGGGCGAAGACCCAGCGCCACCATTCGTCGGAGACATCCCAACCCGCCAGGCCGAGGCCAAGCAAGGCGGCAAGCTCCAGCAGGAAGCGCAACGTCAAATTCCACCAGGCGTTGCCCATGATCGTCCTCCCGAGTCCCGCGACAGGCAATGTGACTGAAGGCTAGGATGGCTACCAGATCGCATGCGTCTTTTTCAGCGCGGCGCAAAACGGCAAGCGCCGTCGCAAACAGCGCAAGGGTGGAAGCTGCGTTTCGCTAGTGATACACCTCGCGCGCCGAGGCTTGATGAACGCTTGGCTGCCATTTGCGAGGCTGGAACGTTGAAGAAATATTCGGTATTCGCCATCGCCCGCGAGGCCATGCGCGGCCACAAGGGCTGGGAGGAACAGTGGTCCTCTCCTGAGCCGAAAAAGGAGTATGACGTCATCATCGTCGGCGCCGGCGGTCATGGCCTGGCCACCGCCTATTACCTCGCCACGGTGCACGGCATCACCAATGTCGCGGTGCTGGAAAAAGGCTGGCTCGGCGGCGGCAACACCGGCCGCAACACCACCATCATCCGCTCGAACTATCTCTATGACGAGAGCGCCGGCATCTACGACCATGCGCTGAAGCTGTGGGACGGGCTCAGCCAGGAGCTCAACTACAACGTCATGTATTCGGCGCGTGGCGTCATGATGCTGGCCCACAACGTGCACGACATCCAGGTGCTGAAGCGTCATGTCCACGCCAACCGGCTGAACGGCATCGACAATGAATGGCTGACGCCGGAGCAGGCGAAGGAATTCTGCCCGCCGCTAAACACTTCCAAGGATGCCCGCTATCCCGTCGTCGGTGCGGCCTTGCAGCGCCGCGGTGGCACGGCGCGCCACGATGCCGTGGCCTGGGGCTATGCCCGCGGCGCCTCGGCGCGCGGCGTCCACATCATCCAGAATTGCGAGGTCACCGGCGTCAAGCGGGCGGCCAATGGCGCGGTGATGGGCGTCGACACGACGCGCGGCTTCATCGGCGCCAAGAAGGTCGGCGTCGTTGCCGCCGGCCATTCGTCCGTCATCATGAACATGGCCGGCGTGCGCATGCCGCTGGAAAGCTATCCGCTGCAGGCGCTGGTGTCGGAGCCGGTCAAGCCGGTGGTGCCTTGCGTGGTGATGTCGAACACGGTGCATGCCTATATCTCGCAGTCCGACAAGGGCGAGCTGGTGATCGGTGCCGGCACCGATCAGTATGTCTCCTATTCCCAGACCGGGGGCCTGCACATATTGCAGCACACGCTCGACGCCATCTGCGAGATGTTCCCGATCTTCACGCGCATGAAGATGCTGCGCTCATGGGGCGGCATCGTCGACGTCACGCCCGACCGCTCGCCGATCCTGGCCAAGACGCCGGTGCCCGGCCTCTATGTCAATTGCGGCTGGGGCACGGGCGGCTTCAAGGCGACGCCGGGCTCTGGCCATGTCTTTGCCCACACCATCGCCAAGGACGATCCGCATCCGATCAACGCGCCCTTCACCATCGAACGCTTCCGCACCGGCCGCCTCATCGACGAGGCGGCGGCGGCGGCGGTGGCGCACTGATGATGGCGCAGATGGCTGTCGCCATGCCGCTGATGCTGGCGGGGGAACAGGGCATGTTCCATTTTCCCTCGGCGGACGAAGTGCGCACGCAGCCGATCAGCCGCGCCGGGAACGAGGCCAATTGGCCGTTTTCCGTCGATGACGGCATCCTGGCCTGCGTGTGGAGCGGCGGCCAGAAGGTGGTCATGTTCCTGGAGAACATGCCTTCCGACCAGGATGAGGACGACACATTCGAGCCGCGCCGCGTCATCGTCACGACCGATCCGATGCAACTCACCATCGGCAACATGGCATATCGCGACCTGTTTCGTCCGGCCGCAAGCGTGGAGGAGCGCATCCGGCTCGTCGCGCCTTTTGCCGCCATGGGCCAGAGGCTTTGCGACCAACCCGCCGGCGCTCATGTCGGCAACGGCGAATTGTAGGAACGAACCAAATGCTTCTCATCCGCTGCCCCTATTGCGAGGAAGAGCGCCCGGAACTCGAGTTCCGCAACGCCGGCGAGGCGCATATCGCGCGCTCGGCCAACATGGCTGGCGAGACCGACGACGATTTCGAAAAGTTCTTCTTCATCCGCTCGAATCCCAAGGGCATCATCTATGAGCGCTGGCGGCACATGCATGGCTGCGCTCGCTTCTTCAATGCGGTGCGCGACACCGTCACCGACAAGTTCATCATGACCTACAAGGCCGGCGAGCCAAAACCGTCGAAGCTGCCCAAGATCTCCAACGAAGTGGTTGCCAAATGAGCGGCGCGTTCCGCATTCCCGGTGCCGGTCGCCTCAAGCAGGCAAAGACCGCGCGGTTCAGCTTCGATGGCCAGTCCTACGCCGGCATCGAGGGCGACACGCTGGCTTCGGCGCTGCTTGCCAATGGCGTCCATCTCGTCGGCCGCTCGTTCAAATACCACCGTCCGCGCGGCATCCTGTCGGCGGGCGCGGAAGAGCCCAACGCGCTGGTCGAGATCAAGCGTGACGCGGCGCGCAAGACGCCAAACGTGCGGGCCACCGTGCAAGAGCTCTATGACGGGCTTGAAGCACAGTCGCAGAACCGCTGGCCGTCGCTGTCCTTCGACGTCGGCGCGGTCAACGACATCGCGTCGCCGTTGTTTTCGGCCGGCTTCTACTACAAGACCTTCATGTGGCCGAAAGCGGCCTGGAAGAGCCTTTACGAGCCGAAGATCCGCGCCGCGGCCGGCCTTGGCGTTTCCCCGGATAAACCTGATCCCGATCATTATTCGTCGCGCTATGCGCATTGCGACGTGCTGGTGCTGGGCGGCGGTGCCGCCGGCATCGCTGCAGCACTTGCCGCGGCCGAGACCGGCGTGCGCGTCATCCTGGCCGACGAGCAGGCCGAGTTCGGTGGCAGCTTGCGTTTCGAGACCGGTGCCGGGATCGATGGCCAGGACGGTTTTGCCTGGGCGCAGGCGGCGATTGCCAGGCTTCAAGGCATGGACAATGTCCGCGTGCTTCCGCGCACGACGGCCTTCGGCTACTACGCGCAGAATTTCGTCGGCCTGGTTGAGCGCGTCAGCGATCATCTCTCCGCCCCCGGCCACGACCTGCCGCGCGAGCGGCTGTGGCAGGTGAGGGCCAAGCGCGTCGTGCTGGCCTCCGGCGCCATCGAACGGCACATGGTGTTCGCCGACAACGACCGGCCGGGCATCATGCTGGCCGGCGCGGCGCGCACCTATCTCAACCACTATGGCGTCGCTGTCGGCAAGAATGTCGGCGTCTACACCGCCAATGATTCCGCATATGCGGCGGCGATCGACCTTAAGAAGGCCGGCGTCAACGTGGCGGCGATCGTCGACCTGCGCGACCATCCGACCGGACCGGTGATCGACGAGGCGAGGGCGCTCGGCATCGAGGTCAATTTCGGCCGCGCGGTGATCCGCGCCGGCGGCAAATCGCGGGTGTCGTCGATGACCGTGCGGCCGAAGAATGGCGGCGGCGAACGCACCATCCCGGTCGATGCGATCCTGATGTCGGCCGGCTGGACGCCGTCGGTGCATCTGTTCTCGCAGTCGCGCGGCAAGGTCGCTTTCAACGACGAGACCAAGCGCTTCGTGCCGGGCACCTATGCGCAGGATTGCGTCTCGGTCGGCGCCTGCAACGGCACCGACGGGCTGTCAGCGACGATCGACGAGGCATATGCGGCCGGCGAGAAGGCAGCGAAAGATGCCGCTGCTAAAACCGCCAAGAGCAACAAGCCGAAGGTCGACGCCTCGGAGAGCTGGTCGCGCGGCATGCTGGGGGCTGCCCCCGGCGCCGGGCCGGACACGACGGTCAAGGCCTTTGTCGATTTCCAGAACGACGTCACCGCCAAGGATATCCGCCAGGCGGTGCATGAGGGCATGCGCTCGATCGAGCACGTCAAGCGCTTCACCACCAACGGCATGGCGACCGACCAGGGCAAGACCTCCAACATGCACGGCCTGGCGATTGCTGCCGAGGTACTTGGCAAGCCAATCCCGGAAGTCGGCCTGACCACGTTCCGGGCGCCCTATACGCCTGTCACCTTCGGCGCGATCGTCAGCCACGCGCGCGGGCCGCTGTTCGACCCGACGCGCAAGACGGCGATCCATCCGTGGGCCGAAGCGCAAGGCGCCGTGTTCGAGGATGTCGGACAGTGGAAGCGCGCCTGGTATTTCCCCAAGGGGGGTGACGACATGCACGCCGCGGTCGACCGCGAATGCGTCGCGGTGCGAAAGACGGCCGGCCTGTTCGATGCCTCGACGCTCGGCAAGATCGAAGTGGTCGGGCCGGATGCGGCCAAGTTCATGGAACTGCTGTACACCAATCCGTGGGAGAAGCTGGAGCCAGGCCGCTGCCGCTATGGCATCATGCTGCGCGAGGACGGCTTCATCTATGATGACGGCGTCGTCGGCAGGCTGGCGCCAGACCGCTTCCATGTGACCACGACGACCGGCGGCGCGCCGCGCGTCATGAACCACATGGAGGATTATCTCCAGACCGAGTTCCCGCAACTCAATGTCTGGCTGACCTCGATCACCGAGCAATGGGCGGTCATCGCCGTACAGGGTCCCAAGTCGCGCGACATCATCGCGCCGCTGGTCGAAGGCATCGACATGTCCGACGAGGCGCTGCCGCACATGTCGGTGCGCGAAGGCAAGATCTGCGGCGTGCCGACCCGGCTGTTCCGCATGTCCTTCACCGGCGAGCGTGGCTTCGAGGTCAACGTGCCGGCCGACTACGGACAGGCCGTATGGGAAGCGCTTTGGGCCGAGGGCCAGAAGCATGGTGCGGCGGCCTACGGCACCGAAGCCATGCACGTGCTGCGCGCCGAAAAGGGCTACATCATCGTCGGCCAGGATACTGACGGCACGGTGACGCCGAACGATGCCGGGCTCGACTGGGCCGTCGGCAAGAAGAAGGCCGATTTCGTCGGTATCCGCGGCATGGCGCGGCCGGATCTGGTCGCCAAGGGCCGCAAGCAGCTGGTCGGCCTCAAGACCAAGGACCCCAAGGTGGTGCTGGAAGAAGGCGCGCAAATCGTCGAGGATCCAAGGCAGGCGATCCCGATGAAGATGATCGGCCACGTCACCTCGAGCTACTGGTCGGAAAATTGCGGCCGCTCGATTGCCCTTGCGCTGGTCGCCGGCGGCCGCGACCGCATGGGCGACACGCTCTACGTGCCGATGCCGAACGGGGTGATCGAAGTGGAGGTTTCCGGCATGGTGTTCTTCGACGAGACGGGAGGGCGCCTCAATGGCTAAAGCCGCTGCAAAGAAGACGACTTCGGTTGCATCGCCTTCGGTCGAGCGCCGTCCGGCGCTGGCTGGACGCAGCACCGCCGCGACTGGCGCCAAGGTCGGGGTGCTGCCGCCGGCCGAGCGCATCTCGCTGCGCGCGCCGGAGGCTTCGACTGCCGCTCTTTCCAAGGCGCTTGGTGTGACCTTGCCGAAAAAGCCGAAGACCTCGGCCACGAAGGCCGGCCGCACCGCTCTGTGGCTTGGACCCGACGAATGGCTGGTCATCGACGAGGCCGGCAACGATCCGCTCGCCGACTGCGCCGCGGTTTCCGCCCTCCATTCGGCCGTCGGTATATCGCATCGCAACATTGCGATTGCCGTGACGGGCGCCGGCGCGGCCGCGGCGATCAATTCTGGCTGCCCGCAGGATCTGTCCCTTGATGCCTTCCCGGTCGGAGCGGCTTCGCGCACGATCCTGGGCAAGGCCGAGATCGTGCTGCTGCGAACGGCGGCCGATGCCTTCCGGGTCGAGTGCTGGCGTTCCTTCTCGGACTATGTCTTTACTTTCCTGTCCGAGGGATCGCGGGACGCAGCGGTCTGAACTCGGAACGTTTTGCAGGGCAAGCTCGTTCTGCATCCGTACACCGAGGGAGAATGCCGATGCCGTCGAATTCCGCGCCGAAGTCGCCGGTCAAGAAGAGCCCTGCCGTTCGTTCGCTCGAACATGAGAAGCACCAAGGCTCGAGCGCCGAAGAAGAACTCGAGGAAGGCCTCGAGGACACCTTTCCGGCCAGCGATCCGGTGTCGATAACGGGAACGGCCATCCCCGGCGGTCCCGCGAAGCCGGGCAAGGCCAAGACCGTGGCCGGCCGCAAGAAGCGCACGAGGTAGTTTCCATCGGACCAGCCGGATCGGGCCTTCTCAATCCCATCGGACATGCTATTTAAAGCGCTTTGGGAGAGAAAAATGCCGACAAAAGCCATCGTTTGGGGCGAGAACGTCCACGAGCAGACCAATGCCGCCGTGCGCGACCTTTATCCCTTGGGCATGCATGGCACGATCGCCGCGGCGCTCAACCAGGACAAGGGTATCGAGGCGACCACCGCCACCTTGCAGGAACCCGAGCACGGCTTGAGCGAACAGCGCCTGGCCACCACCGATGTCCTGCTGTGGTGGGGTCACAGGTCGCATGGCGAGGTCAAGGACGAGATCGTCGAGCGCGTGCAGAAGCGAGTGTGGGAAGGCATGGGGCTGATCGTGCTCCATTCCGGCCACTACTCGAAGATTTTCAAGCGGCTAATGGGCACGCCCTGTTCGCTGAAATGGCGCGAGGCGGGCGAGCGCGAGCGCGTCTGGGCGATCAATCGCAGCCATCCGATCGCGCAGGGCATCGGTGAGTGCCTGGAGATTGGCGAGACGGAAATGTATGGCGAGCCGTTCGCGGTGCCGGAGCCGCTCGAGACGGTGTTCGTCTCCTGGTACGAGGGCGGCGAGGTGTTCCGATCCGGACTGACCTACCAGCGCGGCGCCGGCAGGATCTTCTACTTTTCGCCCGGCCACGAAACCTACCCGATCTACCACAATGAGGGCGTGCAACAGGTGCTGCGCAACGCCGTGCATTGGGCGCACAACCCGGCGCCGGCCTGGTCCGGCATCACCAATGCGCCGAACGTGCCGACGGATGCCGCCAAGGAGAAGATCGTCCAGAAAGGGCTGCGCCTGCATGCCGACGGTGACAAGGGCCTGAGTTGATGGGCCAGGCCGGGCTACGCGTCAGCGTTCGCCTGGGCCAGTCCGGTGCCGCCAACCGAGACGGCGTCGCTTAGACCAAACTGCTCGCCAGGCCGGCTTTCAATTTGCGCCGGCCTCGGCTTTTTGATTTTGTCTCAGAATGTGCTGGGCACGATCCACGGATTGATGCTGATGCCGAGCCGCGGGCCCTTGCCGTCAGCGGTGTTTTCGGTGGAGCCCTTCTTCTCGACCGAGCCGGTGGGAGCGCAATCGAGCTTCACGTGGGTCCTGGTGTCGACGCAGGTCGCAGCTGGTGCCTGCTTGACCGGTTGGGCGGCGCCGGCGGCGAAGGCCGAGCCCGAAAGTGCCAGCACGGCGGCGAGTGTGAGGAGTGTCGTTTTCATCGTCAGTCTCCGTTTTCGACCGTTGAATTTTCTCCGTACGTGTACGATACGGCGTACATATACGTCTGGCAATGCCGTCGTTCAAGTCAGAAACGTACATGTACGAATGAATTTTATTGAACTTTTATTGAACGCCGAAAATCGCGGCGTTCTGGCGCAGCCGAGCACTCCAACCGGACGTTGGTCGTGGTTGTCAGAGCCGGTGAAGGATGCCGCTCAGCACTTGACCGGCGTTTCGGTCAGCGGCGGCACGGTCTGCGTGCTCAGCGTGGCAAGCGTGAAATCGCACATCCGCTTCACGAAAGCCTGCGGGTCGCCGAAGGGATAGAACGGAAAGGTGATCAGCAGCGAGATCGTGCCGTGGCCGACCGCCCACAGCATGGTGGCGATGGCGCGCGGGTCGCCCTGCAGCTTGCCGGCGGCGACACAGGCCTCGACCCTGCTGATCAGCGCGTTCATCGCCGGGTTGCTCTCTTCCATGTCCTCATAGCTCCTGCCTTCCGGCAGCTTGGTCTTCTCGGTCATGAACACGGTGCGATATTCGTTGGGATTGCCGAGCCCGAAGGCGGCATACTCGGTCATGACCGCCTGCAATGCCTCGATCGGATCGTCGGACGAATGCTCCTCGATGCGGCGGGCAAGCGTCTCGAACGCATCTTCGGCCAGGGCGAACAGGATGTCCTGCTTGTCGGCGAAGTAGGAATAGACCGACATCGGCGCGTAGCCGACCCGCTTGGCCAGTTTGCGGATGGTCAGGCCTTCATAGCCTTCTTCCTGGACGAGCTTGTGCGCGGCCTCGACCAACTCGGAGCGCAGTTCGGCCCTTTGTTTCTCGCGGCGTGTCTGGACGCTCGGCGGCAAGATCTCGTGCCTTTGGTTGGTTGGTACCTGGCTAAATTATATACGCTGTACGAAAACGGACAAGGGCGCGACAGGTTCCCAAACGGCATGCTTCAGATCGCACCGATGCCGCCGTCGACGGCCAGCGCATGGCCGGTCATGAAGGAGTTTGCCGGATCGGCGGCAAACAGGATGGCGGTGGTGATTTCGTCGACTTCCGCCACCCGCTTCATCGGCACGCCACGCGTCAGCTCCGCCAACGCCTCCGCTTCCGGCGCGCCGGAAACGCGCACGAAGCTGTCGACCATCGCCGTTCTCGTGTGGGCGGGGCAGATGGCGTTGATACGCAGGCCCTTGGTGGCGTATTCGACCGCCGCCGAGCGGGTCAAACCGATGACGCCGTGCTTGGCGGCGGCATAGACCGAGAGTTTCGGCGCGCCGGACAGGCCGGCGGCCGAAGCGATGTTGACGATGGCGCCGCCCTTGCCGGTCGCCTTGAACTGCCGCTCCATCTGCGGGATCTGGTGCTTCATGGCATAGAAGACGCCGAGCAGATCGACCTCCAGCACGCGGCGAGCCTCATCCGAGGGGACCTGCGGCAAGCGCACGAAGCTCTGGACGATGCCGGCATTGTTGATGGCGACATCCAGCCGGCCGAATTTTTCGACCGCCAGCCTGACCAGATCCTCGGACAGTTTTTCGTTGGCGATGTTGCCGGCCAGGATCGCCGTTTCGGCCTGCAGTGTGGCTGCAAGGTCGGCCAGCGCCCCTTCGTCGATGTCCGACAGCACCAGCCGCGCACCTTCAGCGGCAAAGCCCTTCGCCGCACCCCGGCCAAGCCCGCCGGTCGCACCGGTGATCAGCACGGTTGCTCCCGCAAAACGGCCCATCACGCCTCCTGGTCGATCAGTTTCGCGGCGAGATGCGAAAGCAGTTTTACCGCCTCGCCATAGGTTCTGGCCTTTTCGGGATTGGAGGCGTTGCCGTCCAATGCCCGCTTGAAGACGCCTTGGCAGATCGCCGCCAGACGAAAGAAGGAGAAGGCCAGGAAGAAGGTCCAGTCGCCGATGCCGTCCAGCCCGCGTCGCCGGCAGTAGGCGACGACATAGTTCTCTTCGGAGGGCAGGCCGAGCGCATGCCGGTCGACGCCGCCCAGGCCGCGAAAGCCCGAGGCGTGGGGCAGGCGCCATTGCATGCATTGATAGGCGATGTCGGCAAAGGGGTGACCGAGCGTCGACAATTCCCAGTCGAGCACCGCCAGAACCGTCGGCTGGTCGGCGGCAAAAATCAGATTGTCCAGCCGGTAGTCGCCATGCACCAGCGAGACGCGGCCGTCGTCGGCGGGCCTATGCGTCTCCAGCCAGGCAATCAGTTGGTCCATATCGGCGATGGTACCGGTTTCCGAGGCGCGATACTGGGTGGTCCAGCGCGCCAGCTGGCGCTCGAAATAATTGCCGGGCCGACCGAAATCGACGAGACCCGCGGCCCCGACATCGACATCGTGCAGCGCCGCAAGCGTAGCGTTCATGGCATCGTAGATGGCGGCGCGTTCGTCGTTGTCGCGGGCTTCCGGCAGCGCCGGATCCCAGAGGATGCGGCCGTCGAGGAAATCCATGACGTAGAACATACGGTCGATCGGCGAGACCTCCGCCGACAGATGCAGCATCCTGGGCACCGGCACGGCGGTGCCGGCAAGCGCGCTCATCACGGTGAATTCGCGGTCGACCTGATGGGCCGATTTCAGCAGTTGCCCGGGCGGCTTGGCGCGCAACACGTAGCGGCCGCTTTGCGCGGTCAAAAGGTAAGTCGGGTTCGATTGGCCGGATTTGAATTTTTCGATGGAGGCAAGCCCGGTGAAGCCGGGGATGTTGGCCTCGAGATAAGGCGCAAGCGCTGCCTGGTCGAGAACGTTCGGATCGCTCATGCCGTCTCGGGTTGGCGTTCGATCAAGGTCAGCGTCAGCCAGCGAGCGGTCAGCGCCGGTTTCTTGGAGCCGTCGATCTCGATCGTCACGTCATGCGCGGTCTGCACCCAGCCCGACGGCCTGACCTTGACGTCGGCCAGCACGAAACGGGTGCGGATGCGCGCGCCGGTCTTCACCGGCGCCAGGAAGCGCAATGAATCGAAGCCGTGGTTGACGCCCATCCTGCCGTTTTCCAGCGGCGGCATGGTCTCGAAGGTCATCGCCGACAACAGCGACAGCGACAGGAAGCCATGCGCGATGGTGCCGCCAAACGGCGTCTCGCGCATAGCGCGCTCCGGATCGCAGTGGATGAACTGGTGGTCGTCGGTGGCGTCGGCGAACTGGTCGATCATGCGTTGCGTGACCAACCGCCACGGCGACACGCCAACTTCCTTGCCGACACTGGCCAGAAGTACATCGAGACTGATCGGTTCCACGCGGATGTCCTCCAGTTCACCCCCGGCTCCGGCCGGAAAATGTTATTCCTTGAACAACGTCAGCCCATGCTGCACCGACTGTCCGCCGTCGATCGGCAGGATGGCGCCGGTGACATAGCTGCCTGCACGGCTGCACAAATAGAGTGTTGCGCCGGCAATGTCATCCGGTGCGCCGATACGGCCGATCGGAACATGGTTGCCGACATGTGCGGCCTGTTCCTGCGTGCCGGTGGCAAAAGCCGTCATGCGGCTCTGGAAGGGGCCGGGGGCGAAGGCGTTGACGGTGATGCGGCGGGCGGCGAATTCGAGCGCCAGGGTACGCGTCAGATGATGAACCGCGGCCTTCGACGCCGTGTAGGAATAGGCGTCGTCGGCCAGCGGCTGCGTGCCCATCACCGAACCAAGATTGATCACCCGGGCCGGATCGGCATCGCTGGCGGCGGCATCGAGCAGCGGCAGCAATTCGCGCGTCAGATGGAAGACCGCGGTGACATTGACGCCGAGCACTTTCGCCCAGGCGGAATAGGGAAAGCTCTCCAGCGGCGCGCCCCAGGATACACCGGCGTTGTTGACCAGGATGTTCAGGTGGTCGGTCCGCGCCTTGACCTCGGCGACGAGTGCGGCAATGCCGGCTTCACTGGAGACATCGCCGGCGAAGCCTTCGGCCCGGCCAGGTGCGCCAAGCCCGTTCAGTTCACCGGCGACCTTGATGCAATCCTCGCCCTTGCGCGACGCGATCATGACGCTCGCGCCGGCCTTCACCAGCGCGGTTGCCGCCATGCGGCCGATGCCGGTCGCCGCTCCCGTCACCAGCGCGGTCTTGCCGGCCACCGAAAACAGCTCGTCCAGATAGCTCATCACAAATCCTTCGCGCCCTGCCTTGGTGTGCGGGCCTCGGTGTGCAGGCAAAACAGTTCGCGTTGACAAGGCTATCCGAAGTACGGTCATCCTTGCCACGGGTAAAATGCCTGGCCTGCATGAAGGGTTAGCGATGACGGAGATGAATCTCGGCATGACCGAGCGGCTGAAGCCGATCCACGCGCGCGTCGCGGCCATGGTGCGCGACGAGATCATGCCGCTCGACAAGGAATTCCTCGGCGAAGTGGGCAAGCAAGGCGACCGCTGGGTCCATAGTGCGCGCCAGAGCGAAATCCTCGAAGGGCTGAAGAAGTCCGCACGGGAGCGCGGCCTGTGGAACTTCTGGCTGACCGGCTCGGAGCGCGGCTACGGCCTTTCCACGGTCGAATACGCCTATCTTGCCGAGGAGATGGGCAAGGCGCATCTCGGCGCCGAGACCTTCAACTGCTCGGCGCCCGACACCGGCAATATGGAGGTGCTGGAACGGTATGGCTCGGCCGACCACAAGCATGTGTGGCTCAAGCCGCTGCTCGACGGCAAGATCCGCTCGGCCTACCTGATGACCGAGCCGGATGTCGCCTCGTCCGACGCCACCAACATTGCAATGCGCTGTGAGCGCCAGGGCGGCGACTATGTGCTAAACGGCGAGAAATGGTGGGCCTCCGGCGCCGGCGATCCGCGCTGCGCCATCTACATCGTCATGGTCCGGACCGGTGCCGACGAAGAGCCGAAACACAGGCGGCATTCCATGATCCTGGTGCCTTCCGACGCAAAGGGCGTGACCAAGGTCCGGGCCATGCAGGTCTATGGCGACGATGACGCGCCGCACGGCCACATGCATCTTCGCTTCGACAATGTGCGTGTGCCCGCATCGAACCTGATCCTCGGCGAGGGGAGGGGTTTCGAGATCGCGCAGGGGCGGCTCGGCCCTGGCCGCATCCATCACTGCATGCGCGCCATGGGCCAGGCCGAGATGGCGCTGGAGATGCTGTGCCAGCGTTCCGTGCGTCGCGAGGCCTTCGGCCAGCCCTTGGCAAAACTCGGCGCCAATTTCGACATCATCGCCGAATGCCGCATGGAGATCGAGATGGCGCGGCTGCTCTGCCTCAAGGCGGCATGGATGATCGACCAGGGCGATGCGCGCGCCGCAGCACCCTGGATCAGCCAGATCAAGGTGGTAGCACCCCGCGTCGCGCTCAAGGTCACCGACGAGGCGGTGCAGATGTTCGGCGCGCAAGGCATCAGCCAGGACACGCCGCTGGCGCGCTCATGGACGCATCTGCGGACATTGCGCCTTGCCGATGGGCCTGACGCCGTGCATCGCCGCCAGGTGGCGCGGACGGAACTGAAGAAATACACGCAGGAAAAGGTTTGAGCGCCGGCATTCGTCACCCGGCGACGCCGGCAGGTCCGAGCAAGGAGTGTTCCGATGACCGTCCCCTCCGAAATGAAGGCGCTGCTGCTTGTCGGCGACGGCTACACCAGGACGCCTTCCGGCAGTGTGCTGGAAGCGATGGAGCCCTATCTCGAGCCGGGCAGCATCGCGGTGCCAACGCCAGGGCCAACGCAGGTGCTGATCAAGGTCAGCCTCGCCTCGATCAATCCGTCCGATGTCGCCTTCATCAAGGGTCAGTACGGCCAGCCGCGCGCCAAGGGCCAGCCGGCCGGTTTCGAGGGTGTCGGCACCGTCGTCGCCAGTGGCGATGAGCCCTATCCCAAGAGCCTCGTCGGCAAGCGCGTCGCTTTCGCCACAGGCGTCAGCAACTGGGGCTCATGGGCCGAATATGCCGTTGCGGAAGCGGTGGTGTGCATCCCGCTCGTCGACACCGTTCGCGACGAGGATGGCGCGGCGATGATCGTCAACCCGCTCACCGCGCTCGCCATGTTCGACATCGTCACGGAAGAGGGCGAAAAGGCCTTCGTCATGACCGCCGGCGCCAGCCAACTCTGCAAGCTGATCATCGGCCTGGCCAGGGAAGCGGGTTTTCGACCCATCGTCACGGTGCGCCGCGACGATCAGATCGCGGCTCTGAGGGAGCTTGGCGCGGCGTACGTCCTCAACGAAAAGGCAGCGGATTTCAAGACGGCGCTACGCGAGGTGATGAAGGCCGAACAGCCGCGCATCTTCCTCGACGCGGTCACCGGGCCGCTTGCCTCTGCCATTTTCGACGTCATGCCGAAGCGCTCGCGTTGGATCATCTATGGGCGGCTCGATCCCGAAGCCACGATCATCCGTGAACCCGGCCAACTGATCTTCCAGCACAAGCACATAGAGGGTTTCTGGCTGAGCGAGTGGATGCGCCAGTTTCGCGACCGCCGCGGCCCGGCGATCCTGGAAGCGCAGAAACGGTTCTCCGATGGGCGCTGGTCGACCGATGTGACGGCGGTGGTGCCGCTCGCCGAGGCAATGGCGCGGGTGCCGGCGGAACTGGCCAAGCCCAACGGCAAGGTGTTCATCCGGCCTTAGCATGAAGGTGCCCGAAGCTCGAACACGAAGCCTCCAGACGCTCTCGACGCCAAAAATGGCGATGTCCGGCTGCCGCCGGTGCCGTTGGGGCACCATCCACTCTTTCAGCCCTCTATGCCGCGCCGCTTTGTCCGTGATATGCCGCCGCCATCGAATGCCTGACGGCGCGGGCAAGGGCCTGTTTCGGGGTGGTGTGGAGTGACTTGATGACGATTGCCAACCCGGTTTTCGACCGTTTGGGACTTAGCATGTGGATCGGAGCGTTCCTGATCGTTCTTGTCATGGTCCTGTGGTCGCCGGACACGCATTCGGTGCTGGGGGCCTACAGATTTGGCAGCGAGGAATTTCTGGCCGGCCGGCCGCTCTACAATCTTGGCTCCCAGATGGGGTATCTCTACGCGCCGGCTTTTGCCGCGCTCTATGTTCCGCTGCTGAAGCTGGGCCCGCATCTGGGCGGCCTGGTGTGGCATGCCCTCGGCTTCGCGGTGCTGACCTTTGCCGCAATGCGGCAGGTTCGCAAGCTCGGCGGTCAGCAACTGACCTGGCTGCTTTCATTCGGTCTCTTCCTCGCTCTGCCGCTGGCGCTCGGCGCGATCCGCAACGGACAATCGACAATACTGCTGACCGGCGCCTGCTGGCTCCTTACGCTTTCGGCGCTTGAAGGTCGGCGCGCCGAGACCTTCTTCTGGGCTTCGCTGGCCGTCATCGCCAAGCCGACCGCGATCATCATGCTGCTGTTGGCAGGAGGGCTGCGCCCCCGGCTGATCCCGGTGCTGGTGCTGGCGGTGCTGTTCGTGCTCGCCATACCTTATGCTTTCGCGCCAGCCAGTTATCTGAACGGCCAGTATCTTGATTTCGCCCGCATGCTGACCTCGATGGCGGTCGACAAGACCAGCCGCTTTGTTGCCTCCGATTTCACCGCGCCTTTTGCGGTGGCGGGGATGCCTATCGCGGAATCCGGCGCCACGGCGGTGCGCTTCGTGGTCGGCCTGTTGACGCTCTCGACCGTGCTCTGGTTCGATCGCAAGCTCGAGCGGGGGACGGCCGGGCTGGCGATCTTCCTGACAGCCACGTTCTACATGTGCGTCTTCAATCCGCGCGTCGAGCCCAACACCTATGCGATGATCGCCGTGCCCGCCGGGCTCGCCGTCGCCCTGTTGTGGCGCGAGGAACGAGGCGGCGTTCTCGCCTCGGTGCTGTCGACGGCGCTGTTCGCGACCGGGCTGAGCGGCGTCGAGCAACATGTTCATGCTTTCCTTTACCCCTGGTTCCGGCCGATCGCGATTGCTTTCGTCGCCTGTTCCCTGATCTGGTGGTTCTGGGCCAAGGCGGGAGAAAAGGTGGTCAATGCGGGGGTCGCAAATGGCTGAGTCGCGGCCGGTACTCGATATCGTCGCGCCGTTCCTCAACGAGGCGCCGTCGGCATTGGCCTTCGCCGAGTTGCTTGCCGCGCTGGAGGCAGCGGTGGCACAGTGCTTCGGCATGACCGTGCACAAGATCCTGGTCGACGACGGCAGCCGCGACGATGGCGCCAAACGGTTTTCGCAGGTGCTGACGGGGTCATGGGAGATCGTCCGCCTCAGCCGCAATTTCGGCAAGGAAGTCGCCGTGCTCGCCGGTCTCGACCAGTCGCGCGGGGATATGGTGCTGATCATGGACGCCGACCTCCAGCATTCGATGGACATCAGCCTGAAGATGATCGCCGAGCTGGTGGAACATCCCGACATCGATGTCGTCTACGCGCAGAACGACAGGCGTGAGGCCAGTTGGCGACGCAGTCAGCTGGCGCGGCTTTTCTACAGCCTGATCAACAGCAGCCAGCGTTTCGACATTCCCGAAAATGCCGGCGACTTTCGCGTCATGCGCGGTGCCGTGGCGCGTGCGCTGACCAGCCTGCGTGACAAACGACGCTTCAACAAGGGTCTGTTTGCCTGGGCCGGCTTCCGCCAGAAGGCGTTGCCCTATTCGCCGGAGAACCGCGCCAGCGGCACGTCGAAATGGAGCCGGCTCAACCTGATCGCCTTCTCGTTGGAAGGTTTCACCTCCTTTTCCGTCATTCCGCTGCGCTTGATCAGCCTCAGCGGGCTGCTTGCCGCATTTGCCGGCGCGGTCTACGGCGCCAAGGTGTTCTTCGAGGTGATCTTCTACGGCATTGCCGTTCCCGGCTATCCCAGCCTGCTGGTCGCCGTCGTCCTGCTCGGCGGCCTCAACCTGACGCTTCTCGGCCTGATTGGCGAGTATGTCTGGGTCACGCTCAGCGAAAGCAAGGATCGGCCAGTCTATATCGTGCGCGATGTCGTACGCAGCGACGTCGCTCCCGACAGGTTGGCACCGGGCGCTCGCGAGGCATGAAGCGGCGCATCCGCCTGATCGCCGACGACTACGGCCTGGCGCCAGGCGTCTCCGCCGCGATCCTCGACCTGCTCGATCGTGGGCGCCTGACCGGCACCAGCTGCATGACCGGATTTGCGCAATGGGCGCGGGAGGCGGAGCGCATTAAGCCCCTGTGCGGTCGTGTCGCGGTCGGGCTGCATCTTACCTTGACCGACCAGCCAGCCGTCACCGGCCGGTCGAGCCTGGCGCCGGAAGGCCGGCTGCCACCACTCCGCTCGCTGGCATTGCCTGTTCTGCGCGGCCGCATCGACGACCGCGATGTGCATGCCGAACTCGACGCCCAGTACAGCCGCTTCGTCGAAGCACTCGGGCGCCGCCCCGATTTCGTCGACGGGCATCAGCATGTGCATTTCCTTCCGGTTGTGCGCACATGGCTGCGCGCGCGTCTGCATGAAGAAGCCGACAGGCCGGCACTGCGCGGCGCGCCGGCACTGGCCGGCACGGCGCCGAAAGTCGCCGCGATCGCAGCGCTCGCCGCCGGGTTCAACCGGTCCATGCAGCATGCCGGCTTCACCGTCTTCGAACCGCTCGCGGGCATCTATGACTGGCGGCGACCCGAAAAGTTCGCATCCGTGCTGCAGGCCGCCGTCGAGGCACTGCCGGAGCGGGGGCTGTTTATGTGCCACCCCGGCCATGTAGACGAGACGTTGCGCGCGCGTGACCCGATGCAAAGCGTGCGCGAGGTCGAATTCGCGGTCCTGGCATCGGACGATTTCGGCACCAGCCTGGCCCGCGCCGGTGTCGCAATCATGGATCGCAAGGGATGAGCGGCGCCGACCAGCCCCGGCGTTCGACCGGCAACAAGATCGTCCGCTTTGCCATTGTCGGACTTGCCAACACGGCCATCGACCTTGCCAGCTTCTACCTGCTGCTCAAGCTGCAGATGCCGCCGGTGCCCGCCAACATCGTTGCCTGGTTCATCGCCGTCAGCTTTTCGTTCGTGGCGAACGGCTTCTGGGCGTTCGAGCGCAATCAAGCCATCCGGCTGCGCGATGCGTTCCTTCGTTTCGCCTCGCTCGGGGCGCTGATTTCGCTCGGTGTCTCCAGCCTTTCGATCGCACTGTTTGCCGCCACCGTTGGAGTATGGCCGGCAAAGATCGGCGGTGTCGTGGTGGCGGCGGTGCTGAATTTCCTCGCCGCGCGCTGGTCGATCGAAGGCCGGTTCTTGAGATAGGCACTGCCTATTCACTGGCGGAAAACCGCGACACACTTTCTTGGACTTCTCTATTCGGCCGACTCAACCTTGCTATAGGCGGCTTCCTCCAACTCGCGTTTTAGCCGCGCTTCCTCATGGGTCTTCGGCGTGACGAAGCGGCCCAGCAAGAGATAGGCAACCGGCGTCAGGAACAGCGTCGAGACGGTGGCAAGGCCCAGTCCGCCGACGATGACCCAGCCGAGCGCCACGCGCGCCTCGGCGCCAGCGCCGCTCGCCAGCACCAGCGGCAAGCCGCCGAGCACGGTGCAGATCATCGTCATCATCACCGGCCGCACGCGGATGATCGAGGCCTGCTCGATCGCTTCGCGCACGCCAAGCCCGCGATCGCGCAGCTGGTTGGCGAATTCGACGATCAGGATGCCGTTCTTGGCCATGACGCCGACCAGCAGCACCAGGCCAATCTGGCTGTAGGCGTTGAGGCTGGTGCCCGAGAGCAGCAGCGCGAAGATGGCACAAGCTAGCCCGAGCGGCACCGTCGCCATGATGATGACGGCGCTGACAAAGCTTTCGAACTGGGCGGCCAGCACCAGCAGGATGATGACCAGAGCGTAGCCGAAGATGGTCACCATGCCGCTGTTGGTTTCGCCCAGCGTCGCGGCCTCGGCCAACGGCAGGATGCGGCTGCCGGCAGGCAAAAGCGGCGTCGCGATTTCCTCGGCGCGGGTCAAGGCATCGCCAAGCGCGAAGTCGCCGTTGAGGTTGGAGGTGATCGCCACCGACGGCTGCTGCTGCTCACGCGACAGCGACGGCGGCACCGCACGCTCGGTCAGCGTGGCAATGGTCGACATCGGTACGAAGCGGCCGTCTGATGTCTTCAGGAAGATGTTCTCCAGGTCGGTCGGGTCGTTGATTGGGTTGGTGGTCGAGACCAGCTTCACGCCGTAGCTACGGTCGGCGATGTAGACATCGACGACATCGTTGCCGTCGAGCATGGCCTGCAAGGTGTTGGCCATCCCGGTGATGTCGATGCCGAGGTCGGAGGCGCGCTCGCGGTCGATGGCCACGGCCAGTTGCGGCTGCGTCGGATCGATCGACAGGCGCGGTGTCTGGAAACGCGGGTCCTTCTGCATCTCGGCGATGATCTTGACCGCCGCGTCGCCGAGCGCCTTGCGGTTATTGCCGACCAGCGCGAACTGCAGGCCGTTGCCGGCACCGCGAATGCCGAGGCTGTTGGGCTGCACGGGGAAGATGCGCACGCTCGGCACCTGCCTCGTCAGCTGGCTGATCTCGGCCATGATCTCTTGCTGGCTGCGGCTGCGCTCGTTCCACGGCGCCAGCGTCATCACCATGAAGCCTGAGTTGTAGGAGCCGTTCTGGCCGGCGTTCTCGAAAGTGCTGCGGATCTCGCCGGACTCGCGCATCGGCTGGATCAGCCTCTCGATCTTCTGCATCTGCTGCGTCGTGTAGTCGAGGCTGACACCTTGCGGGGCGCTGATGCGCAACAGCACGGCGGCGCGGTCCTCGGTCGGCGTCAGTTCCTGGCGGATGGTGCCGAACAGCGCGAAGGCGATGCCGGCAAACAGCACCGCGACCAGAAGCACGATCCATGGCGCGTCGAGGCAAGCGTGCAGGGCCCGCTTGTAGGCTGAATTCAGCGCGCCGCCGATGCGGGCGCCGATGCCGTGGCCGCCTTCATGGTGCAGCGAGGCGCTCGATAGCATGCGTGAGGCGAGCATCGGGCACAGCGTCAGCGCCACCACGCAGGACAAAAGCACCGACATGGCGAGCACGAAGCCGAATTCGCGGAAAAGGCCACCGGTCTGGCCGGGCAAGAACGAGATCGGCACGAAGACGGCGACCAGCGTCAGAGTAGTGGCAATGACGGCGAAGAACACTTCCTGAGCGCCGAGCACGGCGGCGGCGCGCGGGCCCATGCCTTCATTGCGTCGTCGCACGATGTTTTCGAGCACGACGATGGCATCGTCGACGACCAATCCCGTCGCAAGCACCAAAGCGAGCAGGGTCAGGATGTTGACCGAGAAGCCGGCCAGATAGATGGCCGCGATGGTGCCGATCATGGCGACCGGCATCGACAGTCCCGGGATCAGCGTTGCGCGCCAGTCAAGCAGAAACACATAGATGACGATCAGCACCATGGTCACGGACAGGCCGAGTGCGATCTCGACCTCGTGCACCGCGCCGTTGACGAAAACCGCGTCGTCGCTGGTGATCTTGATCGAAATGCCCTTGGGTAGATTCTCCTGCAGCTTGGCGACAGCGGCCTGAACGCCGGTCGAGATGTCCAGCGTGTTCGATTCCGCCTGGCGGATGATACCGATGCCGATGCCGGTCTTGCCGTCCGAACGCAGCGTCGTCTGGCCGACATCGGGGCCCAGCGTGACGGTGGCGACGTCGCGGATGCGCGTCGTGCCGCCGATGATGATGTTTTCGAATTCCTCGGGCGTGGTCACGTCCGCCGTCGTGCGGACGATCAGGTCCTGGTCTGTCGTGGTGATCGAACCGGCCGGTGAATCGAAGGCGACAGAGGCAAGTGCTGCCCTGAGGTCGGCGACGGTGAAGCCGAGGCTGGCGAGCTTGTTCTGGTCGACGTCGATGCGGAAAATCTTGTCGCGATAGCCATATATCTGGACGTCGGCAACGCCGGGCACGGCGGCCAGTTCGTCCTCGATCTGGTCCTGGACCACCACCGTCATGTCCTGGATCGACATATTGTCCGACGTTACCGCCAGTCGCATCACCGGATCGGAATTGGCGTCGGCCTTGACGATGCGCGGTGGATCGGCCGTGTCCGGCATCAGGTTGGCGACACGGCCGACGGCATCGCGCACGTCCGAGGCGGCGACGTTGAGGTCGACGCCGTCGTTGAACTCGATGGTGACGCGGCTCGAACCGAAGGAGGAAGACGACGAGATCGACTTGACGCCGGAGACGCGGGCGACAGCGCCCTCGATGGTGTCGGTCAGTTCACGGTCGACGGTTTCGGCCGCGGCGCCTTCGAATGCGGTCGAGACCGTGACGACCGCGCGGTCGACGTCAGGCAGTTCGCGGATCTCGACGCCATAGAAGGCAGCCAGGCCGGCGACTGCGATCAGTGTGTTCAGCACGAAGGCCATCACCGGCCTGCGGATGAACAGGGCGGTAAAGCCGGTGTCGCTGGCGGCGTTGACGGGGCTGGTCATGAGCCTTGAGCAGCGTCCGCGGCGCGCTGCTCTTCGCCGGCGATGTGCACAGCACCGCCCTCACTGACGCTCTGGGTGCCTTCGGTCACCACCATGTCGCCGCTGTCGATCTCCGCGTCGATCAGCACGGTCTCGGTGTTGCGCTGGATGATGCGCACCGGGACCCGCCTGGCCTTGCCGTCCTCGACCTGCCAGACATAGGCGCCGTCCGAGCCCCACAGGATCGCCAGCGGGCTGACGGCCGGATAGGTCTCGCCGGGGAACTTCATGACGATGCCGAACGACATGCCGGCGCGCAGCGAATCGGCCGGATTGGCTATCTTGGCCTTGACCAGAAGGGTGCGGCTCTTTTCATCGATGTGGTTGTCGATGGCCGAAACCGTGCCGGTGTAGGTTTTGCTGGGATTGGCGATCGGCGTCGCCGTCAATTGCGCGCCGACCTTGACGGTGGCGGCGAAACGTTCGGGCACGAGGAAATCGACAAGGATACTGGAGCGGTCGTCGAGCGTGGCGATCGCCGACTGGTTGGTCACATAATTGCCAGCGGCGATCGGCAGGATGCCGACAGTGCCGGCGATCGGTGCGATGATGGAGCGGCGCTGCAGGGCAAGTTCGGCATCGCGAAGTACCAGGTTGGCGACCGCCAGCACCACTTCGGCATCGGCGACGGCGACCGGTGTCGCTGCGTTGGAAGCCCGCAGCGATTTCACCCGGTCGAGCTTGTTCTGCGAGTCCTGTAAGACGAGCTTGGCACGATCCTGCGCGATCACCTCGGTCTCGGAATCGAGGGTGGCAATGATCTGTCCCTTGTCGACATGGCTGCCAGATTCGACCAGCAGTTCGGCAAGGCGGCCGGAACTGTATGGATTGACGGTCACCGAGGCATTGGCACGGCCGGTGCCGATCGCCTGCAGGCGGTCGTTGATGGTCGCCGTAGTGGCGGCCAGGGCGACCACGTTCACCCGCCGGTTGCCGCCATTGCCGCCGTTTGCCTGCTTGGCGTTGGCGGCCCCGGTTTCAGCCGGGGGCGTTGCCGCATAAACCCAGTCTATCCCCCAGCGTGCCAGCACGTCGGGTGCGCCCGGAAAAAAGCGCAGCCAGGCGGCTGCCGCCACGACCAGCAGCACAAGCGCGAAAAGTATCTGTTTCCAGGCGGCCATCGGCACTCCGGTTGGGCAAAACGATCCTTCCGTCTAAAGCGCGTCGCGTCGAAACGGATTCATGTGACGCGCTTTAGGTCTTTGTTTATGCATGTCGTTATCTCAAAACCGGGGCCACTTTTGAGCGACAT
Organism: Mesorhizobium waitakense; assembly: GCF_056431085.1. Taxonomy (NCBI): domain Bacteria; kingdom Pseudomonadati; phylum Pseudomonadota; class Alphaproteobacteria; order Hyphomicrobiales; family Phyllobacteriaceae; genus Mesorhizobium; species Mesorhizobium waitakense. The sequence goes on along the minus strand of NZ_JBWKME010000100.1, from coordinate 170,876 downwards.
GCATTGGCGGTTTCCCGAAAGGAAGCAGACGCAGCGAGGCTATTCTAAGGCAAGAAGACGCCCCGATATCGCGCCTTTATGACAACTCGCCAGTGTCTGCGCACATTAAATCTGTGTAACGTTGACGGTCTAACGCAGACCTTCCATCTCGCGGATGCGCTTGGCGCCTTCTGCTTCCAGCTGCCTTGTGACGGCTCCGATTAGTGTTTCGGCGACGACGAAGAGGGCTGCCGAAGAGTCCCATGCCGACGGCACCGCGGTTCGTCCGGCAATGACGTGGCGGGCAAAGCGGGCGATCGGCGACAGCCACTGGTCGGTGAACAGCACGATCTGAACGCCGCGCTGGTGTGCTTTCTCGGCGAAGCGGAGGAGGCTGTCCTGGTAGCGCCTGATGTCGAAAATCACCAGCACGTCGCGCTTGCCCATGTCGATCAGCCGGTCGCGCCACATGCTTTCCTGGCCGGCGAGGTGAAAGACCTCGGGCTGGATGATGGCGAGGTGGGCGGCCATGTAACGCGCCAGCGGATCGGTGAAGCGGCCGCCGATCAGGAAGGTCTTGCCGCGTCGGTCGGCAAGGCGGGCGGCGATGTCGGCAAGCTGCTTGTCGGACAGGTGCCTGAACGTCTCGCGCATATTGTCGAGCGTCGCTTCCAGCATCGGTGACGCGGTGCCGCCGCCGGGCGAGGGCGGGTTGAGCGTCCTTATCGCCGGCGATTGCAGTTGCGCCGCCAGTTCGTCCTGCAGGCTCGACTGGAATTCAGGGTAATTCTGGAAGCCGAGCCGGGCAACGAAGCGCAGGATCGTCGGCGACGAGACGCCGGCCGCGGCCGAGAATTCAGCAACCGTCTTGAGGCCGATCATCGGATAGCTGGCGATCAGGGTCTGGGCTGCGCGCCTTTCACTGGCCGGCATCGTGCCGACGCGGTCGGCGATCAGTTCGGCAATGCTGGAAATCATGTTTCCCCCCGCCCCCGGAGCGGAATGGCTAAACCCATCCGGCTCCGTCTGTTTGTCTTGGCCGCATTTTTGCGACGCCAGGTGATTCCACCTGGCTGCAAAATGCCTTGGCCCTGTCCACTGTCTTTTCCGAAATCGCATTTGACAAAACCGGGTAAACTGTATGAAATCATCCATAGGGACGCAATGAGACAAAATACGTAACATACGATACAGCGCTCCCCGGGGACGGCAGACTATGGAGCAAGCACGGCCCGCCAGCCTTGCATCGTCTGATACCGTGAGGGTGACCAACCCCGGCGGATCAAGCCCTTTCGTGCTGACCTGCGATCACGCCTCGAATTTCCTGCCAGCCGAATTCGGCACGCTCGGGCTCGCCGCCGAGGATCTGTCCCGCCACATCGCCTGGGATCCAGGCGCGTTGCCGGTTGCCCGCCGCATGGCCGAGGCGCTCGACGCGACGCTGGTCGAAACCCGCATTTCGCGCCTCGTCATCGACTGCAACCGTCCGCTTGATGCGCCCGATCTGGTGCCGCCTGTCAGCGAGACGACGGCAATACCCGGCAATGCCGGCCTGTCGGACAAGCAGCGCGCGGCCCGTGTAGCGCTGTCGTGGCAGCCGTTTCATGCCGCCATCGAGGAGATTGTCGACGGCAGGCTGGTGCGCGGGCAGGAAACCCGCCTGGTTTCCGTGCATTCCTTCACGCCGGTCTACAAGGCCCGCAACCGGCCCTGGCATATCGGCATCATCCATGACGAGGACCGCCGGCTGGCGTCGCCTTTGATTGGCGCGCTGAAGCGGCTTGCCGGCGTCACCGTCGGCGTCAACGAGCCCTATTCGCCGGCCGACCGCGTCTATTTCACGCTGGAGCGCCACGCACGTTCGCGCGGCCTGCCGTGCGCGATGATCGAAATCCGCAACGACGAAATCGCCGGCGAGACCGGGCAGCGGAAATGGGCGGATCTGCTAACGGGCATTTTTTCGGATCTGGAGCCAGAGGAGGCCGGACACACCAGATCGCATTCAGTCGGAAAGTCAGTTCAATCGGCCAGCTAAGAACCAACAACAGGGGACTTCCAATGGCAGCACCGGGTTACACTGAAGTTGACAAGGCGGAGGACGTAAAGGCCCTCCACAGCATGGGTTACGCCCAGGAACTGGAGCGGCGCCTCAGCCGCTTCTCAAACTTCGCCGTTTCCTTCTCCATCATCTGCATTCTGTCGGGCGGCATCAATTCGCTGGCGCAAGGCACCTCCGGCGCCGGCGGCATCGGCATCGGCATCGGCTGGCTGGTCGGCTGCTTCGTCTCGCTGACGTTCGCTGTCGCCATGTCGCAGATCAGCTCTGCCTACCCGACGGCCGGCGGCCTCTATCACTGGGGTTCGATCCTCGGCAACCGCGGCACCGGCTGGGTCACGGCCTGGCTCAACCTGCTCGGCCTGATCACCGTGCTCGGCGCCATCAATGTCGGCACTTGGACGTTCTTCGTCGGCGCCTTCGGACCGGCGCTCGGCATCGAGGGCACGCTGACCAACCAGATGATCTTCCTGGTCATCATCACCGGCGCTCAGGCGCTGATCAACCATCTCGGTATCAAACTGACAGCGAAGCTGACCGACTTTTCGGGCTATCTGATCTTTTTTGGCGCGATCCTGATCGCCGTGGTCTGCCTGATCTCCGCCGAAACCTGGGATTTCAGCCGTCTCTTCACCTTCCACAACTACTCCGGCGACGCCGGCGGCGGTGTCTGGCCGGCGGTGTCGAATGCATGGGTGTTCGCGCTTGGCCTCTTGCTGCCGATCTATACAATCACCGGCTACGATGCTTCGGCACATACGTCAGAGGAAACCATCAAGGCAGCCTCCTCGGTGCCGCGCGCCATGGTCATGTCGGTGATCTGGTCGGCTTTGTTCGGGTATCTTTTCCTCGCCGCCTTCGTGCTGATGATCCCGAACATGGACGATGCCGCCAAGCAGGGTTGGAACGTATTCTTCTGGGCCTTCGATCAGCGCGTCAGCCCTGGTGTCAAGGAATTCGTCTACCTCGTCGTGTTCCTGGCGCAGCTTTTGTGCGGCCTCGCCACCGTCACTTCGGCGTCGCGCATGATCTTCGCCTTCTCGCGTGACGGCGGCTTGCCGGGTTCATCGGCACTCGCCAAGGTCAGCCCGACCTATCGCACGCCGGTGGCGGCGATCTGGACGGCGTCGATCCTGTCGGTGCTGTTCGTTTGGGGGTCGACGCTGGTTTCGGTTGCCGGCACCTCGGCCTACACCATCGTCGTGTCCTGCACCGTCATCTTCCTGTTCCTGTCCTTCATTGTTCCGATCGTGCTCGGCATGCTGGCTTGGGGAACGCCGAAGTGGGATAAGATGGGTCCGTGGAACATGGGCCGCGGGGTATTCATGCTGTTCGGCTTCCTGTCGATCGTGTCGATGATCCTGATCTTCATCATCGGCATCCAGCCGCCGAACGACTGGGCGCTCTACATCACCGTCGGCTTCTTCATCCTGACGGCGATCGTCTGGTTCGGCTTCGAGAAGCGCCGCTTCCAGGGGCCGCCGCTTGGCGACATCATCGCGGCGCGCCAGGCAGCCATTAAGGCGGCCGAACAGGCCGTCGGCGAAACCGGCCACTGACATCGACCGTCATGGCCATGGCCGGCATCGTGCCGGCCATGGTTTTGTTTAACTCATTCAAAGCTCAAGCGCTGGAGTGCCACAAGAATGGCCGGAAATTTCTCGTTCGATCAGTTGAAGAAGGCGGTCTCCAGTGGCGAGATCGACACGGTGCTGGCCTGCATCGTCGACATGCAGGGCCGGCTCGCGGGAAAACGGTTCCTGGCGCAGTATTTCGTCGATTCCGCGCATGATGAGACGCACGGCTGCAACTATCTCCTGGCCGCCGACATCGATATGGAGCCGGTGCCCGGCTACAAGGCGGCGAGCTGGTCGAAGGGCTATGGCGATTTCGTCATGAAGCCGGATCTGGCGACGCTGCGGCGTATTCCGTGGCTGGAGAAGACAGCGCTGGTGATCTGCGACGTGCTCGACCACCACACGCATGACGACCTGCCGCATTCGCCACGCGCCATCCTGAAGAAGCAGGTCAAGCGGCTGACGGAGCGCGGCTATATCGGCTATTTCGCTTCCGAGCTCGAATTCTATCTTTTCAACGAGACCTACGATTCCGCCCGCAAGAAGCACTGGCAGGGTCTCGATACCGCTTCGCCCTATATCGGCGACTACCAGATCGGCATCACCACCAAGGAAGAGGGCGTCATGCGCCGGCTTCGCAACGAGATGGAAGCGGCCGGCATCCCGATCGAGAATTCCAAGGGCGAGTGGGGCCCAGGCCAGGAAGAGATCAATGTGCGCTATGCCGAGGCGCTCGACATGGCCGACCGCCACGTCATCCTGAAGAACGGCGCCAAGGAGATTGCCGAGTCCGAAGGCAAGGCGATTTCCTTCATGTCCAAGTACAATTACGGGCTGGCTGGCAATTCCAGCCATATCCACAATTCGCTGTGGAGCGCCGACGGCAAGACGCCGCTGTTTTTCGACAAGAAGGCCGACTGGACGCTGTCGACGCTTGGCCAGCAATGGGCGGCGGGACAGCTGAAATACGCCAAGGAATTCACCTGGTTCTTGGCGCCCTACATCAACTCCTACAAGCGCTTCCAGGCCGGCACCTTCGCGCCGACCAAGATCATGTGGAGCGAAGACAACCGCACCGCCGGCTTCCGCCTGTGCGGTGAGGGCACCAAGGGCATCCGCATGGAATGCCGCATCGGCGGCGCCGACCTCAACCCCTATCTCGCCTTTGCGGCGCTGATCGCCGCCGGCCTTGCCGGCATCGATGAGAAGCTGGAACTGCAGAAGCCGTTCGTCGGCGATGCCTATCAGGCGTCGCGTTTGCCGGAGATCCCGAAGACGCTGCGCGACGCCACCGAGACGCTGGCGAAGTCGAAGATGCTCAAGCAGGCGCTCGGCGAGGACGTGCTCGAACACTATGTCCACACCGCAAAGTGGGAGCAGTTCGAATACGACCGCCGGATTACGGATTGGGAGCTGCACAGAGGGTTCGAGCGGTACTAAACTGGTTCGCGAACGTAGGCGCCGCCTCTCTCCGCACCCCTCCCGTGAAACACGGGCAGGGGATGCCCGCGCCGGAACACTTCCCTTCTCCCCGTGACCATACGAGGCGAAGGTGCCGGGCAGGCGGATGAGGGGTAGCGCCAAGCCATAAGATTTTATTGTAGAATGCGAGGACTTACAAAATGACCGAGACGGTCAAACTCAAATCCCCCATCGATGGCTCGATCTACGCCGAGCGGCCCGTGGCAACGGACCAGGCGATCAATGCCGCGGTTGAGCGCGCCAAGGCGGCGCAAGAGAAATGGGCCGAGACGCCGATCGTCGAGCGCGGCAAGTACATGCTGGCGATGCTGGAAGCGCTGGTCGCGATTACCGACGAGATCGTGCCGGAAATCGCCTGGCAGATGGGGCGCCCGGTGCGCTATGGCGGCGAGTTCGGTGGCGTCAAGGAACGCACCAACTACATGGTCGAGATCGCCGAGGCGGCGCTCAAGGCCGTGCCGGCTTCCAACCCGAAGGACGGCTTCCGTCGCTATGTGAAAAAGGACCCGCTTGGCGTGGTCATGGTGATCGCGCCGTGGAACTATCCCTATCTCACCGCGGTCAACACCATCGTGCCGGCGCTGATGGCCGGCAACGCCGTCATCCTCAAGCATGCGGCGCAGACGCTGCTGGTTGGTGAGCGCTTTCAACAGGCTTTCGACAGAGTTGGCCTGCCCAAGGGTGTGTTCCAGAATGTCGTGCTCAACCATGCGCAGACCGAGAAGCTGCTCGGTTCGGGCAAGATCGACCACGTCAACTTCACCGGTTCGGTCGGCGGTGGCCGCGCCATCGAAAAGGCGGCGGCGGGCACCTTCATGACGCTCGGCCTTGAGCTTGGCGGCAAGGATCCGGCCTATGTGTTGCCTGATGCCAAGATGGATCATGCGGTCGCCAATCTGGTCGACGGCGCCTTCTACAATTCCGGCCAGTGCTGCTGCGGCATCGAGCGCGTCTATGTGCACGAAAAGGTCTATGACGAGTTCGTCGAGGGCTTTATCGCCGAGACCAAGAACTATGTCGTCGGCAATCCGCTCGACCAGGCAACGACGATGGGGCCGATGGCGCAGGCGCGTTTCGCCGACCTGATCCGCGAGCAGAAGGCCGAGGCGCTGCGCAAGGGCGCGGTGGCGCACATCAACATGAAGGTGGCCACCGACAAGGCCGGCTCGCCCTATCTGGCGCCGGAAGTGCTGACGCAAGTAGACCATCAGATGAGCGTCATGCGCGAGGAGAGCTTTGGGCCGATCGTCGGCATCATGAAGGTGCGCAACGATGAAGAGGCGATCGCGCTGATGAACGACAGTCCTTACGGGCTGACCGCTTCGATCTGGACCCGCGATACAGAGCATGCCGTGGCGATCGGCAACCGCGTCGAGACCGGCACGGTATTCATGAATCGCTGCGACTACCTCGATCCGGCCCTGGTCTGGACTGGCGTCAAGGACACCGGCAAGGGTGCTGGCCTGTCGGCCATCGGCTATGACAATCTGACCAGGCCGAAGTCGTTCCATCTGCGCGAAGCCATCTGATTTTCGAAAGATAAAAAATGTCCAAACTCATCTCCAAATGGAACTACCCCACCACCGTCCGCTTCGGCGCCGGGCGCATCAAGGAACTGCCTGAGGTGCTGGCGGCCACCGGCATCAAGCGGCCGCTGTTCGTCACCGATCCGGGCCTGGCGAAACTGCCGGTCGTTGCGTCCACCTTGAAAATCCTCGACGATGCCAAGGTCCCCTACGGCGTCTTTTCCGAGGTGAGGCCGAACCCGGTGGAGTCCAATCTCACCGCCGGCATCGCGGTGTTCAAGAAAGGCAAACATGACGGCGTCATCGCCTTCGGCGGCGGCTCGGCGCTCGATCTCGGTAAGCTGATCGCCTTCCAGGCCGGCCAGACGCGTCCGGTGTGGGACTTCGAGGATGTCGACGACTGGTGGACGCGTGCCAATTCCGACGCGATCGCGCCGATCATCGCGGTGCCGACCACGGCCGGCACCGGATCGGAAGTCGGCCGCGCCGGCGTCATCACCAACGAGGCGACGCACACCAAGAAGGTCATCTTCCATCCCAAATTGCTGCCGGCCATCGTCATTGCCGATCCGGAACTGTCGGTCGGCATGCCCGGCTTCATCACCGCCGGCACCGGCATGGACGCGCTTGCCCACTGCCTCGAGGCCTATTGCGCGCCGGGTTACCATCCGATGGCCGACGGCATCGCCGTCGAAGGTGTCCGGCTGGTCTTCGAGAACCTGCCGAAGGCCTATGCCAACGGCAAGGATCTTGTTGCCCGAGCGCATATGATGAGCGCCGCCGCGATGGGCGCCACCGCCTTCCAGAAAGGGCTTGGCGCCATCCACTCGCTGTCGCATCCAGTCGGCGCGCTTTACGACACCCATCACGGCATGACCAATGCGGTGTTCATGCCCTATGTGCTGGCCTTCAACCGGGACTCCATCGAGGAACGCATCGGCCGGCTTGCCGCCTATTGTGGCATCAAGGGCGGCTTTGACGGTTTCGCCAAGGCGATCATCAAATTGCGCAAGGAACTCAAGGTGCCGCATGCGCTGCCGGGCCTGATCAAGGGGCTCGACATGGACAAGAAGCGCAAGGGGCTGATCGCCGACATGGCGGTGGTCGATCCGACCGCTGGCGGCAACCCGGTCAAGCTGACCAAGAAGGCGGCGCTGACTTTGCTCGAAAACGCTATCGCCGGCACGGTGTAAGACGGCTTTCTTGTTGAAAATTGATCTGGAAAATCAGGGCAAACCAAGGGGGAAAGGATGAAACACATGGCAGAAAGTAATTAGCCGGAAAATAAGTGATGGCTAATTGCTACAGCCGGTTAAAAAGAGTTAACTTTTCGCGCTGCGAGCAGCCGGTTTCACAAAGCTTTCATCTGGCTGTCACATGAAAACGATACCGGATCGCAGGCGTCCAACGGCGTCAGTTCAACGGAGAGAACACATGTTCAAATTCACGGGGAAAGTGCTTTCCCTTTCGGCCGCGACCCTGATGGTGTCGTCGGTGATTTCGTCCGCGGCTTCGATGGACGATCTCGTCAAGGCCGCCAAGGCCGAAGGCCAGCTCACCACCATCGCTTTGCCGCATGACTGGTGTGGCTACGGCGACGTCATCGCCGGCTTCAAGGCGAAGTATCCGGAAATCACCATCAACGAACTCAACCCCGATGCCGGCTCCGGCGACGAGGTCGAGGCGATCAAGGCCAACAAGGACAACAAGGGCCCGCAGGCGCCTGACGTCATCGACGTCGGCCTGTCCTTCGGCCCGTCGGCCAAGGCAGACGGCCTGATCCAGCCCTACAAGGTGTCGACCTGGGACTCGATCCCGGACAGCGCCAAGGATGCTGACGGCTACTGGACCGGGGACTACTACGGCGTGCTGTCCTTCCAGGTGAACAAGGACATCGTCAAGGAAGCTCCGGCTGACTGGGCCGATCTGCTGAAGCCGGAATTCGCCAACACCGTCGCACTCGCCGGCGATCCGCGCGCGTCGAACCAGGCCATCCAGGGCGTCTATGCTGCTGGCCTGTCGTCGGGCGCCGCTGCTGGTGAAGCCGCCGGCACCGCTGGCCTCGATTTCTTCAAGAAGCTCAACGCCGCCGGCAACTTTGTCCCCGTCATCGGTAAGGCCGCGACCCTCGCCCAGGGCCAGACTCCGATCCTGATCACCTGGGACTACAACGCGCTCGCCGGCCGTGACACGCTGAAGGGCAATCCGCCCGTCGACGTTGTCGTGCCGAAGACCGGCGTCGTCGCCGGTGTCTACGTGCAGGCGATCAGCGCTTACGCGCCGCATCCGAACGCTGCCAAACTGTGGCTGGAATACCTCTACTCCGACGAAGGCCAGGTCGGCTGGCTGAAGGGCTATTGCCACCCGATCCGCTTCAACGATCTCGCCAAGAACGGCAAGATCCCCGCAGACGTGCTGGCCAAGCTGCCGCCCGCCGAATCCTATGCCGCGGCGGTGTTCCCGACGCTCGACGAGCAGGCCAAGTCCAAGGAAGCCATCACCAAGAACTGGGATGCCGTCGTCGGCGCCAACGTCAAGTAATCCACACCATGCCGGGCGGCCTCGAGGCCGCCCGGTCCTTTTCTCGAAGACGGTAGCCGGCGCATGACCGATATCCCAATGTCAGACCACGCTGTTGCCGGGAAGACCGCGCCTCCGGCCGAGGCACGCAGCATGAGGCTGCCGACGCAGTGGCTCGGCGTTGCCCCCTTCTTCATCTTCGCCATCATGTTCCTGATCCTGCCCACGCTCTATCTGATGCTGGGCGCTTTCCAGAATGATGCGGGCGAGTTCACCTTCGAAAATATCGCAGCACTGGCGCAGCCGTCGATCGTTGCCGCCTACTGGATCTCGATCAAGGTCAGCCTTGCCTCATCGTTGATTGGTGCCTTCGCCGGTCTCGCCATCGCCATCGCCATCGTGCGCGGCGGTCTGCCGGGATGGATACGCTCCGCGACGTTGACCTTCTCCGGTGTCGCTTCCAATTTCGCCGGTGTGCCGCTGGCCTTCGCCTTTATCGCCACGCTCGGCCGGCTTGGCCTTGCCACGGTGATCCTGAACACCTTTTTCGGCCTCAACATTTACGCTCACGGCTTCAACATCCTGTCTTTCTGGGGGCTGACGCTGACCTATGTCTACTTCCAGATCCCGCTGATGGTGGTGATCATCGTGCCGGCCATCGACGGCTTAAAGAAGGAGTGGGGCGAGGCCGCCGCGACACTCGGTGCAACCATGGCGCAGTACTGGCGCATGGTGGTCATCCCGGTGATCTGGCCAAGTTTCCTTGGCACGGTCATCCTGCTGTTCGCCAACGCCTTCGGCGCCATCGCCACCGCCTATGCGCTGACAGGCTCGTCGCTCAACATCGTGCCGATCCTGCTCTACGCGCAGATTCGCGGCGACGTGCTGCACAATGCCCATCTTGGCTACGCGATCGCCTTCGGCATGATCTTCATCACCGGCCTAGCCAATGTCTTCTATATCTGGTTCCGGACCCGTTCCGAGAGGTGGCTCAAATGAAGTCGGGAAAGTTCTGGGCCTGGGTCGTCTTCGCGCTGGGCGCGGCCTATTTCTTCATCCCTCTGATCGCGACGGTGGAGTTTTCCATGCGCATGCGGCGTGGCGCGTACTCCTTTGACGCCTACAAGGTGGTGTTGGGCGATCCTCGCTTCCAGGCGACCTTCGGCTATTCGGTGCTTGCCGCCGTCTTCACCATCATCCTCGGCGTGCTGATCGTGGTGCCGGCCGCCTACTGGATCCGGCTGCGCCTGCCGCAGCTGCGGCCGCTCGTCGAGTTCATCACGCTGTTGCCGCTGGTCATTCCGGCCATCGTCATCGTGTTCGGCTATATCAGGATGTACGGATCGAACTCGCCGCTGCCGTTCCTGGCCAGCGACACCGGTACGAACGCCCTGCTGGTGATCGGTTATGCCACGCTGTCGCTGCCCTATATGTACCGTGCGGTCGACACCGGGCTCAGAACCATCGATGTGCGAACGCTGACGGAGGCGGCGCAGATCCTTGGCGCCGGCTGGTCGACGATCATCACGCGCGTTATCCTGCCCAATGTGCTGATCGCTGTGTTGTCGGGCGCGTTCCTGACCTTCGCGATCGTTATTGGCGAGTTCACCATGGCCAGCCTGCTCAACCGGCCCGCTTTCGGCCCGTATCTACAGAACATCGGCGCCAACCGCGCCTATGAGCCGGCAGCCCTTGCCATCATCGCCTTTGCCATCACCTGGGGCTGCATGTCGCTGATCCAGATCCTGTCCCGCTTCGCGCCGAGATCGGCGAACCGCCCCAATTGATCGAAAAGTACTGATCGAAAGAACAACACCATGGCCGACCCGTTCCTCTCCATCCAGCACGTGCGAAAATCCTTCGGTGCCACCACGGTGGTGGAGGATTTCAATCTCGACGTCGAGCGTGGCGAATTCGTCTCGTTCCTCGGCCCGTCCGGCTGCGGCAAGACCACCGTGCTGCGCATGGTTGCGGGCTTCGAGGAACCGTCAGCCGGCAAAATCGTCGTCGGTGGCAAGGACATTACCAGGCTGAAGCCCAACCAGCGCAATGTCGGCATGGTGTTCCAGGCCTACGCACTGTTCCCGAACCTGACCGTGGCGCAGAACATAGGCTTCGGCCTGAAGGTTGCCGGTATGCCCAGGGCGGACATCGATGCGCGTGTCGCCGAGATGCTCGGCATCATCAAACTGCCGCAGATGGCGGATCGCTATCCCTACCAGCTCTCGGGCGGCCAGCAGCAGCGCATAGCGCTGGCCCGTGCCATCGCGCCGAAGCCGAAGCTGCTGCTGCTCGACGAACCGCTGTCGGCGCTCGACGCCAAGGTGCGCGTGTCGCTGCGCGAGGAAATCCGCTCGATCCAGAAGAAGCTCGGCATCACCACCATTTTCGTCACCCATGACCAGGAAGAGGCGCTGTCGATCTCGGACCGCATTGCTGTCATGTATGGCGGCAAGGCCGAGCAGGTCGGCACGCCGTTCGAGATCTACAACCGGCCGGCAACCAAGTTCGTCGCCAATTTCGTCGGTACGCTGAACGTGCTCGAAGGCAAGGTCACCGATGCTGCATCCGGCAAAGTGCAGGTCGACACCCAGGAAGTCTCGCTCAAGGGCAAGCTCAACGGCTCGAAGTCCGGCGACACGCTGTCGCTTGCCCTGCGTCCGGAAGCGATTTCGCTGGGCCTTCAGCCCGGTCGGGACTCCAGCCTTTCCGGCGAGATCTCCGAAGTGCATTTCCTCGGCTCGGTGATCCGGGTTCGCGTCGGCATCGGCGGCAACACCGTGTCGCTCGATACGTTCAACAGCCCGGCCACACCACCGCCCGCTGTCGGCGAAAAGGCCGAGATTTCGTTCTCGTCGAGCGATATGCTGGTGCTGCACTAGGCGGTAGAGCAGACGGGGCAGAGGAAGAACCAAGCCCCCTCAGGCCGGCGCTATGAATGGCTGCATGACTGTCTGAAAGACCGGCAGCGCTTCCATTTTTGCGGCATGTGCGTCCAGCGCCGGGAAGTCGGCCAGCGACACAAGCCCCGGATGCGCCTCGCCGATGAAGCGGAGCACGGCGGCAACCGCGATGTCGACATGGCCCGATGCGGTCGCCGAACCAATAAGGTGTCGACCTTCCCTGACGATCGGTTTCCAGGACTGCAAGGACAGCCTCGATCTGTGTGCGGCAGCGCCCGGCCCAAAGGTCGGAAACCTTCTCATGCAGCCGCGTCTCATAGAACAGGCTGACCGCATTGTCGCCGAGGCCGGTTGCCAGGGCTGTTATCCGCAGCGCCTGGTGACGCGCGGGTTCGGCCGTCGGAAACATCCTCCGCTCGGCCGGAACGAGGCTGTCGAGATAGTCGAGCATCAAATGGTTTTCGATCAGCACCTCGCCATTGTCCAGCACCAGGGTTGGCACTCGCGTCAGTGGGTTGTAGGGCCGGATCTTGTCGGCATCGCCGAAGGCCGACCATGGACGGTGCTCGTAGGCGATGCCGTACAAGGTCATCGCAATGCCGACGCGGCGAACGAAGGGGGAGTCAAATTGGCCGATGAGGATCATGGTCGGACTCTTACGCTGCAAGTGACTGCAGGACATGCTGCCACGGGGCTTGTGCGCAATGGCCAATCAACAGCATGTTGCTGGCTTGCCACTGCCGACATTGCAGCATCAAGGGGATAACAGGCCATGGCTCTTTTCGAACTGACGCTTGTCCTGCTTTTGACTGCCGTTGCGCTGACGGCGCTGTCGCGGCAGCTGGAGATTCCCTATCCGTCCCTGCTGGCCTTGGCCGGGGTCGGGATTGCCTTCGTGCCTGGTGCGCCAATGATAGAGATCGATCCGGAACTGGCCCTTGCCCTGTTCATTGCGCCGGTGCTTCTGGATGCCGCCTACGACACGTCGTTGCGCGACCTGAAGCGATATCGGCTTTCGCTCGTGCTGCTGGCGCTCGGCGCCGTCGTCTTCACCACGGTGGTCGTTGCTTTCGTCGGCTGGAAGATGGCCGGGCTGCCGATCGCTGCGGCAATCGCGCTCGGCGCCATCGTCGCGCCACCCGATGCGGTCGCGGCGAGCGCCGTACTCGGGCAGTTCAAGGTGCCGCACCGCATCACCGCCATCCTGCAGGGCGAGAGCCTGCTCAACGATGCCTCCGCACTCCTGATCTACCGCCTGGCGGTTTCTGCAGCGCTCGGCTCGATCATGCTGAGCAACGCCATTCCGACGATTCTACTGTCGACGATAGGCAGCCTCGTCGCGGGTTATCTGCTCGGCCGCTTTTCGCTGCTGACGCTCAGCCGGATCGAGGATGCGGCAAGCAGCACAGTGGTGCAATTCGCCGGGACATTCGGAGTCTGGATCTTGGCCGACAGGCTGGGCCTGTCCGCCATCATCACCATCGTCGTCTACGCCATGACCATTGCGCGGACGGCGCCGCGCCGCATGTCGGCCAGGCGGCGCGTCAGCACCTATTCGGTGTGGGAATCGGCGGTCTTCGTGCTCAACGTGCTGGCCTTTGTGCTGATGGGCCTGCAGGCACGATCGATCGTTGGCCGCCTCTCCGGCGAAGGGCAAGGCGAGGCCTTTCTCTTCGCTGCAACGGTGCTGGCCGTCGTCATCGTGGCACGCCTCGTCTGGGTGGGGAGTTACGTTGCGATCATCCGATGGTTGGCCCGCTTCGGAAGCGAAGGCCAAAGGCGAGATGTGCCGACGTTTGGCGGCGCGGTGCTCGTCGGTTGGTGTGGCATGCGGGGGCTAGTGACGCTGGTGGTGGCCATTGCGCTGCCGGCGGGTTTTCCCGGCCGCGATCCGATCGTGCTTGCCGCCTTCGCGGTCGTTCTCGGCACGCTGGTGCTGCAAGGCATGACCCTGAAGCCGCTGCTGCGGATACTCAACTTCGACCCGGACAGAACGGTCGACAACGAGGTGGCGCAGGCGCGGGTGGCCATCATGCAGGCCGCCCTTGACGTGTTGAGCCGCAAGACATCGGCCGCTGCTGCTGTTGTGCGCGAGCAGTATGAGGCTCAGCGCCTGATCGCTCAAAACCCGGAGGACGCACAGGCGGCAACCGAATATGACCGGCTGCGCCTCTATGCCATCAACCGCCAGCGCGACACGCTCGAGGAACTGCGCCGCAACGGCACAATCGGTGACGAGGCCTATCACCGGCTTGAAGAGGAAATCGACTGGTCGGAACTGGCGGCATCGCCAGCTGGAAGTTTCCAGCCGCTGACGACGTGAGATATCTGGCCCAAGCCGCTGCCATTTCCCTGCACATTGCAACCAATCTGCCGAACCGCTACTGCCATCATCGAAATTGAGCCGGATAAGCAATGAAGCTGGTCAGCTACAACATCCAGTACGGGTTCGGCAGCGACGGCCGCTACGATCTTTCGCGCGCCGCGCGCATCGTCGCCGGCGCCGACATCATCGCGCTGCAGGAAGTCGAGCGGCACTGGCAGCGCAGCAATGACGACGACCAGCCGGAGCTTATTTCCCATCTGCTGCCGGGCTATCACTGGGTCTATGGTCCGGCCTTCGACATGGACGCCAGCGAGCAGCGCGACGGCCGTCTGATCAACCGACGCCGGCAGTTCGGTACGATGGTGCTGTCGAAGTTGCCGATCGTCTGGTCGCGGCTGCATGCGCTGCCAATGCGCCGCACACTGCGGCCGCTCAACACGCGCAACGCGGCGCTTGAATGCATGATCCGAGCGCCGGCCGGGCCGGTTCGGGTGTTTTCGTTGCATCTCGCCCATATCGCGGCGGAGGAGCGGCTGGAGCAGATCGATTACCTCTTGGGCGAACATCGCCGTGCGACCCGCGAGGGCGGACCGTGGAGCGGCGTCGATGACGAGCCGTCGCGCAACTGGAGCAATGGCGAGCCGGAGCCGGAAAATCCGTTGGAAGCGATCTGGATGGGCGATTTCAACATGGAGCCGGGCAGCGCCGAATATAGCCGCATCGTCGGCAGCACGCCCTATCATCGCGGCGCCGCCTACCTCGATGGCTTCGTCGATGCCGCCGCCGTTGCCAGCCAGCCGACGGCGGATTTCCACACCCATGTGAAGACCATCGACGGTAAACCGGCCAAACGCCGGCTTGACCATTGCTTTGTCGGCGGCATGTTTGCCGGGCGCGTCCGCTCGGTCGGCGCCGATGTCGGCGAGGTCGCATCGGACCATTTCCCGCTGCGGGTCGACATCGACCTCGAAACGCCGCTCGCCGTGCTGCGCGGCGGATGAGCCGGCAATGACGCCCTTCGTCTTCTTCGCGGTGCTTGCCGCCGCCGCCATGCACGCGATCTGGAACGCGCTGGTCAAGGTCCATCTCGACCGCTTCCTGTCGATCACGCTGATGACGCTCGGCATGGGAGCCGCCGCCCTTGTCGTGCTGCCTTTCGTCGAAGTGCCGAAGGCTCAGGTGTGGCCCTACATCGTCGCCTCGGTGATCTTCCACATGGGCTACCGGACCTTCCTGATCGGCGCCTACCAGGCCGGCGATTTCGCCCAGACGTATCCGCTGGCACGTGGCACAGCACCTTTGCTGGCAGCCCTTGGCGGTATGTTCGTGGTCGCCGAGGTGCCGGCGCCGCTTGCCATTCTAGGCATTTTTCTGCTGTCAGCCGGCACGCTGGTGATGTCGTTTCGCGGCGGTGCGCATCTGGAAAAGCTGAACCTGCGCGCGGTCGGCTTTGCGCTGGGCACCTCGATCTTCATCGCCAGCTACACGCTGTCCGACGGCATCGGCGCGCGGCTGGCGGCTACGGCGCAAAGCTATGCCGCCTGGCTGTTCATCTGCGATGCCCTCGGAGCGCTGGTGCTGTGCCTTATCTTCCGGGGACCGAAAGCGCTGCCGGTGCTGGCGCGCGACTGGAAGGTGGGCCTGTTCACCGGCGTGCTCAGCGGTGCGGCCTACTGGATCGTGATGTGGGCAATGACCAAGGCGCCGATCGCATCGGTGGCGTCGCTGCGCGAGACCTCGATCCTGTTCGCCATGCTGATCTCGGTCTTTGCTCTCGGCGAGAAGATGACCAGCTGGCGCGCTGCCGCCGCGCTCAGCATCGTCGCCGGCGTCGTCGCGCTCCGACTGGGCTGAGCTTGATCCCGAAAAGTTGCGGACTTTTCGGAAAAGAATCATGCGAAAAAACACCTAGTCTTTCAGCCCAGCACGGTCATCACCTGGCCGCGTCGCTCCGGACTGAAGCGGATGACGACGATGATGCAGACGGCAACCACGCCGGCAAAAAGCGCCAGCGCATAGCCGTAGCTGCCTCCAGGGGCTTCAGCGATGCCTGCCTGGTAAGGGCCGCCATAGGACGCCGCGAGATTGCCGGCCTGATAGATGAAGCCGGGCAAGGTCGCACGCACGGACCCCGGCGAAAGCTCGTTGAGGTGCACCGGGATGACGCCCCAGGCGCCCTGGACCGCGACCTGCATGACGAAGGCGCCAATGGCGAGCATGAAAGGCGTGGAGCTGTAGGCCCACAGCGGAATCGACGGCAAGGCAATCAGGCACGCCAAGGTGATGGCGTTGACGCGGCCGATCTTCTCGGACAGCGCGCCGAACGCCAGGCCGCCAACGATGGCGCCGATGTTGGCAACGATGGTGATCCAGCTCACCGTATGCGGATCGAAGCCGTGCTGCTTCTTCAGGAAGGTCGGGTAGAGGTCCTGCGTGCCATGGCTGAAGAAGTTGAAGAACATCATCAGCACGACGGCATAGAGGGCGACGCCCCAGTGCTTTTGCAGCGTTTCCAACAGTCCCGGCCTGGCGGTCTTCTGCGCGTCGACGAAGGCCGGCGATTCCGGCACGTGAGAGCGGATGAACAGCACGATCAATGCCGGCACGAAGCTGAGCAGGAACATGGCGCGCCAGCCGATCGTGTAGCCGCCGATCGTCTGCTGATAGAGCAGGCCATAGACCACTGCCGCCAAGAGGTAGCCCGTCGGATAGCCGCATTGCAGGATGCCCGAGACCATGCCGCGCGCGCTGGGCGGGATAGACTCCATGGCGAGCGAACTGCCAAGTCCCCATTCGCCGCCCATGGCAATGCCGAACAGGGCGCGCAGTGCCAGGAAGATGCCGAGATTGGGCGAGAAGGCGGCCAGCGCGCCAATCACCGAATAGCTGACGATGTTGAGCATGAGGACGGGCTTGCGCCCGTATTTGTCGGCAAGCATGCCGAAGAAAAACGCGCCGATGAAGCGTGTCGCCAAAGTCAGGAACAGCGCCTTCGAGACGGCCGGGACGTCGGTCTGGAATTCAGTCGCAATATCCGTGAGCAGGAATGTCAGGAGGAAGAAATCGAAAGCGTCGAGCGTCCAGCCCAGAAATGAAGCCAGGACGGTTTTTTTCTGTTGGGAATTGAGGTTCAAGACCTTCCTCCTTTGCCGTCCCCGGGCAACGATATGTCGCCCGGTCGGCAAAAGAGAACAGCCGTCAGCCGGCTTTCGAAAAACCGGCGGTCACTTTTTCGTAAGATCGAGATCGAAGACCATCAATCTGTCGGTGCCGCCTTCGAGAGCGGCGACCAGTCGGGCGCCGGCGCGCTGATGCGCCTCATGCACCAGATAGGCGTCGCGGGCGGCGGCATCGCGGAAATCGATGGTGAAGCCATGCGTGAAGCCGCGGCCGAACGGCTCGGGGCTGACATTGGCGCTGAATTGGACCGCTTCCATGCCCTCCACCACCTGTCGCAGCGCTTCGAGATCGGCATGGATTGCCATGCGCTCGGCGGCGGGAACATCGTTGCGAAACTTGGCGAAGACACAGTGCCTGATCATTTTTTGCTCCTAAGCCGCCCGGTTTCCGGAAAACACGGCCGGCGGCAGCGGATCGCGGTCGAGGATCAGATCGGCACCCTTTTCGCCGACCATGATGGTCGGCGCATTGGTGTTGGAGGAGGGCACGCGCGGCATCACCGAGGCGTCGCAGACCCGCAGGCCATCGATGCCGCGCAGCCGTAGATCGGGTGTCACCACGGCCATGTCATCATGGCCCATGCGGCAGGTGCCGACCGGATGATGGTCGGTCTTGGAACTGCGGCAGGCATAGTCGAACAGCTCGTCGTCGCTAGCGAGCGACGGGCCGGGCAGCACCTCGCGCAACACGTAGGGCGCAAGCGCCTTCTGCCGCATGATCTCGCGCGCCAGCCGCAGCCCCTTGATCGACATGGCGTGGTCGTAGGGGTCGGACCAGTAGTTCGGATCGATCAGCGGATGGTCGGCTGGGTCGGCGCTCTTCAGCCGCACCGTGCCGCGCGAGCGCGGCCGCAGGAAGGCGGAATTCAGGGTGACGCCCGGGTTGTTCAGCTTCTCGACGCCGGCTTCGATGCCGGAGCCCAAGCCGAGGTGGAACTGGATGTCGGGCGAGGCGGCGGTTGGGTCGGCGTACCAGAAGCCTCCGGTCTCGAACAGGCTGGAGGCCACCGGTCCCTTCTTCAGCAGCAGATATTGCAGGCCGGCCCAGGCCGTACGGTGCAGCTTGGCGTAATTGTCATAGGTGTGGTCGCCGGTACATTCCGCGATGACGAACAGGTCGAGATGGTCCTGCATGTTGGAGCCGACGCCGGGCAGGTCATGCACCGGCGTGACGCCGACAGATTTGAGATGGTCGGCCGGGCCGATGCCGGACTGCATTAAGAGCTTCGGCGAGCCGATGGCGCCGGACGAGACGATCACCTCGCGGTCGGCGCGCAGGATTTTCTTCTCGCCGCCCGGCCTGTCGACGATTTCGACGCCGATGGCGCGGCCTTTCTCGACGACGATGCGAGTCACCAGCACATCCGTCCTGACGGTGAGGTTCTTGCGAGCGCGGATCGGCTTCAAATAGGCGACCGAAGCGGAGGAACGCCTCGCATCCTTCTGGGTCAGCTGATAGTAGCCGACGCCCTCCTGGCTGGCGCCGTTGAAATCCGGGTTGAAGGGAATGCCCATCTCCTGGCCGGCGCGGAAATAGGCCTCGCAGATCGGCAGTGGCGAAATCGGGTTCGACACGCCGAGCGGGCCCTGGTCGCCATGAAAGTCGTTGGCGTAGCGCTGGTTGTTTTCGGCTCGCTTGAAATAGGGCAGCACATCGCGATAGCCCCAGCCGGTGAGACCTTCTTCCTTCTCCCAGGCGTCATAGTCGCGGGCATTGCCGCGCGTGTAGATCTGGGCGTTGATGGAAGAACCGCCGCCGACAACCTTGGCCTGCGTGTACCAGAAGACGCGGTCCTTCATGTGCTTTTGCGGAACGGTCGACCAGCCCCACGAAGCAATGCCCTTGGTCATCTTGGCAAAGCCCGCCGGCATGTGGATGTAGGGATGCCAGTCCTTGCCGCCGGCCTCCAGCAGCAGCACCTGATGCGTCGGATCCTCGCTCAACCGGTTGGCCAGAACACAGCCGGCCGGGCCGGCGCCCACGATGATGTAGTCGGTCATGACACTATCCACCTTACAGCCGCGGCACGGAGAGCGCGCCGTCGACATTGATGATCGAGCCGGTCGAAAAGCCGAGCTTGCCGCCGGCAAGCGCCGCCACCACGGCGCCGACGTCCGATGCTTCGCCCCAGCGCTTTGCCGGCACCAGCCCACCGTCGATCAAGGCGCCGTATTTGGCGGTGACGCCCGATGTCATGTCGGTGCGGATGATGCCGGGCCGCACCTCGAACACAGCGATGTCTTCGGTGGCAAGCCTGAGCGCCAGGGTCTTCACCCACATCGACAGGCCGGCTTTCGAGATGCAGTAGTCCGGCCGTTCCGGCGACGCCATTTCGGCGCTGACCGAGGTGATGGTGATGATCGATTTCGGGTGATCGCCCGGTGCGGCCAGCATTGATTTGGCGACGGCCTGGCTGAGAAACACGGTGCCGCGCAGATTGATTCCGAGCGCCTTGTCGAAATTCTCCGGCTTCAGCTCCAGGAGGTCGCCGCGCACCACGGCGCCGACACCGGCATTGTTGACCAGGCAGTCGATGCGGCCGAAGGCGCGCATCGCGGCATCGACCAGTGCCGCATGGCCGCCGAGATCGGCGATGTCGCAGCTGACATAGGCGAACTTCGCGCCGTGCGTGGTGATGTCCTCGGCTAACCCGTCAGCGGGTTTTTCGGCAAGGTCGGCGACGAGGATGTCGAAGCCGGCATCGGCAAGCGCCTGCGCGCAGGCAAGGCCGATGCCGCGCGCGCCGCCGGTGACGATGGCCGCCGGGCGGCTCATTGGGAAAGCTCGCTCTTGCGGATATGGTCGGCGACACGCAGCGCTTGCGCGGCGATCGACAGCGCCGGATTGACGGCGGCCGAATTCGGCAGGAAGCCGCCATCGACAACGAACAGATTCTGATGATCGAAGGACCGGCAGAACGGGTCGAGCGGCGCGGTGGCCGGATCGTCGCCCATCTTGACGGTGCCGCACTGGTGCGACGGGGTGCGCTTGTCAAAGGGGCGCGACAGCACGATCGGATAGCCGCAGGCGCGGAAGTTTTCGCGCATCACCTTGGTCAAGCCGTCGAGCGACTGCATGTTGGAGCGGCGCCATTGCATGACGATGTCCTTGCCGTCGACCATGATGCGGCTTTCGGGATCAGGCAGGTCCTCGCACATCAAGTACCAATCGACAGCATGGCCAGCCATGAAATCGAGTGCGAATTTGGGCGCGAACTTCACATTGGCGCTGAGGATGTTGCCGTCGATCTTGCCGAGCAGCTGGACGTTGCCGAGCGGCTTGCCGCCCTTGCCGTCGGAGAGATAATAATCGTTCAGCATCAGCGTCTTCTGGTAGACGGCATCGTTGCGGCGGCGCGGATCGATCGCCAGCATGGCGCTGGAATTGTGGTTCATGAAATTGCGGCCGACCTGGTCGGAGCGATTGGCGAGGCCCTTGCCACCTCCCTTGCCGGTGGCGGGTGACGGCGAACGCAGCAGGATGACGGCGGAATTGACCGCGCCGGCGGAGAGGATGACCAGCTTCGGCGTCAGCTTTTTCAACGCGCCATTCTGGCGGTAGTGAACAGCGACGATGGTTTTGCCGTCGGCCGAGGGTTCGAGATATTCGACGTAAGCGCCGGTCTCGATCTTTATGCTCGGGTCGGTCAAGGCTGCCGTCAGCGGTCCTGTTTGCGCGTCGACCTTGCCTTGCCCGGTGTTCGGGAAAGCATCCCAGCCGGTCTTGCCATCCTTCAGCCAGGTGTCGATGTCGACGCCGAGCGGCAGCGAAGCCGGATGCAGGCCGAGTCCCCTAAGCTCGGCACGGGCGCGCGCGATCGGCGCCTCATCGGGCACCGGCTTGAAGGCGTAAGGGATCGAGTGGAACGGCTCGGTCGGGTCCTCGCCCAGCGTGCCGCGCACCCGAAACAGCTGCTCGGCCTTCGAATACCAGGGCTCGAATTCTTCGTAGGAAAACGGCCAGGCCGGCGAGACGCCGCCGAAATGCTCCATGGCCAAAAAATCTTCCCTGCGATAGCGGATCAGCACCGCGCCGTAGAATTTCGAATTGCCGCCGACATAATAGTAATTGCCGGGATTGAAGGCCGCACCGCCGGCTTCGCGCCACATCTCCTTCGGCCGATAGTGGCCGTCGATGAAGATCGAGCGGGTGTCGCGCGCATGCGGCGTTGCCGGCAACGGCTCGCCGCGTTCCAGCATCAGGATCGAAGCGCCGCTGCCGGCCAGACCGGAGGCGATCGTGGCGCCGCCGATGCCGGAGCCGATGATGACGATGTCCGGGCTGGCCATGGTCTAACGAATGCGGTTTTCGGTCGCCGGATCGAAGAACACTGCCTTGGTCAGGTTGAAGGCGAGTGGCGTGCTGGTGCCCGGCTGGATGTTGGCATCGGCGCGCAGCCGCGCCACCACGCCCTTGCCGCCGAGATTGGTGACGGCGAAGGTGTCGGAGCCGGCCGGTTCAACGACCTCGATGTGGCAGTCGGCGGTGGCGATGTTCGAGGCGTTGCGCTCGGCGCCTTCCGGATCGGTCAGGGCTTCGGGGCGAACACCGAAGATGATCGGCTTGCCCTGGAATGCCGACAGGCCGGCTGGTGCATTGGCCATCGGCAGCGAGATCGGCTCGCGCGCCTCGCGCTGCAGCACGACTGATAGCGCGTTGCCTTTGGTGCCGATCGTCGCCGGGATCAGGTTCATCGCCGGCGAACCCATGAAGTCGGCAACGAAGAGATTGGTCGGGTTGTTGTAGATCTCGGCCGGGGTGCCGAACTGCTGTACTTCGCCGTCGCGCATGACAGCGATCTTGGTCGCCAGCGTCATCGCCTCGATCTGGTCGTGAGTGACGTAGACGATGGTGGTGCCGGTGGTGGCATGCAGGCGCTTGATCTCGATGCGCATGTCGACGCGCAGCTTGGCGTCGAGATTGGACAGCGGCTCGTCGAACAGGAACAGTTTCGGGTCGCGCACCAGTGCCCGGCCCATGGCGACGCGCTGGCGCTGGCCGCCGGACAATTGGCTTGGCTTGCGCTGCAGCAGATGGCCGATCTGCAGCACCTTGGCCACTTTGTCGATCGCCTTCTGGCGCTCTGCCGCCGATACGCCGCGCATCTCCATGCCGAAGGCGATGTTCCCGGCCACCGTCATGTTCGGATAGAGCGCATAGCTCTGGAACACCATGGCGATGTCGCGCTTCGACGGGTGCAGATCGTTGATGGTGCGACCGTCGACACGGATTTCACCCGAGGTGATCGTCTCCAGTCCGGCGATGGTGTTCAGAAGCGTGGACTTGCCGCAGCCGGACGGCCCGACGAGCACCAGGAAGCCGCCTTTCTCGAGTTCGACATCGATCCCCTTGAGGATCTCGACCTGGCCGAAGCGCTTTTTCAGACCATCAATTTCCAGAAAAGCCATCAGATTATCCTTTGACGGCGCCAGCCATCAGACCGCGCACGAAATAGCGGCCGGCGAGCACGTAGACGAGAAGGGTGGGCAGTGCCGCGATCATCGCGGCCGCCATGTTGACGTTGTATTCGACGACGCCGGTCGAGGTGTTGACGACATTGTTGAGCGCCACCGTCATCGGCATCACGTCGCCAGAGCCGGCATAGGCGGAGGCGAACAGGAAGTCGTTCCAGATGTTGGTGAACTGGTAGATCACCGTCACCACGATGATCGGCAGGGAGTTGGGCAGCATGATGCGCCGGAAGATCTGGAAGAAGCTTGCCCCGTCGATCTGCGCCGCCTTAACCAGCTCGTTCGGAAACGTCTCGTAATAGTTGCGGAAGAACAGGGTGGTGAAACCGATGCCGTAGACGACGTGAACGAATACCAGGTTCACGGTCGGATTGCCGAAGCCGAAGGTGAAGCCGGTCGCGTTCTTCAACTTGACGCCGAACCTGCCGAAGCTGCCGAGGACCGTTGCCATCGGCAAGAGGACCGACTGGAACGGGATGAAGCAGGCAAACAGCATCAGCCCGAACACCAGCGTCGCCCCGCGAAAGCGCCACTTCGTCAGCACATAGCCGTTGAGCGCGCCGAGCAGGGTCGAGATGATGACTGCCGGAACCACCATCTTGATCGAGTTCCAGAAATAGCCCTTCATGCCGACGCAGGTCAGGCCCGAGCAAACTTCGCTCCACGCTTTTATCCATGGCTCGAAGGTCGGCGCTTGTGGCAGCGCCAGCATGTTGCCGTTCTGGATCTCGTCCATGGTCTTGAACGAGGTGACTAGCATGACGAACAGCGGCATCAGGTAGAACAGCGCGAACAGCGCCAGCAGCCCGTAGATGACGATGCGGTTGACGATCCTAGCGTTGACACCGCCGGAGGGTTGACGGGCGGGCGTGGTGATGGCGCTCATCGCGGCTTCTCCCGCAGTTCCGAATAGAGATAGGGCACGATGATGGCGACGATGGTCATCAGCATGATCACGGCGCTGGCCGAGCCGACGGCCATCTCGTTGCGCTTGAAAGTGTATTCATACATGAAGTTCGACGGCAGCCAGGCCGAGCCGCCCGGCCCGCCGCTGGTCAGCGCCACGACAAGGTCATACGACTTGATGGCAAGGTGCGCGAGCACGATGAAGGCCGACAGGAAGATCGGTCGCAGCAGCGGGATGACGATGCGGCGATAGAGCTGGAAGGTGGTGGCGCCATCGATCTGCGCTGCCTTCATGATCTCGCCGTCAATGCCGCGCAGGCCGGCCAGGAACATCGCCATGATGAAGCCGGAGGCCTGCCAGACGCCGGCAATGACCACCGTGTAGATGACGAAATCCTTGTTCTTGATCCAGTCGAAATGGAAGCTCGTCCATCCCCATTGGTGCAAGGTCTGCTCGAGGCCGAGGCCGGGATCGAGGAACCACTTCCAGGCGACACCGGTGACGATGAAGGACAGCGCCATCGGGTAGAGATAGATCGGCCGCAGCACGCCTTCGCCGCGGATCTTCTGGTCAAGCAGGATGGCCAGGAACAGGCCGAGTGCCAGGCAGATGAAGATGTAGAGAAAGCCGAAAATGCCCATGTTGGTGATCGACGTGTACCAGCTCGATGGCGGGTCGGTGTCGAAGGTCCAGCCCCACAGCCGCTGGTAGGCGCGCGAGCCGGTGATGACATAGGACGGGAAGGTCTTGGAGTTGGTGAAGGACAGATAGATCGTCCACAAGATGAAGCCATAGACGAAGATAATGGTGATGGCGAAGCTCGGCGCCAGCACGATCTTCGGCAGGGCATCCTGCAGGCGCGAGCGCACCGAGGCGCGCGGACGGGCGTGCTCCGGCGTCAGCTTGATCTGGCTTGTCGCTACCGTGCTCATAGGGCTCCTCCCGTCGACGCGAGGCCAACCAGGTTAGCCGATAAGAGGCTAGCCGAGTTCGCGGATCGGAGCCTTCCCCGCCGGGGCGGGGAAGGCGTTTTTGGTGTGTGGCGCTTACTTGGCGTCGTCGATCGCCTTGACCAGCTCGGTCACGGCCTCGTCCGAGGTCTTGATCTGGCCGTGGACGAACTTGGTCACGACATCCTTGTAGGCATTGGCGATCGCGGGCGGGGCGCCATAGCCCTGGGCCAGCGAACCGAACAACGTGCCCTTCTCGTTGGCGGCCTTAAGATCGGCGATGCCCTTCTTGCCGCAGGCGTCGAAGTCGGTGTCCGGAACGTCGGTGCGGGCCGGAACCGAGCCCTTGACGACGTTGAAGGCCGACTGGAAGCTCTTCGACAAAGTGGCGGTGGCAAGTGCGGCTTGGGCGGCCTTGCGGTCGTCAGATACGTCGAACATGCCGAACACGTCGGAATTGTAGACGACGCTGCCGTCGGTGCCCGGGAAGCGGTAGCACAGGAAATCGGTACCCGGGGTCTTGTTGGCGGCGTGGAACTCGCCCTTGGCCCAATCGCCCATGACTTGAACCAGGGCATCCCCCTTGATGACCATGGCGGTGGCGAGGTTCCAGTCGCGGCCCGAGAAGTTCGGGTCGACATAGGTGACGAGCTTGGCGAGGTTGTCGAACGACTTCTTCATCGTGTCGGACTTCAGCGATGCGTCGTCGAGGTCGTTGAAGGCCTTCTTGTAGAACTCAGGTCCGCCGGTCGACAGCACGACAGAGTCGAACATGGTGGCTTCCTGCCAGTTCTGGCCACCCAGGGCGAGCGGAATGACGCCGGCCGCCTTGGCCTTATCGAGCAGCGCAATAAGGTCGTCGAAGGTCTTGGGCTCGGTGCCGCCGATCTTGTCCATCACCGCCTTGTTGATCCACAACCAGTTGACCGAATGGACGTTGACGGGAACCGCGACCCATTTGCCGTCATAGACGGTAAACTTCTGCAGCGCCGCGGGAACAACCTTGTCCCAGCCCTCCTTGACGGCGATGGCGGTGATATCGCCCATCTTGCCGGCCGCCGCATAGTCGAGCGCGGTGTAGCCGAGCATCTGAGAAGCCGTCGGCGGATTGCCTGCAGCCACCATTGCCTTCAGCGCAACCATTGCGGGGTCACCGCCACCGCCGGCCACCGGCACGTCCTTCCAGGCATAGCCTTCCTTGGCAAGGTCCTGCTTGAGCACGTTGAGGGCAGCCGCTTCGCCGCCCGACGTCCACCAATGCAGCATCTGCACTTCCTTGACGTCCTCGGCATGGGCCGCGAAAGCAAGGCCCGATGCGAGAGCCGTTCCGATAAGAAGTTTGCGCAACATGTACTTCCTCCCTTGTTGCATCTACACGACCGGCGAATGTCCGCCGGGTTCTTCTCAACTCAGCCAACCCACCATCCGGTGCGTTGGCCGCGATGAAACTGGATTGTCTTTTCTTCGGTATAGTCCTCTACGGCGCGTTTGCCGAGTTCGCGTCCGAGACCGGACTGCTTGTAGCCTCCGAATGGCAGCTCGGGGTAACCTTCCATGAACGTGTTTACCCAGACGGTTCCCGAACGCACATTCCGCGCCACCGACATGCAGGTGTCGATGCTGGCGCTCCACACGCCCGCAGACAAACCATAAGGCGTGTTGTTGGCGATGTGCAACGCCTTTTCAATCGTTTCAAAAGTCAGCACCGAGAGCACCGGTCCGAACACTTCCTCGCGCGCGATGGCCATGTCCTCGGTGACGCCGCGGATGATGGTGGGATCGAGGTACTGGCCGGCATTCGAGGCCAACTGTTTACCACCGCTGTAGACACTGCTGCCGTTGCTCGCCGCTGCCGTAACATAGCCGGCTACCTTGGCCAGATGGTCGGACGAGATCATCGCGCCGACCTTGGTGTCGTCGTCGAGCGGATCGCCGACCGTCACTTTGGCGGTGAGCGCCTTGACCGCGCCGAGAAAATCATCGGCGATCGCCTCATGCACGATCAGGCGGCTGCCGGCATTGCAGCATTCGCCGGCATTGAAGAAGCCGCCGAACACGGCCGCGTCGGCGGCCGCTTCGAGGTCCGCGTCCGGAAAGACGATCTGGCCGTTCTTGCCGCCGAGCTCCATCGAGACTTTCTTCAACGATTGCGCGGCGGAGGCCATGGTCATCTTGCCGACGCGGGTGGAGCCGGTGAACGAGACCATTTCGACCAGGGGATGGCTGACCATCGGCGCGCCGACATCGGCGCCAAGACCGGCAAGGATGTTGACGACGCCGGCGGGCAGGCCGGCCTGCATCAGGATGTCACCGAGAACAAAGGTCGAGGCCGAGGTCATTTCGCTCGGCTTGACCACCGCCGTGCAGCCGGCGGCGAGCGCGAAGGGCAGTTTCTGGCTGACGATGAGGAAAGGGAAATTCCATGGCGTGATGATCGAGACCACGCCGATCGGCTCGCGCAGCACGACGCCAAGCATGGCGTCGCCGAGATTGGCGTAGGATTCGCCGTGCAGGGTGCGGGCGAGCGAGGCGGCATAGCGCCAGATGTCGACAGCACCACCAATTTCGCCGCGCGCCTGGGCGATCGGCTTGCCGGATTCCAGTGCGTCGAGCCGGGCGATCTCCTCCAGCCGCGTCTCGATCAGGTCGGCTGCCTTGAGCAGGATCGCAGCGCGCTCGGCCGCTTTCATGCGCGGCCATGGGCCGGTCTCGAACGCCTTGTGCGCGGCCTGCACCGCGGCTTCCACTTCGGCTTCGCCGGCCTGTGCATAGTTCGAGACGGTGAAGCCGTGGCCAGGGCTCTTGCGCTCCAGCGTGCGGCCATCGCGGGCATCGACATGTTTGCCGTCGATCAGCAGCCGATAGGTTCTTGGCGCTGCGGATGCCTCGGCGGGCATGATGATGTTGAGAGGGGCGTTCATCAGGTTTCGTTTCTCTAGGTTCTTGAGAATGCTGGTTTCTGCTTGGTCTTGAAAGCGCTGACGCCGGCTTTGAGATCGCCGGTCAGGGCGATGAAGCCGCTGGCCAGCGTTTCCGTCGCCGCGGCGCTTTCCTCGCCTTCGGCGACCGCGATCATCAGCTTGGCGGCTTCCGTCGCCAGCGGGCCGCGCTCGGCGATCTTTTCGGCCCAGGCCTTGGCTTCGGACAGGCCGCTGCCGGTTTCGACCACCCGGTCGACCACGCCGAGCGCCAGCGCTTCGGGAGCAAGCAGAATCTCGCCGCCCAGCGCCATGCGCCGCACCGTCTGCGCGCCGAAGCGGCGCACCGCGCGTTGCGTGCCGGACCAGCCGGGAACGACGCCGATCGAGGTTTCGGGGAAGCCCAATTTCACCTGTGTCTCCGCCACGCGGAAGTCGCAGGCGACCGCCAGTTCCAGCCCGCCGCCCAGCGCATGGCCGGACAGCACGGCGATGGTCGGCTGCCGTAGCCGTGCCAACCGGTCGAAGACACGATGGCCGTAGCGCACCCATTGCACCTGGAAATCGGCGGCACTCATGTGCGCCCACGCCTCGACATCGCCGCCGGCGCAAAAGCCCTTGCCTTCGCCGCGCAGCAGCACGACACGAACGCCTTCCGCCATCTCCGCTTCGTCCAGCGCTGCCTCCAGCGCGCGCAGCATCGGAATATCAAGCGCGTTGAATTTCTCCGGCCGGCGCAAGGTGACGATGCCGATGGCACCGTCCTGCTCGAAGGTGACGAGACGCTCAGCCATGCGCGCCTCCAAGCGAGGCGCCGCCATTCAGCGACAGCCCGATCGGCTGGTCCAGGTAGAGCGCTGCCGGTGTCGTCTTGAGATCCTTGGCGATGCCGAGCGGGATCTCGGCCTGGGCCAGCACGTCCCGCTGCAGGTCGATGCCGGGGGCGAGTTCGGTGACGACTAGACCCTCCGGCGTCAGCGTCATCACGCAGCGCTCGGTGACATAGGTGATGTCCTGTCCCTGCGCGACCGCTCGCTTGCCCGAGAAGGAGATGTGCTCGACCTCGTTGACCACCTTCTTGACCTTGCCCTCCTGGTCGATGCGGATGCCGCCATCGGCCAGGGAGAGCTTCGCGCCGGCGTTGAAGAAGCCCGAGAAGACGATCTTCCTTGCCCGCGCGGTGATGTCGACGAAGCCGCCGGCACCGGCGGTGACATGCGGCCGTGCCGACAGTTTCGAGACGTTGACCGAACCGTGGCGGTCGATCTGAAGGAAGGACAGCAGCGACGCGTCGAAGCCGCCGGCCTGGAAATAGATGAACTGGTGCGGCGAGGGCATGATCGCCTCGGCGTTGGAAGCGCAGCCGAACTTGAAGTCGAGCAGCGGCACGCCACCGACAGCACCCTGTTCGATCACCCAGGTGACCTTGCCGTGCTGGCCTTCCTCGAGGAGGATGCGCGGCACATTGGCCGAGATGCCGAAGCCGATGTTGACGGCCATGCCGTCGCGAAGCTCCAAGGCGACGCGGCGCGCGATCACCTTCTGCACGTTCATTTCGGCGTTGCGGAAGCTCGACAGCGGCCGGAAGACCTCGCCGGAGATTGCCGGATCATAGGGCGTCAGCGTCGTCTGCAACTGGTCGGGCGCGACGACGATGTGATCGACCAGCACGCCGGGCACGCGCACGTCGTGCGGCTTCAGCGTGCCGTTCTCGACGACGCGCTTGACCTGGGCAATGACGACGCCGCCATTGTTGCGGGCGGCGAGCGCCTGTTCCAGGCCGCCAAGATAGGCGCCCTCATGCTCGTAGGTGAGGTTGCCGCGCTCATCGGCCGTGGTGGCGCGGATGATCGAGACCTGCGGCACGATCGAGCGGAAATAGAGCCATTCCTCGCCGTCGAACTGCTGCACCGAAACGATCGGGTCCCTGGCGGCCGCGTTCATGGCGCAGCCCTGGTGGCGGGGGTCGGCGAAAGTGTCGAGGCCGACCTTGGTCAACACGCCCGGACGCTTGGCGGCGGCTTCGCGGTGCATGTCGAACAGGATGCCGGACGGCACATTGTAGGCAGCGACCGAATTGTCGCCGATCATCTTCCAGATCTGCGGCGGTTCGGACGAAGAGGGGCCCGACGGATAGGAGCCACACAATGTGCGCTTCAACAGGCCAGGCTTGGCCAGATGGTCGATGCCCTTGATGCCATACATGTCGCCGGCGGCGATCGGGTGCAGCGTGGTGATGTCTTTCGGATGGCCTTCGCCGTCGAAGCGTTCGCCGATCGCGGCCAGCACCGCGTCCGGGCAGCCGAGACCGCTCGACGACGAGACGGACACCACCATGCCGTCCTTGATCAGGCCTGCGGCTTCAGCGGCGGAAACGACCTTGCTCAATTCTTGCTCCCGAGTTTCGGGTCGATCTTGACGGCCTTGCCGGAGCTGGCCGATTGAAGGGCCGCTTCGGCAGCAGTGAGCGACCAGATGCCGTCCTCGCCGGTGGCGGAAGGTTGGCCTTCGCCACGGATCGCGGCGTGGAACTGACGCAGTGACCGGGAATAGAGGTCCTCGCGGTCGAAGCTCAGCTCCTCCTCGCCGTTGGCCGTGCGCAGCAACACCGAGCCGAGCGGTTTCTGCGTCATCACATTCCTGGCGATCAGCGAGCCCTCGGAGCCATGCACCTCGAAACCGGTGTCGGCGAATTTCGTGGTGAAGCCTTCATGCGACTGGGCGATGACGCCCGACTTGAAGCGCCAGATGCACATGGCGCCGTCTTCCAGCCCACTACCGGCCATGCCGGCCGACTGCGTGAAGGCCGAGACTTCGATGGGATCGTCGCCGAGCACGAAGCGCAGCGTGTCGGCATCGTGCACGGTTATGTCGAGTACCACGCCGCCGCCTGCTTCAGGCTTCGTGATGCGCCAGCCCTGCAGGTTTTTGGGCAGGTAGACGGCATGGAAGACGCGCGCGGCGATCGGCTTGCCGATGCGGCCGGCGGCGATGGCTTCGCGCATGGCGCGGTGTGCGCCGGCATTGCGCAGATGGTGATTGGTGCCGAGCACGATGCCGGCTGCCTTCGCAGCAGCGACCATTGTGCGCGCGCCGTCGCTGGTCAGCGCCAGCGGCTTTTCGCACAGCACATGCTTTGCTGCCTTGGCTGCGGCCAAAGCCTGCTCGAGATGCAGTTCGTTGGTGGTCGAGATATAAACCGCGTCGATGTCGGCGCCAAGCAGAGCGTCAAGCGTCGAAACAGCCAGCGGGATGTTGTTTTCCGCGGCATAGGCTGTGGCGCGCTCGGGGCTGGAACTCATCACCGCTGCGATCTCGCCATCACCCTGCGAACGGATGGCGTTGAT
Organism: Mesorhizobium waitakense; assembly: GCF_056431085.1. Classification (NCBI taxonomy): domain Bacteria; kingdom Pseudomonadati; phylum Pseudomonadota; class Alphaproteobacteria; order Hyphomicrobiales; family Phyllobacteriaceae; genus Mesorhizobium; species Mesorhizobium waitakense. The sequence continues at coordinate 139,734 of NZ_JBWKME010000100.1, read as the reverse complement.
CATGAACTGTCCGGCGATCGTGCTGGCGCCGATCAAGCCCCATCTGACGCTCATGCCGCATCCCCCATTCCTGCGGGCCTGTTTCGGGTGCGGCGATCCGGGCCGCAGCTTTCCCTGACCACCAGATTGACCGCACCGATATGATCTTCGGCCCGCGTCGTGCGCGACTGGATCATCTTAAGCATGACATGGGCGGCACGTTCGCCGAGGCCGGCCGTGTCCACCGAGACGCTGGTCAAGGCCGGCATGTAGTGCTCGGCCTCGACCACGTCGTCGAAGCCGACGACGGCGAAATCCGGTCCGGGCTCAAGCCCACGCTTGCGCAGCGCCAGCATGACGCCAAAAGCGACCGCATCGTTGAAGCAGAGTGCCGCGGTCGGCGGCTCGGATGTCGCGAGAGCGGTATCCAGACAGGCGATGCCGCCCCTGCGGCTGGTCTCGCCTTCGATCACGGTCATGTCGCGGGCGGCGATGCCAAGCGTCTCGCAGGCTTCACGAAAGCCGCCCAGCCGCTCTTGATAGACCACGAGGTCTGCCGAGCCGCCGAAGAAGGCCAGCCGGCGATGCCCCTTTCCGATGAGATGGGCGGCAGCCAGGTAGGCGCCGCGATGATTGTCGGGCGTGATCACCGGAATGCGGCTTTCGGGCAGCCGGCGCATGGCGAAGACGACCGGAACGCCCGCCATCTCCAGGCGGCGGAATGCGCCTGGCGTGGTGCCGCGCGCCGGCGACACGATGAGGCCGGCGACGCCTTGCTCCATCAGCGATTTGAGCACCTCTTCCTGGCGCACCGGATTTTCCGCCGTGTTGGCTATGAAAGGCACGATGCCGGCCGACTGGAAGACGCGCTCCATGCCTACCGCCAGTTCGGCGAAGAAGGGATTGGTGAGATCGTTGATGACCATGCCGATGACGTTGGAGTGAGCCTTGCGCAGATTGGCGGCGCCACGGTTGTAGACGTAACCGACATCCTCGATCGCCTTACGAACCTTGACCGCGGTCTCAGGCCGGATCAGCCCGCTGCCCTGGAGCACGAGCGACACCGTCGATTTGGACACGCCTGCTTCGCGGGCGATGTCGAATATCGTTGCCTTGGCCCGGCTGGCCATCCAGATGCATTCTCCCGCTTTTCAAGCCGATCTATTGGAACGTTCTAATCACTAACCCTATCTGGAGTCAATCGAGGTTCCTTCCGGATTTGAAAAATTGATCTGATGAGGCCTGCAAGCCCATTCCATATGGCTTTCCGTGTTGCGGCGCAGCATTTGCCCGCGAATGAGCCTTGAATCTTAAAGGTTCTTGATTTATTGGAACGTTCCATTTATAGGCACGGCGATAAGGAGAGATCGATGGACATTTCCTTGCCTGGTGAGGGTGGCCGCAGCAGCCGCTACACTCTGGTCGGCCAGCCGGTGCAGCCGGTGGTCGGCGCGCGGTTTTCGCGCATCGCCTATGCCGCGGCCCATGTCGTTGCCGATCCGCTGGCGATGACCGATCCGTGGTCGCAGCCGGTGGTCGATTGGGACAGGACGATGGCGTTCCGTCATCATCTGTGGCGGTTCGGCTTCCGCATCGCCGAGGCGATGGATACCTCGCAGCGCGGCATGGGGTTCGATTGGACAAATGCGCAGGAATTGATCCGTCGTTCGATCGCGGAAGCGCGCACCGTCGAAGGCGCGGATCTCGCCTCGGGTGCCGGCACCGACCACCTGGCGCCAAGCGCCGCCCGGACGCTCGACGATGTCATCGCCGCCTACGAGCAGCAATTCGCTTTCATCGAAGGGCTGGGCGGCAAGGCGATCATGATGGCAAGCCGCGCCCTCGCGGCGGTGGCCAAGGGCCCGGACGACTATGCGTGCGTTTATGACCGCATCCTGGGACAGGCCTCCGGCAAGGTCATCCTGCACTGGCTGGGCGACATGTTCGATCCGGCACTGAAGGGTTACTGGGGCAGCAGCGAGTTCGAGGCCGCGCTCGACACCGTCGTCGCCATCATCGAACGCCACGCCGGCAAGGTGGAGGGGATAAAAATCTCGCTGCTCGATGCCGGCAAGGAGGTCGCGCTCAGGAACCGGCTGCCGGACGGCGTCGTCATGTTCACCGGCGACGACTTCAACTATCCCGAGCTGATCGCCGGCGACAGCAGGAAGCACTCGCACGCGCTGCTCGGCATCTTCGATGCGATCGCGCCTGTCGCCAATGTGGCACTGGCGAAACTGGCGGACGGCGACCGTGCAGGCTATGACGCGCTGATGGCGCCGACCGTGCCGCTGTCGCGAAAAATCTTCGAGGCGCCGACCGAGTACTACAAGGCCGGCATCGTCTTCATGGCCTGGCTGAACGGCCATCAGGATCATTTCGCGATGGTCGGCGGCATGCAGTCGGCGCGGGGCATTTGCCACTATGCCGATGTCTTCCGCCTTGCCGACCAGGCCGGGTTGCTGGCCTATCCGGAACTGGCGGTGGCCAGGATGAGAAGTTTGTGTGCCGTCGCGGGCATCTCAGGATAAATGTGGGCTCGTCCCCTGATCCACATTCCCTTTCGTTTATGATCGAAATGGTAGGCGTGCGATTTCGGGGGCCATGCTGGCGATGAACCTAAGGATTTCCATCGTTTTCATGGTTTTGCTGGCGGCCATCCCTTTGTCAGCCGCGCAAGGCGGTGATGGTGTCGATCAGGCTGACGCCAAGGCTGCGCTGCTCGAAGCCTACCCCGGCCTTTTTACCATCTCGGGCAATACGGTGACGTGGTCGGATGGTGCCACGATGGTGTGGGATGACGGCAAGGCGCGCACAGCCGAGGAGTTGATCAAGTCCCCCGATATCGAGGACATGTTCCACTACGTTTATCCGACAGCCAGTGCCGGAGACCTTATCCCTGACGTGGATTTCGATCCCGGGCGGACTCGCAACGAGGCTTTCTTCAAGAAACTCTATGGGGCCAGTGCCGCGGCGGTCGGCCATCATTTAACAATCGTCAAATGGCTGCCCAAACTGGGCAAGTATTCGGTTCGGATAACGTCGCTCTTCGGTGTCGACGCGCGCCTCTCCAAAATCTCGAATGCCTTGCAGGATTTGCCCGTCGACATGAGCCGCTACGGCCTCAAGCCGGGCGGCGGTTTCAATTGGCGGGTCATCGCCGGCACGGATCAACTCAGCGTTCATTCCTTCGGGGCCGCATTCGACATCAATGTCGGTTATTCCGACTATTGGTTCTGGAATAAGCCCGACAGCAAGGGCCGTATCCCGTTCAAGAACCGCATTCCCTTATCAATCGTTAGGCTGTTTGAAAGGCAAGGTTTTATCTGGGGTGGGCGCTGGTATCACTACGACACCATGCACTTCGAATATCGGCCTGAATTGCTCCTCTACAAGGAAAAGCAGGGCTAGCCAGCCCTTGGATGCCTGGCCAGCGGATACTCGGCGCAATGTATTGATCGTCTGGGATTGGATGGTGGGCGTGACAGGGATTGAACCTGTGACCCCTGCAATGTCAATGCAGTGCTCTCCCGCTGAGCTACACGCCCATCCGAAGCCGCGCATACACCATTTTTGATCCAGCGCGTCAATAGCAGGAAAAAGGAAAGAAGGCGTCGTCTCGCCGCAGCGGTGACAAGGGCGCCGATGCCTAAAGCGCGTGGCGCTTTAGGTCTTTGTTTTCATGCATGTCGTTCCCCCAAAACCGGGGCCACTTTTAGGCGACATGCATTGGCTCAGAAAGCGGCTCAGGCCGCCTGCAGCATCTTTTCGACCTCGTTGACGAGGTCGCGCAGGTGGAACGGCTTCGACAGCACCTTGGCGTCTTTCGGCGCCTTGGAATCAGGGTTCAGCGCAACGGCGGCGAAACCGGTGATGAACATGACCTTGAGGTCGGGATCGATCTCGGTGGCGCGGCGGGCCAGCTCGATGCCGTCCATCTCCGGCATGACGATGTCGGTCAGAAGCAGCGAGAACGGTTCCTCGCGCAGCCGCTCATAGGCGCTGGCGCCATTGTCGAAATCGCTGACCTGGTAGCCGGCGCGCTCCAGCGCCTTGACGAGGAATCGACGCATATCGTCGTCGTCTTCCGCCAAAAGAATGCGTGCCATGATATCCCGTCCGAATCACCCGCTCGAGATTGCCGTTGGGCAAGCCCGTTAACCATCCTGTATATGAGGAGGTGAGGGTAAACATCAAGTGAACGAGAACCGGGATGGACCATATTTGCCCGGCCTGTCCTGCCGCTGAAATGCTGGACACGCGGCCAGCAAGGTGGCACCTTCACATCATGATGCACTGGTGTTTGCGGGTTCGCACAAATTGAAGACGGCAGCCGAGGATTTTTCGGTCTTTCCACCCTTCGAAATCCGTTCGGGCGCCGAGCAGCGCGTCCCCTTCCTTTTCAACTCACCACATAGCGGCCGCTACTATCCGGAGCGTTTCCTTGCCATGGCAAGGCTGGACCGCAACGCCATCCGCCGGTCGGAAGACTGCTATGTCGACGAACTGTTCGGCGGCGCCGTGGCGCTGGGGGCGCCGATGCTGGCGGCGAATTTCCCGCGCGCCTATCTCGACGTCAACCGCGAGCCATGGGAGCTCGATCCGCGCATGTTCGCCGAGCCGGTGCCGTCGTTCTGCAACATCCGCTCGGCGCGGGTGGCCGGCGGGCTTGGCACGGTGCCCAAGCTGGTCGGCGAGGGGCTCGATATCTATTCCGGCCGCTTGCCGCTGTCCGAAGCGGTCGCCCGCATCGAGGCCGTCTACAAGCCCTATCATGAGACGCTGAAACGGCTTTTGACCAGAACCCATGCGCGTTTCCGCTTTGCGGTGCTGATCGACTGTCATTCGATGCCGGCGAGCATCCGCGTCGGCGACAACGGCTTGCGGCCCGACTTCATCATCGGTGACCGTTTCGGCATCTCGGCCACCGCGGCCCTGACCGAGACCGCGATCGGCCTGCTCACCGCCATGGGCTACACCGTCGCCCACAACAAGCCCTATGCCGGCGGCTTCATCACCGAGCACTATGGCCGCCCTGCGCGCCATCTCCACGCCCTCCAGATCGAGGTCAATCGCGGGCTCTACATGAACGAGCGGACATTCGAGAAGGCCGCCGGCTTCGACGCGCTGGCCGACGATCTGTCGCGATTTTCGGCGGATCTGATGGCAATGCCGGACCATCATTTCATCGACCTGCCGCTGGCGGCGGAGTGAAACCTTGGTCCGGGGTGCTCCGGCGTAAAAAAAGACCGCATCGTTTGCACGATACGGTCGAAGTCTAGGGAGGAAACGCCCAAGGAGGGCATGGACAGGAAAACCTGTCCGAGGCTGAGGGTATTGTGCGCTGCACAAATGTCAAGCGACCTTCAGGCTTTTTTAATTCACTCTGATGTGGAAATTGCTTTTCGGTGACGCTTGTGTGACATCCGGGCAACAGGTGCCGTCGCGGAAAAATCGTCGAACACCCTTGTTAAGGCAGGAAATTGGCGGCAGAGCACGGCTCGGGCATGCTGCAATGCGGGAGAATCAGTTGGACATCAGCATCGATTTCATGCGCCGCATCGCGCGGGCGGCGGCAGCGGAAACCTTGCCGCGCTTCCGCAGCCAGGGCGCCGTCGCCAACAAGGAAAAAGGCAGTTTCGACCCGGTCACGGAAGCCGATCGCGAGGCCGAGCGCGCCATCCGGGCGCTGATATCGGCTGAGTATCCCGACCATGGCATCCTTGGCGAGGAGCACGGCAGCGAAAACATTTCGAGCAAGCATGTCTGGGTGATCGACCCCATCGACGGCACGCGCGCCTTCATCTCCGGCCTGCCGGTGTGGGGGACGCTGGTCGGACTCACGGTCGACGGCGATGCGGTTGCCGGCATGATGTCGCAACCTTTCACCGGCGAGCTCTACTACGCCAACGCCTCGGGCTCCCACTATGAGGGGCCGGGTGGCCCGCGCAAGCTGACAACACGCAAGACGACGAAGCTCGCCGACGCGACGCTGTTCACCACCACGCCGGCACTGTTCAAGGGCGAGGCGCGCGAGCGCTACGACCAGTTCGAAAAGCAGGTGCAGCTCGCCCGCTACGGCACCGATTGCTATGCCTTCGCCATGATCGCATCGGGAAGCGTCGATATCGTCGCCGATCCCGGATTGAAGCCGTACGACATCGTGGCGCTGATCCCGATCATCGAAAAGGCCGGCGGCGTGGTCACCACATTCGACGGTGGGCCGGCGGAGAAGGGCGGCGATGTCGTCGCAGCGGCGACGCCGGAGCTGCATGCGGCCGCGATGGCTGCGCTCCGAGGCTGACTTCCTGGAATTGCTTCAGCGCGGCTTGATCGAGCGCTGGAACTCCGCCGGGGTGCGGCCGTAAACCTGCCTGAATGCGGAGCTGAAATGGCTGTGGCTGGAGAAGCCGAGGTCCATGCCCAGCGTCGTCAGATTGTCGTAGCGGCCAAGCAGGTCGAGCGCGCGCCAGCCGCAGGCGCAAATGATAACGGTAGAGCGGCATGGCCTCGACCAGTTGGAACACCTGCGTCAGGTAGACCGGCGAGACCCTGACCTCGGCGGCAATTTCGGCCAGCGTCCAGCGTCGCGACAGATCCGAGGACAAAACGAGCTTGGCGCGGTCGACCAATTTCTGTCGGCCCGGGCTGGCGCCGGCGACATGCGAGGTCTCCTCGCCGAGAGAGCGCCGCACCAGCGTCAGCGCCAGGGTTTCGGCCTCGAGCGTTTCGGCTACGTTGCGGCTCAAGCTGTGGCGTAGCAAAGCCACCAAAGCCTGCGCCCGCGGGTCGATACGCCGGCGTTGGCGGCGAAACGCCGAGGTGGCGCCGGTGCGCAATTGCTCCTTCGGCACCAGCTCCAGCAGCTGTGCCTCCTCGACGACGAGATCGAGGCAGGCGTCGCCACCGTCGACGGGGTGGCTGATCCGATAGGCTTCCGCCTCGTTGAAGAACAGCAGCTGATTGGCTTCGGCGACGGCGTCATTGCGGCCGACATGGCGCACGAAGACGCCGCGATAGGGAAACACCAGATGCGTCGCCGACGTGCACTCTTCCTCGCTCCTGTGCCGGCATTCGCCGCTGCAGACGACGTCGCGCACCCTGACAGTGCCGGTGTCGAGAAGCGGCTGGACCGTGAATTGCGATATGGCCATTGCGTTGTTTTCCTGCGCCGGGCCATGGGTCCTGCATCGGCACTCTACGCAATCGGCCTACCCATTCCTGTCAGGAGACTTCCAGGCAGGCTGCTTCTCAAAGCGCGTCGCGTCAAAATGGATTCACGCGACGCGCTTTGAGTTTTTGTTTCACGCATGTCGTCGCCCCAAAACGGGGACCACTTTTCGGCGATATGCATCAATCCCACAGCCGGCGCGTGAATTCTGAGTAGGCTTCGCCGCGCGACAGACCGATGTCCTTGAGTTGGTCGTCGGTCATCTCGAGCAAAGCGCGGCGGCTTCGGCGCCTCTCCATCTGACAGCTGATCCAGCCAGCCGTCGCAACGAATTGTGCGTACAAAGTCTGGCGAATGGTCACGGTGCGGATTGTCGGCGCCTGCGTCGGCACCGTGCCGGCCAGGCATTGCGTCGCCGTATGATCAGGGCGCATCGCTCAGTCCTCCCTGGTGCCGGCTGCCGAGGCGCCGGCTTCGTTCAGCGCTTGTGCGCATTCCTCGCAGCAGACTTCGACGGTCCTGCCGCCGACCTTGACGCGGATCGGGTTGGCGTCCAGCTGGCAATCGCAGGCGGCGCAGGTTTTCTCGGTCATGATCTCATCTCCTTGGCGTTCAGTTCGACGCGGGCAGATGAGCACTCCGGGACGGCGCGGGCTGTCAGAATCTTTAGCACTTTGCATCCCGCGGGCAGCGCCGGCCCATCCCTACTGACAACAGGGTGTCAGTTGGCACCGACTATGGAAGGGCCTTTCCAGAGGAGGACCAGACATGCCGATGCAATCAACAGCCAGCCACGCCAATGACACTCCAGCGGACGGCCGCAGCGATTTCGACTTCTTCTTCGGCTGCTGGAATGTCAGCCATCGAAGGCTGCAAAAGCGCCTTGCGAGTGACACCAACTGGGACGAATTCGGCGGCACATGCGAGGTGCGCCCGCTCCTCGGCGGTCTCGGCAATGTCGACGACAATGTGATCGAGCTGCCGGGCGGCGCCTATCGCGCCGCAGCGGTGCGGACCTTCGATCCGGCGACACGGCAATGGTCGATCTGGTGGATCGACGGCCGCAACCCGCTAACCATCGATGTGCCGGTGCGCGGCGCGTTCATCGACGGTGTCGGCACGTTCCTGTGTGACGACGTCTTCGACGGACGGCCGACCCAGGTTCGTTTCCTCTGGTCACGGATGATGGAGAATTCGGCGCGCTGGGAACAGGCCTTTTCGCTTGATGGCGGCACGAGCTGGGAGACCAACTGGGTCATGGAGTTCGCCCGCCAGGCGTGAGCCGGGGATCGGCGTCTGTCAGGCCGTAGGGTCGTCGCTGCCGGGAATGAAGGCATCGAAGGCGGCGAGGAGTTGCTCGCGGTACATGTCGGCCTCCTGCAGGATTTCGTGGCGGGAGCCGTCGATCATCAGCAGCGAACCGAGCCGCAGACGCCTGGCATAGGCTTCCACCGCCTTGGTCGAGACGACCTGGTCGGCGCCGGCGGCGATTATCAGCATGGGGACCTGAATGCGAGCCATGAAGTCGGGGTCGCTGACAGCTTCGGATGCTTTGGCGGCGGCCTGCAGCCAGCGGATGGTCGGGCCGCCGAGCGCCAGCTGCGGGTACTCTTCGTAGATCCGCGTGTTGCGCCGGTAGCGCACCGGGTCGGACGTCAGCTTGTTGGTCTCGAAAGGGGCCGGCATCTTCGGCCGTGGACCCCAGGCGGCATAGAGCCTGCCAAGGCCGAGCGCGCAGAAGAACGAACAGACGCGCCGAACCGTCGATATCGAGACCGGCAGGTCGGGCACGGTCAGGAATGGCGCGATCAGCACCATGCGCCGCACGCGGTTGACCATAGACGGCGTGGCAAGCAGCGTGATCACCGCACCGGCTGAATGGGCGAGGATGTAGTAGGGGCCGCGGCAGTCGGGCAGCACGATCTCCTCGAAGAACTGCTCCAGGTCGGCTGTGTAGTCGCGGAAGCTACGGACATAGCCGCGCTGGCGATCGCGGATCAGACGGGAAGAATCGCCCTGGCCGCGCCAGTCGAGGGTGGCGACGCCAAAGCCACGGTCGGCAAGATTGCGGATGGTTTCAAAATATTTTTCGATGCACTCGTTGCGGCCGGTGAGCACGACCACGGTGCCTTTCAACGGGCGAGTGACCGCGCCGAACAGGCCGTAGCGGATCTTCTTGCGGTCGCGGGTGGTGAAGAAGCCGCCACTGGCGTTTTCCGGTCGTGGATTGCCCTCGATTTCGTGAAAAAGGGGGATGTCTTGGACAATATCCGTCATTCGGCGCTTCGTGCTCGGCGTCTCGCGTGCCCGCCCGTGCAGGCTGGCTCCGCTAAAGGTGATAGACGCCCATGCGCCAAAAGCAAAGGAATTCCCGGTGACGCGAGACCCACAAAGGGGAAGGCCGGAAGCCGCTTGAAAGCGTGCTTCCGGCCTCTGTCGATCCGGGAGGAAGGGACGTTACACCCCGGTCGGCCTCGTTGCGGCGCCTGTTATTCAGTCGGCGCCCGCCAGTCCTTGATCTTGGGCCCACTCTAGCGCCGGCTGTCTGAACGCGCGCCGAAGCGCCGGTTCATCTGCCGTTCATCAACGACCAGCCGCACGGGTTTTTGCCGACAGGAGAAATCTTGAAATGCATTCGAGCGCTCCCCAAATGTCGGATGCGGTCGCCAATATCGGGGCCGCTGGTCCAGCCGAAACGCCGCTCAAGGGTTTCGCACCGGCCATACGCAAACCATGTTGCTCAACAGGAGAACACCTCATGCGTCACGTTGACTTTTCCCCGCTCTATCGCTCGACCGTCGGCTTCGACCGTCTCTTCACCATGCTCGATTCGCTTGCGCAGCCCGATGGCGCGCAGACTTATCCGCCCTACAACATCGAGCGCACCGGCGAGGATTCCTACCGGATCTCGATGGCCGTTGCCGGCTTCTCGGACGAGGAAATCTCGATCGAAGCCCATCGCAACGTGCTGACGGTAAAAGGTGAGCGCAAGGACGAGGGCACCGGCGAAGGTTCCGAACTGCTCTATCGCGGCATTGCCTCTAGGGCTTTCGAACGCCGCTTCCAGCTTGCCGACCATGTTGAAGTCGTCGGCGCCGCGCTGAAGAACGGCCTGCTGTTCGTCGACCTCAAGCGCAACATTCCCGAGGAGTTGAAGCCGCGCAAGATCGCGATCACCTCGGCTCCGGCCAAGGCCAAGCAGATCGAGGCCAAGACCGCCAACTAAACTGATAGCCTCCCAAGGCAAAGGCGGCGCTGAAAGGCGCCGCCTTTCTTATGTTCAGCTGGCAGTCCCCGAAGCCACCACGGCGTCAACGTTTTGTCGGTGAACGGCCTCGTATGGCGCGAAATAACCGACGGCACCGGAGGCGAACACTTCGGCAGCGAAGGCTCTCAAATCTTGCCTCACCAGATCGGGCTCGTGTCGGCAGCGAAGCAGCTTTTCGACATAGGATCGGGTAGCGGCAATGAACTCGCGACCGTACCCACCGGATTGGATCATCTGCAACGAACCGTGATTGGGTAGGATGCGGTCAAAGGTCCAGCCGGCCATGCGTTCGAGATCGTCCAGATGTTTAGTCAGCTGTTCCGGTTCGCCGACATAAGTGATCGGATCTTCAAGCGTATCGCCGGCAAAGAGCAGACCGGCGCTGGGCATGACCAACACGGTACCGTCGTGACTGTGGATTTCGACGTGCCGAAGGTCGACCGCTATCGACCCGACCATGAGGTCGAGATTGCCGTCGAATGTCCGATTCGGAAGGATAAGGGGTCTGATCGGCGGGTTCTCATTTTCCAGTTTGGTCCGGTTCTCTGCGAGAGCAGAGGCTGTGAGGTTGTTGGCGATGATTTCGCAATCCCGGAACACCTCGTTGCCGGCGACATGATCATCATGCCAATGACTGAGGACCACCCGCATCGAGGTGACGCCCATACCCTCTAGCGTTTGCCGGATGATCCGGGCGTGCTGAAGCGAAATATGCGTGTCATAGACAAGCGCTTCCGAGCCATCGACAATTGCATAGGTGCAAATGCCAAGGGCATAGGCGCCGTCATCGAGCCAATTGGGCTGATCCGACCAGCCGCGAACGCCCTCTATCCGGCCGTCATAAAAGCCGAGCACGTTTGGAGCGGGGCGGATCAGCCGCATAGTCGAGCCGAGCGGTGACATGGTCATAGGAAAAGCTCAAGCGATCAGGTGGCCAAGGTGGTCGATCTCTTCGGTCGTGGTCGCGAAGCTGGCGACGAAACGGTAGATCACTTCATTGTCGCCGAGGTGGCTGTCGAAGCCCTGCGGCAAACCCCATTCGTAGAATTTTGCCCCGGCCGCCTGCAGCTTTTCGGCTTTGGCGCGGTCGAGGATCGCGAACACTTCATTGGCCTGCGGCAGCCAGGCCAGCCGGCCTGCCGGTGCATCCTCGATCGTCGCGGCCAGCCGCGCGGCCATGGCATTGGCGTGGTGCGCCATCCTCAGCCAGAGATCGTCGGTGAAATAGGCTTCGAACTGAGCCGAGATGAAGCGCGCCTTGGAAAAGGTCTGCCCGGCCCGCTGGCGAAGCAGGCGCAGGTCACGTGCCACGTCGGGGTTCAGGACCACCACAGCATCGGCCATCCAGCAGCCGTTCTTGGTGCCTCCGAAGGAGATGATATCGACGCCGCTCTTCCAGGTCATTTCTGCGGGACTGATGTCCGTCGCCGCAATCGCGTTGGCGAACCGCGCTCCGTCCATGTGCAGAGGCAGGCCGTGACGGCGGCTGACTTCGGCGATCGCCTTGACATCGTCGACGGTGTAGACGGTGCCGACCTCGGTCGCCTGGGTGATCGTCACCGCCATCGGCTGGCCGGCGGGGGCGAGGTCTTGCGAGTAGCGCGTGATGGCCCGGTCGAGGGCCTGCGGATTGATGCGCCCCAGTGGCCCCGGAACCGGCGACATGCGCGCTCCACCGGTGTAGAAGCCCGCGGCGCCGAATTCATCGACATTCATGTGCGCTTCGGAATGGCAGAAGGCGACGCCGCCGATGCGATTGCACGCCGCCATGGACAGCGCGTTGGCCGCCGTGCCGGTCGCGACGAAGAACACCGCGACATCCCGTTCGAAAATCTCGCTGAAGCGCCGGTAGACGGCGCGGTCGAGCTCGCCGTCGCCATAAGCCGTGGCGATGCCCGCGGCATGCCGGGATAAATTGGCAGAGATGTCGGGATGGACGCCCGCCCAGTTGTCGGATGCAAAAAACATCAGGAATCCTGCTTCGGTTGAAAACGGCGCGACCTTGGCTGCTTTGGGGTTTCACGCGCAAGGGCCACGTGTCGGAAAAGCGGTAAAGCCAGCCGGATCCGAAAAGCGGCTGTGATCGAAGCTTACGTTTTTCCTCAACTTCACGTAATTTTATGTCGCTGGCGGCTCAAGTTTTTTGTGAATCGGTCTTGTGTGCGTCCAGGATTTCTGTCATAAAAATTTAGGACAGTAGTGCTGTCTTATTTTGTCGCACAAAACGAGCTGGATTGGCGTATCATTTGGGCCTCTCCGGCTGTTGCTGCGGGCGACAGGTTGGACAGCCAGACGCTGGCCTGTACGAATACGAACCATGCGGAAAGCCGCCTGGTTCGGCAAGGATTTCGCAAGACGTGCCGCAAGGATCAGGGTGAGCCAGGCGCTTGCCGGGGCAGACCAGCGCCCGAAGGGCTGGGAATGGAGGACCAAGAGATGACGGACATGACGCACTCTGCGACGAACGGCCAGGCCGCGCAGACGAAAGCGGCAACCGTCAAAACCGCGTCCCGAACCAATACTAGCCGAACCAACATCGGCGCCCAAGGCCTCTACGACCCGCGCAACGAGCATGATGCCTGCGGCGTCGGCTTCATCGTCAACATGAAGGGCGTGAAGTCGCATCAGATCGTCGAGGACGGCCTTGCCGTGCTCGAAAACCTGACGCATCGCGGCGCTGTCGGCGCCGATCCGTTGGTCGGCGATGGCGCCGGTGTGCTGGTGCAACTTCCCGACCGTTTCTTCCGCGAGGAGATGGCGGCCCAGGGCATCGAACTGCCGCCGGTAGGTCAGTACGGCGTCGGACACTGGTTCATGCCGCAGGACGCGGCACTTCGCGCCCATATCGAGGACATCATCGCCGAATCGGCGCAGTCCGAGGGGCTTCCGCTCATCGGTTTCCGCGACGTGCCCGTCGACAATTCGTCGCTGTCGAAGGCGCCGGACATCGTCGCGTCCGAACCGTTTCATCGGCAGGTCTTCATCGGCCGCACCGCTGACATCCCCGATGACGAGGAGTACGAGGCCAGACTCTATCTGCTGCGCAAGGTCATATCGGGCCGCATCTACGCCGAGAACGACAACAAGGACATCGGCTCCTACTGCGTGTCGCTGTCGGCACGCACCATCGTCTACAAGGGCATGTTCCTCGCCTATCAGGTCGGCGCCTATTACAAGGACCTGACTGATCCGCGCTTCGAAACCGCGCTGATCCTCGTCCACCAGCGCTTCTCGACCAACACGTTCCCGTCGTGGAAGTTGGCGCATCCCTACCGCATGGTCGCCCACAATGGCGAGATCAACACTGTGCGCGGCAACAACAACTGGATGGCGGCGCGCCAGGCGTCGGTCGATTCCGAACTGTTTGGCAACAACATCTCGAAGTTGTGGCCGATTTCCTATGAAGGCCAGTCCGATACCGCCTGCTTCGACAATGCGCTCGAATTCCTGTTCCAGGGTGGGTACAGCCTCAGCCATGCCATGATGATGCTGATCCCGGAAGCCTGGGCCGGCAACAAGCTCATGGATGCCGATCGCAAGGCGTTCTACGAATACCACGCCGCGCTGATGGAGCCGTGGGACGGACCGGCGGCGGTGGTCTTCACCGATGGCCGCCAGATCGGCGCAACGCTCGACCGCAACGGATTGCGCCCGGCGCGCTACATCGTCACCGACGATGACCGCGTCATCATGGCTTCGGAAGCCGGCGTACTCCCGGTGCCGGAAGATAAGATCGTCAAGAAGTGGCGGCTGCAGCCCGGCCGCATGCTTCTGATCGACCTGGAGAAGGGGCGCATCGTCTCCGACGAGGAGCTCAAGTCGGAGATCGCGACCAAGCATCCCTACAAGACCTGGCTCGCCAACACGCAGCTGATCCTCGAAGACCTGAAGCCGGTCGAACCGCGCGCGCTGCGCAAGGATGTCAGCCTGCTCGATCGCCAGCAGGCGTTCGGCTACTCCCAGGAAGACACCAAGCTGTTGATGTCGCCGATGGCGACGACGGGCCAGGAAGCCGTTGGTTCGATGGGCACCGATACGCCGATCTCGGCGATGTCGGACAAGTCGAAGCTGCTCTACACCTATTTCAAGCAGAACTTCGCCCAGGTCACCAACCCGCCGATCGACCCGATCCGCGAGGAACTGGTGATGAGCCTGGTGTCCTTCATCGGGCCGCGGCCGAACATCTTCGACCTGGTCGGCAATTCGCGCCGCAAGCGGCTTGAGGTGCGCCAGCCGATCCTGACCAATGGCGATCTGGAGAAGATCCGTTCCATCGGCCATACAGAGGACCGCTTCGACACCAAGACGATCGACATCACCTATGGCTCGAATGAAGGAGCCGCAGGCATGCAGGGCGCCATCGACCGCCTGTGCGAGCGGGCGGAGGCGGCGGTCGCCGGCGGCTACAACATCATCATCCTGTCCGACCGCCAGGTCGGGCCGGACCGCATCGCCATCCCGGCGCTGCTGGCGACGGCCGCGGTGCACCACCACCTGATCCGCAAGGGGCTGCGCACCTCGGTCGGCCTCGTCGTCGAATCCGGCGAGCCGCGCGAAGTGCATCATTTCTGCTGCCTTGCCGGCTATGGCGCCGAGGCGATCAACCCTTACCTCGCCTTCGACACGCTGCTCGACATGCACAAGCGCGGCGAACTGCCGAAAGAGGTCGACGCCTACGAAGTCGTCACGCGCTACATCAAGTCGATCGGCAAGGGCATCCTGAAGGTGATGTCCAAGATGGGCATCTCCACCTACCAGTCCTATTGCGGCGCGCAGATTTTCGACGCCATCGGGCTGAAGACCGATTTCGTGCAGCAGTATTTCACCGGTACCGCGACGCTGATCGAAGGCGTCGGGCTGGACGAGATCGCGACCGAGACGCTCAGCCGCCACAATGACGGCTTCGGCAACGATCCGGTGCTGCGCAACAGCCTGGAAGTCGGCGGCGAATACATGTTCCGCATGCGCGGCGAGGCGCATATGTGGTCGCCCGACGCGGTCGCTACCCTTCAGCACGCCGTGCGCCAGGGCTCGTGGGAGACGTTTAAGGACTATTCCGCCCAGATCGACAGCGAGACGGCCCGAGCCCAGACCATTCGTGGCCTGTTCAGGATCAAGCTGGCCGAAGAAACCGGCCGCAAGAAGGTCGCGCTCGACGACGTCATGTCGGCGGCCGACATCGTCAAGCGGTTCTCGACCGGGGCGATGTCCTTCGGCTCGATCTCGCGCGAAGCGCACACCACGCTGGCGCGCGCCATGAACGCCATTGGCGGCAAGTCCAACACCGGCGAGGGCGGCGAAGAGGCGGACCGCTATCTGCCGCTGCCCGGCGGCGGCAAGAATCCGGAACGCTCGGCGATCAAGCAGATCGCCTCGGGCCGTTTCGGCGTGACGGCCGAATATCTCGTCAATTCCGACATGATGCAGATCAAGGTGGCGCAGGGCGCCAAGCCCGGCGAGGGCGGCCAGCTGCCCGGCCACAAGGTCGACGCGACCATCGCCAAGGTCCGGCACTCGACGCCGGGCGTCGGCCTGATCTCGCCGCCGCCGCATCACGACATCTATTCGATCGAGGACCTGGCGCAGCTGATTTACGATCTGAAGAACGTCAATCCGGCGGCCGACGTGTCGGTCAAGCTGGTCTCGGAAGTCGGCGTCGGCACGGTTGCGGCGGGCGTGGCCAAGGCGCGCGCCGACCACATTACCATCTCGGGCTATGATGGCGGCACCGGTGCCTCGCCGCTGACTTCGCTCAAGCATGCCGGCAGCCCGTGGGAAATGGGCCTTGCCGAGACGCACCAGACGCTGGTGCTGAACGGCTTGCGCTCACGCGTGGCGCTGCAGGTCGATGGCGGCTTGCGCACCGGCCGCGACGTCATCGTCGGCGCGCTGCTCGGTGCCGACGAGTTCGGCTTCTCGACCGCGCCGCTGATCGCGGCCGGCTGCATCATGATGCGCAAGTGCCATCTCAACACCTGTCCGGTCGGCGTGGCGACGCAGGATCCGGTGCTGCGCAAGCGCTTCAAGGGCACGCCCGAGCATGTCATCAACTTCTTCTTCTATGTGGCGGAAGAGGTGAGGGCGCTGCTCGCCGAGATGGGCTACACCCATATCGACCAGATCATCGGCGACGCCGACCTGCTGGAAAAGCGCGACCTGATCGTCCACTGGAAAGCGCGCGGGCTCGATTTCTCGAAGATGTTCTTCAAGCCGGACGCGCCGCATGAAGCGGTGCATTGGACCGAGCGGCAGAAGCACCCGATCGACGATGTGCTCGACCGCAAGCTGATCGAACTGGCGAAGCCCGCGCTCGAAAGCAAGCAGCCGGTCAAGATCGAGGTCGACATCCGCAATGTCGATCGTTCGACGGGCGCCATGCTGTCGGGCGAAGTGGCCAAGCGCTTCAAGCACAAGGGCCTGCGTGAGGACACGATCTCGGTGAAGCTGACCGGCACCGCCGGCCAGTCCTTCGGCGCCTTCCTGGCGCGCGGCATCTCGTTCGATCTCGTCGGCGCCGGCAACGACTATGTCGGCAAGGGCCTGTCGGGCGGCCGTATCGTCATCCGGCCTCCGGAAGAGGCCAAGATCGTCGCGGCGGAGTCCATCATCGTCGGCAACACAGTGCTCTATGGCGCGACCGAGGGCGAGGCCTATTTCGCCGGCGTCGCCGGCGAGCGTTTCGCCGTGCGCAATTCGGGCGTGGCCGCCGTCGTCGAAGGCGTCGGCGACCATGGCTGCGAGTACATGACCGGCGGCATTGTCGTCGTCATCGGCAAGACCGGCCGCAACTTCGCTGCCGGCATGTCGGGCGGCGTCGCCTATGTGCTGGACGAGGCGGGCGATTTCGCCGAGCGCTGCAACATGGCGATGGTCGAGCTGGAACCGGTTCCGGAAGAAGACGACCTGATGGAAAGGCTGCTGCACCATGGCGGCGATCTCGACCACAAGGGTCGTGTCGACGTCTCCGGCGACATGACCAGCCATGACGAGGAGCGGCTCTACCAGCTGATCTCGAACCATGTGCACTACACCGGTTCGGTGCGCGGCCGCGAAATCCTCGACGACTGGACGACCTTCCGGCCGAAATTCCGCAAGATCATGCCGGTCGAATACCGCCGCGCACTGATCGAGATGGAACGCATGCGCATGGGCGTTGCGGCGGAATAGACTTTGCAGTTGCCGGGAGGCCCAGGTTTCCCGGCCCACTTTCATCGACAGTTTGACCTCGAAGGCAAGGTTGCCATGGCTGCCTCAAGAGGTTAACGGGTGCGGCGAAAACCGCACCATCTGGACAGCAGGAACTGGACTATGGGCAAGGTAACAGGCTTTCTCGAAATCGACCGGCAGGTGCACAAGTACCAGCCGGCCTCTGACCGCATCCGGCATTTCCGCGAATTCACGCTGCCGATGTCGGACAAGGAGGTCGAGAAACAGGCCGCGCGCTGTATGGATTGCGGCATTCCGTTCTGCCACGGACCGACAGGCTGCCCGATCCACAACCAGATCCCGGACTGGAACGACCTCGTCTACAATGGCGATTGGGACAACGCGATCCGCAACCTGCATTCGACCAACAACTTCCCGGAGTTCACCGGCCGCATCTGTCCCGCGCCCTGCGAGGAAGCCTGCACGCTGAACCTCGAGGACATCCCCGTCGCCATCAAGACGGTCGAGCAGGCGATCGCCGATAAGGCCTATGAGACCGGCCATATCAGGCCCTATCCGCCGGAGAAGAAGACGGGAAAGCGCGTCGCCGTTGTCGGCTCCGGTCCGGCCGGCATGGCGGCTGCCCAGCAGCTTGGCCGCGCCGGCCACGACGTTCATGTCTATGAGCGCGAAAGCCGGCCGGGCGGGCTGATGCGCTACGGCATTCCCGACTTCAAAATCGAGAAGCACTATATCGACCGGCGCATCGAGCAGATGCAGGGCGAGGGCGTGACCTTCCATTGCGGCGTCAATGTCGGTGTCGACAAGCCGGTTGCCGAGCTGCTCGCCGAACATGACGCCGTGCTCTATTGCGGCGGTTCCGAAACGCCGCGCGCGGCCGGCATCCCGGGAGACGATCTCGGCGGCGTGCATGATGCGATGCCCTATCTGGTGCAGCAGAACAGGCGGGTCGGCGGCGAGCCGATCCAGTCCGTGGCCTGGCCGTCACATCCGATCATCGCCGGCGGCCAACATGTCGTCGTCGTCGGCGGCGGCGATACCGCGTCCGACTGCGTCGGCACCGCCTTCCGCCAAGGCGCCGTGCGCGTCACCCAGCTCGACATCCGCCCGCAGCCGCCCGAGAAGGAAGACAAGCTGTCGGTATGGCCCTACTGGGCGACCAAGATGCGCACCTCGTCCTCGCAGGCCGAAGGGGCGGAGCGCGAATTCCAGGTGGCGACGCTCGAGTTCATCGGCGAGGAGGGTCAACTGACCGGCGTCAAGTGCTGCGAGGTCGACGAGAAGCGCAAGCCGATCGCCGGCACGGAATTCGTCATCCGAGCAGATCTCGCCTTCATCGCCATTGGCTTTGCCGGCCCGACCATCGCCGGCCTGGTGTCGGAATTGGACGGCCAGATGAAGATCGTCACCGACAGCCGCCGTTCCAGGAACGTCGAAGCCAATGATCGCGACTATAGGACCAGCGTCGACAGGCTCTATGCGGCGGGCGACGTGCGTCGCGGCCAGTCGCTGGTCGTCTGGGCGATCCGCGAGGGTCGCCAGGCGGCGCGCTCGATCGACGAGGCCTTGATGGGGTCCACCGTACTGCCCAGCTGAGCCCGTTGGAAATTCTACTCCCGCAGCCATCTGGAGGCGTTTTCTGCGCTTCCGGTGCTCGCGGGAGCGAATTTCGAAACGGGCTCAGGGAGCTTCTAAGGGTTTATCGACGTCGTCGTGCCGGGTGCGGCCACAGCCGCCGCAGGCTGCGGCCGGGGTGGCCAGGAGAAATCGTCGGCGCGGCCGGGCGAGGCTTCCGGGGCCTTGCCTTCGACCACCAGTTTTTCACCGGGCAGATCCTGATTGGGCTTTGGCTGCGGCGCCGCGCCCAGAAGTTCGGAGCCGCCGTCGAGTGCCGGATCGCTGAGCAGCATCGGCGCGGTGCGGTCGATGACGATGGGCGCGGCGGCCGGCCCAGGCGCCTCGACGGGCGCGCCCGCCGGTGCGGTCGCCGGGGTTACGCTTCCGGGGGCGGCGAGGCCGAGGATCTTCATCAGCGGCTTTTCGGTATAGAAGGCGAGCTTGCGTTTGCCGGCCTTCGAGACGTTGATGCCGTCGTCGGCACGCAGCCGCACGGGCTGGCCGTTCATGTCGGGGCCGCTGGTGACGAAGGCGCCGTTCTCGTCGACAAAGCCGTCCCAGACGTCGACGAATTCGCCGCCATGGCTTTCGGTGGCCTGATGGTAGATGTCGTTGAAGGCCAACATGTCGGAGGTCATCTTCGGCACCCGGAAGGCCGGCATGCCAACCCACAGGAAGGGCACCTTGGCGTCGGCGATGGCCTTGCCGAGCGCATCGGTGCGGCGCTCGTATTCCTTGGTCCAGTTCTCGGACCGGGGCTGCTCGCGCACATCCCCCACCTTCATCTGCTGACGGTCGTTGGAACCCAGCATGACGACGACGGCGGCCGGTTTTTCGGTATCGATCAGCGCCTTGATCTGTTCGGGCCAGTTGTAGAAATCATCGCGTACGAAGCCGGACGAGCCATTGCTGCGAGCCACGATCCTGATGCCGGTGTTCTCGGCAAAGGCGGTGTCGAGGCCTTCGGCAAGCCCGGACGCCATGAAATCGCCGACCACCAGGACGGTACGGGCATCCGGGACTTTCTCGGCGATCGGCATTTGCGGCTCGGCCGGCGCACGCGGGACGCGGGGTTTGCGCGGCTTTGGCTTCGCCTTCTGGATGTTCAGCGGCGGCTCGATCCGCTCGCTGCGGCGTGGGAACAAAAGGTCGCGCAACGACCAGCCGCGGTATTGCTGCTCCTGCGCCATGGCCGGCGCATGGAAGGCGCCAGCCAAGCCGACGGCGATAACGACGACGGCCAGAATCAGCACCGGCATGCGACGAACAAGCCCTGCGATGCGCGCAGCCGAAGCCAATCGTTTCCTCCATCCCGTGGCGCACTGCCTTGAAAAGTCGCGTCGACTTTCGAAGGTCATTGCACCATACAGATTGCTACAGTGTCCTTTGCGCGTCCGAAAGGCCGCGTGGCACCGCAGGTGGCCCTATTTCTGCCTGAGCCACTTCAGCACTTCCATGCTCGGATAGCCGTCCTGGGCCAATCCGGCCTTGGCCTGGAAGGCCATGATGGCGGTTTTCGAGCCGTCGCCGATCTTGCCATCGAATTTGCCGTCGTAGAGCCCGTGCTGGGAAAGCCGCTTCTGCAGCTCCTGCCTTTCCTCGAAAGTGAGCTTGGTGAAAGGCCGCTTCCAGTCCTGCACGAGACCGCTGGAGCCGGCGATTTCGTCGGCGAGAAGACCGACGGCAAGCGCATATTTGTCGGCATTGTTGTAGGCCTTGATGACCGAGAAATTCTTGACCATCAGGAAGGCTGGCCCGCCGCGACCGTCCGGCACTTTCAGCGTCGCCTTGTCGGAGCCGTTCTTGAACGGCTTGCCGTTGGCCCTGGCAACGCCGAGCGCCTGCCATTGCGACAGCGTCTTAGAACCGCCAGGAAGCTTGCCGGCCGGCAAGGTGACCTCATAGCCCCAGGTCTTGCCGGCCTGCCAGCCATTCTTCTTCAACAGGTTGGCCGCCGTCGCCAGCGCATCGGGGATCGAATTCCAGATGTCGCGCTTGCCGTTGCCGTCCATGTCGACGGCATAGTGCAGATAGCTGGTCGGGATGAACTGGGTGTGGCCCATGGCGCCGGCCCAGGATCCGCTCAGATGGCTTTCGTCGATATCGCCGGTCTGCAGGATCTTCAGCGCGGCGATCAACTGGGTGCGGGCGAATTTTGCCCGCTTCGGATCGGCATAGGCCAGGGTCGCCAGCGAGCGCACGACGTTGCGCATGATGTCGTCGCGCTTGAGGATTTCGCCATAGTTCGATTCCATCGACCAGATGGCGAGCAGGATGTAGCGGTCGACGCCGAACCTGGCCTCGATCCTGTCCAGCCATGGCTTCCACTTCTTGGCCATTTGCTGGCCGACGGCGACAGACTGGTCATGGACGCGGTTGTCGAAATAGTCCCAGGCAGGCGCGGTGAATTCAGGCTGCGTACGCGCCTTTTCCAGCACCACCGGGTCGATATCCCTGATGTCCCTGAAGGCCTGGTCGTAGAGGGCACCGGAAACGCCGCTCTGCACGGCTGTGGCGCGGAAGCCGGCGACCCACTGCCGGAAACCGGCATCGGCGAAAGCCGGGCCGGGCATCAGCAGGGCGAGCGAGAGGCTGGCTGCCGCGATGACGCTGGTAAAACGCTTTGCGGCACTGCGAACGGACATCTTTTCCCCTTTCTCTGTCTCAGGAAAGACCATTCATCGCCGAACCAGGTTAGGAATTAGTTTACCATAGGTGCTGCCGGGAACGAAAAGACGCCTCAAAGCTTTACCGGGGAATGTTCCCCTCAGTTGCTCGGTAGTCCTCAATTCCGGCGTGAAAATGTCTTGAAACGGGGATTGCGGAGCAGGCCATCAAATGGATAATTGACAGCATGAAGAGAGTTCGCAAGGCAGTCTTCCCGGTCGCCGGTCTCGGCACACGGTTTCTCCCGGCCACCAAGGCCATCCCCAAGGAAATGCTGACGGTCGTCGACCGGCCAGTGATCCAATATGTGGTGGATGAGGCGCGCGAGGCCGGTATCGAGCATTTCATCTTCGTCACCGGCCGAAACAAGGCCGTCATCGAGGACCATTTCGACGTCCAGTTCGAGCTCTATGACACGCTGGCCCAGCGCGGCAAGGACGACCAGCTCGCCCGCCTGCAGCGCCTGCAGCCGGCGCCAGGGCAGACCAGCTTCACCCGCCAGCAGGTGCCGCTCGGCCTTGGCCATGCCGTCTGGTGCGCGCGCGAGCTGGTCGGCGACGAACCGTTCGCCCTTTTGTTGCCCGACATGATCATGCAGTCAGAACAGAGCTGCATGAAGGACATGGTCGAGCTCTACCAGGAAACCGGCAACAACATCATCGCGGTGCAGGAATGCGACCCGGCCGAAGCCCACAAATACGGCATCGTCGGCCGTGGCGAGGACACGCATCACGGCTTCCGCATCACCGAGATGGTGGAAAAGCCGAAGACCGGCACCGCACCGTCCAATCTCTACATCAACGGCCGCTACATCCTGCAGCCCGAGATCTTCAAGATCCTGGAAGGCCAGGAAAAGGGCGCCGGCAACGAGATCCAGCTCACCGACGCGATGCTGAAGCTGGAAAAGCAGCAGCCCTTCTACGGCTACCACTATCAGGGCCGTACCTTCGATTGCGGATCGCCGGAAGGCTTCGTCGAGGCCAACGTCGCCTTCGCTTTGTGGCGCAGCGACATGAACGAGAACATGGCCGGCGTCATCCGCACGCTTCTCGACGAACTGAAGCCATCAGAGCGTCGCGGTGCCGCCTTCTAAGGCTATGTCGATATCAAGGTGATGCCGGGCTCACCTGAATCTCGGCATAGGCTTGGTGCGTGTGCAGACCTTAGCGCTGCACCTTTACGCCCAGGAAGATGCTGTTGGCGGTGTAGTCGCGGCCCGGCAGATTGCTGGTCAGCTTTTCGGTCCTCACCCGGGTGGTGAGGCCGGCATAGCGGTTCAGCCACCATGTCAGGCCCGCCTCGGCGCTCAGGGTCCTGTCATGGCCCTCGACGCCGATATAATCGCGCCAATCAAGGCCCAGAGCCGCATTTCCGGTGAGGTTGGCGCGGATCTGCCGCTCGCCCGTCAAGCGGCCTGAATAAAGGATATCGCCGCTTTGCCCGGCGATGGTCGTGGGCTCGACGGTGGTCACGCCGGTCAGGCCGATCGTGGTGCCGCGTTCCGGCGACCATTTGAGGTCGGCGTTGACGGTCGCCCCCGAAATCGCTTCGAGCCGATCGTCGTCGATCGCCTCCCGCAGCCAGCCGGCCGAGAATTCGCCCGACAGCTTCTCGCCCATGTCGAGCTCAAGGCCGGCGCGGCCTCCGAGGCGCGTCGAGGAGCGCTCGAAGCCATCGGTGTCGATGCGTTGATCATAGGTCCGGCGACCGACCTCGATTTCGGTGAAGGGGGTGAGTGCCGGAGAAATCTCGTAGCCGGTGCGCAGGGTTGCCGTATAGAGCGTGGAGTCGCGGTCCTTCTGCGACAACGAGGTGCCGTCCGAAAGCTCCGCGTCGCCATAGAAGTCGTGCGTCACCGCGCCGGTCAATGCATAGCGCATCTTGCCGACGTCTTTTTCGATGCCGAGGCTGCCGTCGATGGTCTGCCGCAGCGGTTGTGTGGAGACACCGACAATGGCGTTCGGCGAGGAGGCATCTTCCGGTACAGCCTCGTAGCCAAGCTTGGCAATCGCACGCAGCTCGTTGTCGAGGTCGACGTTGAGCTGGCCTTCTATGCGGCCCTGCTCATCATGAACCGAATAGCCCGACACGGTCTCGCGGAAAAGGCCGTAGCCGTCGATCGTCGCCGAGTTCTCGCGCCAGTCGGAGGCGGCGGAAAAGCGCAGCGCCGTCTCGGACAGCAGCGCCGACGTGCCGGCACTGCTCGCATCGCCGTTCGAGGTGGCGGTCAGGCCCTGTTCGATCGTCGGCCGGATGACGAAAGAGCCCCATTTGACGCCGGTGGCGGCAAACGGATCGTCCTCGGCCTTCGTGTCCTGGCCTTCGATGGAGGCGGTGCGTTCGGCGCCGCGGTCAAGCTTCTGACTGTCGACGCTGTCGATGGTGACGGCGCGGCGGCTGGCTGCCTCCTGATCCGTTTCGGTGGTGTCGTCGTCCGTCGTAGAGGTGGTGGCGCCCGTGGTCGTGGCGTCTGTGGCCGCGGTCGTCGACTTTTTCTTCCTCGACTTGCCGGTCGCCTTGTCCTTGGCCGGATCCGCTGCATTTTGGCTGGCGGTTGATGGTCGGCGGCGAGGCTTTGGCGGTGCCGCGGCATCGGCGGAGGTATCGTCGGTGGCCGAAGGCGGATCGAACACGCTGCCGATCGCGGTCGCGGCGCCGGCGTCCGTGTCATCAGGCACCGCGCCGGCGCTGGCCGGCAGGTAGGTTCGTGCCGGCGCATTGTCCTGCGCCGCGTTGACCGGCGCCTGCTGGCCTTGGGCTGCCAGAGCCAGCTGCCTCGCCTTGCGCTGCTGGTCGGACAGGATTGCCGTTTCGGAAACCTCGCCGCGCAGCTCCGTTTCCTGGGCATGGAGCGCCGTCGGGCGCAGCAAGGCAAGCATGCTGGTCGCCAGCAGCAAGGCGCAGGCAGCCTTGCCCTTTCGTCCTCCTGATTTTTCTGGCTGGCCCCCGGACATCGTCACCACTGCTTGCGCGGCGCACGCGCGCCATACTTACCGAACCGTAAATGGGGATGGTTAACGGAGGGTTGAGGCTGGAGGTCGTCAGCGGCCTCAAGTACCGATTTCCAAAGGGTTTCACGGCGTGCGTTAAGCCTTTTGCTTGCGTGCTTGTCACTGTCCCTAGCCATCGTGGGGCCATTTCTGTTGGACAGGCGGGCGGCAACGCGCTAATCGCATCAGCCATGCATGCGGGATCCCTGAATAAGAAGCCTTTGGACAGGCAAGCCGCGATCGCTTCGGCGCTGAGAACGGTGGCAACGGAGCAGGCTGGTGTCGCGGCCCTTGCCGAGGCACTCGAGAACGGACTGGCTGAGCCTTTCGCCCAGGCCGTCGAGATGATCTCGAAGATCGAGGGTCGGCTGATCGTCACCGGCGTCGGCAAAAGCGGCCATATCGGTTCGAAGATCGCGGCGACGCTAGCCTCGACCGGCACACCGGCCTTTTTCGTCCATCCCGCCGAAGCCAATCACGGCGATCTCGGTATGATTGCCAGGGACGATGCCATCATCGCCATGTCGTGGTCGGGTGAGAGCAAGGAACTGATGGGCATTGTCGCCTATTCGAGGCGCTTCTCCATTCCGCTTATAGCCATCACTGCCGGAGAGACATCGGCGCTGGCGCGGGCCGCGGACGTCGTGCTGCTGCTGCCCCGCGCGCCTGAGGCCTGTCCACACGGCCTGGCGCCGACGACCTCGACGCTGCTGCAACTGGTGATGGGCGATGCGCTGGCGATCGCCCTGCTCGAAGCGCGCGGCTTCACGCCGGACCATTTCCGCACCTTTCACCCCGGTGGTCAGCTCGGCGCCAACCTGACGCAGATCCACGAGATCATGCATGTCGGCGACAGGCTGCCGCTGGTGGCCACGGGCACCGGCATGCAGGATGCTATCCTTGAACTGTCGCGCAAGGGATTTGGTTGCGTGGCGATCACCGACGCCGACGGCGCGCTGGTCGGCATCATCACCGACGGTGACATAAGGCGTCACATCGGCAGCAATCTGCTGGCGATGACGGTGGATGAGGTGATGACAAAAGGACCGAAGACGGCGTCGCCGGACACGTTGGTGGCAACGGCGCTGCAGACGATCAACAATTCTTCCATCACCAGTCTGATGGTGGTGGAAGGCAGACTGCCGGTGGGCCTCATCCACCTGCACGATCTCCTGCGTATAGGCGCAGCCTAAGCGTCAGACCCGCTCCACGGTCAGTTCCAGATCCGTGTCGGCCGCAGCCGTCACCCGCACCTGCGTGCCTGCCGGCAGGTCCGGGCCGGAGACACGCCACAGCGTATCGCCCAGCTTGATGCGGCCACGCCCGTCCCGGATCGGTTCGGCTAGCGTCGCCATCTTGCCGACCATCTGCGAGCCGCGCCGGTTGAGCAGCGGCTGGTCGGTCGGATCATCGTGACCACCGACCAGTTTCTTGCCGACATAGGCCGAGACCAGTGACAGCGCCAGGAAGGCGAGAACCTGGACCTGCCAGGTCCAGAAACCGGCATCCCAGATCAACAGCGACACCGCGCCGATGATCAGGGCGGCGATGCCGATCCACAGCATGAAGATGCCTGGTGCGATGATTTCCATCACCAGCAGGACGAAGCCCAGAACCATCCAGTTCCACGGGCCGAGTTCGGAAATGATGCGGTCCAACATGGGAGTATGCCCCTCAGTTCTCGCTTGGGCGAACCACCGGCGGGCGTGCGGCCTGCCGGGCAGCGCCGGCCGTGCCTTCGCTGCGGAAGACTTCCTTGGCGATTTCGCCAATACCGCCAAGCGTGCCGATCAGCGACGAGGCTTCCATCGGCATCAGCACGATCTTGCTGTTGATGGCCGTGCCGATCTTGCCGAGCGCTTCGGTGTATTTCAGCGCCACGAAGTAGTTCAGCGCCTGCACGTCGCCTTTCGAGATCGCTTCCGACACCACCTGCGTGGCGCGCGCTTCGGCTTCAGCCGAGCGCTCGCGCGCCTCGGCGTCGCGGAAGGCGGCTTCCTTGCGGCCTTCGGCTTCGAGGATCTGTGACTGCTTGAGGCCCTCGGCGGCGAGGATCTGCGCGCGCTTGTTGCGCTCGGCCGTCATCTGCCGGCCCATCGATTCGATGAGATTGGCCGGCGGGTTGATGTCCTTGATCTCGACGCGGGTGATCTTGATGCCCCACGGATGCGCTGCTTCGTCGACGACGCGCAGCAGCCGTTCGTTGATGGCGTCGCGGTTCGACAACAGCTCGTCCAGGTCCATCGAGCCCATGACGGTACGGATGTTGGTCATCGTCAGGTTGAGGATGGCGTTCTGCAAGCCAGCAACCTGATAGGCGGCCTGTGCCGCATTGAGGATCTGGTAGAAGGCGATGCCGTCGACACCGACGATGGCGTTGTCGCGGGTAATGATTTCCTGGCTCGGAACGTCGAGCACCTGCTCCATCATGTTCATCTTGGCACCGATGCGGTCGACGAACGGCGTGATGAGATTGAGGCCAGGACTCAGTGTCTTGGTGTAACGGCCAAAACGTTCGACCGTATAGTTATAGCCTTGCGGAATTGTCTTGATGCCTTTGAACAGCACCAGCACGACAAGCGCGACCAAAACAATGACCGCAATATCGAAACCACTGAAATCCATTTGGCTCTCCCTCAGAGGCAGGCCGCGAAAGCCATTCTCGCGCAGCCGGCTTCACCAAAGACTTAAGTGTGTTTCAGGAACGTTACAATCAGGTGATGATGGATTGTTTGTGGGTCTGCTATCGACGGTTGAAGGCAAACAACTCTGCATCCGTGTCGCTCTGCCCGTTGACTGAGGCCGAGACAATCTCGGAAGCGATCTGCGAGAACGTGATGCCGTTGCCGCCGTAACCCATCACGGCATGGATGCGCGGGTGCCTGGGAATGGCGCCGATATAGGGCAGGCCGGTGGTCGTGGTGCCGAACGAACCGGTCCAGGCGAATTCGGGCCTGACGTCGAGATGCGGGAACAGCCGCCCAAGTTTTTCGGCGATGCGTGCAGTCTTGTCGGCGATCAACTCGTCGCGTCGCGCCTCGTCGACAAAATCCTCGTCCTCGCCACCACAGACGACCCTGCCATCGGCCGTCGCGCGCATGTAAAGATATGGGTCCGACGCCTCCCAGATGAACGCTGCCCGCCGCCAGATCTTTCGCGGTTGCGGGCGTGTCGCGATCGCCCATGTCGAGATGATCCGGTGGGCGGCCGCCGGCACGATGTCGACCAGTTCGTAGCCAGTGGCCAAAACAACATGCCGTGCCGTGATGGTGGGGCCATCCCTGGTTGCCACGACCACCTCGTCGGCACTGTCCTCGATTGCCGTCGCTTCAACGGGAGCATAGAAGCGTGCCTTGTGCTCCGCGGCCTTCAGCAGCAGCCCGGCCGTCAGCTTGCGCGGATCAAGCGCGATGTTGCCGTGACTGAGGATGGCGGCTTCGCGGTCGATGCCGAATTTCTCCGCCAGCGGTGCCGCGGTGAGATAGGTCGCGGCGATGCCTGCCTGTCTTCGTGCCTCGGCCTCGTCCCGGAGTTCCGACGGGCCGAGCAGAGTGCCCGCCAGATAGAGCGACGGGTTGCGGCTCGGGCTGCAGTTGATGTCGAGTTCGGCAATGCGGGCAGCGAGGTTGGAAACGGCGAGCCGCGAGCGCCGCCAGGCCTGCTCCGCCGAGGTCTTGCCGATCATCTTCGAGAGTGTCGAAAGTGGCTGGTCGATTTCGAACTGCACGAGAGCCGTGGTCGCGGACGTCGAGCCTTTCAGCGGGCCGCGCCGGTCGATGCAGATCACCGCATGACCGTGCGCCGTCAACATCTCGGCCGTCATGGCGCCGCTGATGCCCATGCCGACGATCAGCACGTCAGCCTTGGCGTCACGGGTCAGCGCGGCCGTCGGGACAGCAGGCGCCCGGTAGGCGGACCAGACGGGCCGGCCGCTTCTGAGGTCAAGTTTGCGAGGCATCAAAGTCTCCGGAGGTGCTGCACAACGCCCCGGAGCTTGTGTTGTTCCGGCGTCAGACCCAGCCGGACAGTTCGCGCCGTACCATTGCCTCGATCACCGCCATGCCCTCGGTGCTGTCGTTGAGGCAGGGGATGTGGGCGAAGTTCTTGCCGCCGGCATGATGGAAAGTCTCGGCCGCCTCGCGGCCGATCTCGTCCAGTGTCTCGATGCAGTCGACCGAAAAGCCCGGATTGACGATGGCGATCGACTTCACCCCGTCCCTGGCCAGTTTCTCCACGGTCTTGTCGGTATAGGGCTGCAGCCATTCCTGCGCGCCGAAGCGCGACTGGAAGGTGATGATCAGTTTGTTGTCATCCCAGCCAAGCCGTTCGCGCAACAGCCGCGTCGTTTTCTGGCAGTGGCAATGATAAGGGTCGCCCTTCTCGAAATAGGGTTTCGGGATGCCGTGAAAGGAAGCAATGACAACCTCCGGTTCGAAATCCAGCGTTGCCAGATGCCTCTCGATCGAACGCGCCAGCGCTTCGATATAGACCGGTTCGTCGTAGTAAGGCGGCACGCTGCGGATGGCCGGTGCGCGGCGCATCTTCATCAGGGCGCGAAACAGCTGGTCGTTGGCGGTGGCGGTGGTGGTCGCCGAGTACTGCGGATAGAGCGGGAATGAAAGAATGCGGTCGCAGCCCTTTTCGACCAACCCCTGGGCGATGCTCGCGGTCGAAGGATTGCCGTAGCGCATCGCCCAGTCGACGACGACCTCGGGCAGGTCGCGCAACGCCTCGGCCAGCTTTTCGCCCTGGGCGCGGGTGTAGGTGCGCAAGGGCGACTCGTTCCTCTCCCGGTTCCAGATCCGGGCGTAGTTGGCGCCCGACGCCTTCGGCCGCCTGGTGAGCACCAGCCCGTAGAGGATCGGGTACCAGATCGCCTTGTTGAGTTCGATGACGCGTGGATCGGACAGGAATTCACGCAGATAGCGCCACATCGGCTTGAAATCGGTGCCGTCCGGCGTGCCGAGATTGACCAGCATGACCCCGACCTTGCCAGCCTTGACCGTCGGATGCCCCGCGGGCAACGGGCCGCCGGCCTTCGCGGCTTTTGGATCGGCAGGGTTGGATAGGGTCATACCTAGTCTCCGGACACGGCGCGAAACTAGCGATGCCACGCCAGTTTTCAATGCAGCGTCTGGCCGCACCTTAGAACGGTTCAGCTTAGATAGAAGCGCTGAGCCGCTCTAAGGATTTGTTTTTGACGCGATTCCCTGAGGGAATGCGCTACGCGCCTTTCCCGGGAAAACCGCTGCGCACTTTTCCTGGATTTGCTCTGCAGAGAACGAAAAACCCGCCCGGTTTCCCGGGCGGGTGCGTCGTTGAAAGAGGCGAAGCGACCTTACTTTGGCGGGATGGTCAGGGTTGCGCCAAGTGCAAGCCGGTGAGGCCTTTGGCCCTTGTTGGCCTCGTAGATCAGCTTCCATTTGGTCGCGTCGCCATAGGCCTTCTTTGCCAGATCCCAATAGGTGTCGCCGGCAACGATGACATGGCTGCTTTCGGCCGGCGCGGCCTCTGCCGGTTCGGCGGGCGCCGGTGCCGCTTCCGCAGGTTTGGCCGGTTCCGCCGCCGGTGCGGCCTCAGCGGGCTTTGCTGCTTCGGCAGGCTTGGCCGCCGGCGCCGCCGCGACGGTCGCAGCGATCTCCGTGATGCGGCCATCGAGCTTTGGCGTGTAGGGCCGGTGCGCGCCGAGATAATCGGCAACCACCTGTTCGAGGCCCGGACCGTAGTCATAGGCGTTCTTGGCCTTGTCGGCGAAGATCTTGTAGCCGTCGCCACCCTGGCGGACATAGTTGTTGGTGGCGACCAGATAGTCCTTGTCCGGATTGATCTGCGTCCAGGCGCCGCCCTCCATGACTTCCACCGATTTGACGCGACCGGCATTGGGCGCAACCGACCTGTCGAAGGAATATTTCAGGCCGGCGACCTGCGGGAAGCGGCCGGCGCCGTCCTCGATCTGGCTGAGGCCGTTCTCGAGGCCGGCCACCAGGTCCTTGCCGGAAATCTGGAAGGTTGCCAGCGTGTTCTGGAACGGCAGCACGGTCAGCACCTCGCCCATGGTGACGGTGCCTTTGTCGATCGAGGCACGCAGGCCGCCGCCATTGGAGATGACGATCTCGACGCCCTGTCCCTTGACGCGGTCGAGGATGGCGTCGGAGACGAGGTTGCCCATCGCGCACTCACGGGTGCGGCAGTTCTCGCGGCTGCCGTCGATGACGTCGGTGGTCTCGGCCACTTCCTTGTTCTTCAACGCCTCGATCGGCGCGCCAAGCTCCTTGATGCGGGCGAGCACAGCCGGGTCGGGAGTGATCGACTTGTCGAGAAAGATCGGGTCGCCGCTGGCCGATTTGACGACGCCGTTGTCGTCGAACACCACCTTGAATTCGCCGAGATATTTGGAATAGGACGCCGCCTGCACGACCGGCACCTTGTAGCCGTCGGGATTGTCGACCATCGTCGGGTAGGGGCCCTCCGCCTTCGGGTCGGTGTTCGACAGCAGCGAGTGGCTGTGGCCGCCGACGACCACGTCGATGCCCGGGATCTTGGCGATGACGTCGCGCTCGCGCTTGTAGCCGATATGGGTCACGGCGATGATCTTGTTGACGCCTTCGCCCTTCAGCTTCTCGACCTCGGCGGTGATCGACTTGACGTCGTCCTCGATGGTGATGTTGGGGCCGGGGGAAGCGAGTTCCGGGGTGTCATTGGTCACCGCGCCGATGATGCCGATCTTCTGGCCACCGACCTCGACGACAACAGACGGCTTGACGCGGTCGCCGAGCTTGGATTGCGCGTTGGCCTTCACATTGGCGCCGAGCACCGGGAACTTGATCATGTCGAGGAACGGCGCCAACGCCGTCTCGCCATCGTCGAATTCATGGTTGCCGAGCGCCATGGCGTCGAACTTCATCTCGTTGAGGAATTCGCCTTCGACCTTGCCTTTGTAGGTCGTGTAGAACAGCGATCCCTGGAAATTGTCGCCGGCGCTGAGCAGCAGCACGTTCTGGCCTTCCAGCTTCTTGCGTTCCTGGGCGATCGCGGTGATCAGCCGGCCCGCGCCGCCAATGCACTCGCCCTTGGTCTCCTCATCGGCCGAGCAGGTCGATTCATATTTGTTGTTGCCTTCGATGCGGCTGTGCCAGTCGTTGATGTGCAGGATGTTCAACGTGTAGTCGGCAAAGGATGCGCCGGACGACAGAGCGAGCGTCGAGGCGGAGAGGGCGGCAATGGCAGCAAATTTCTTCATCTTCGTCTCCCGGAAGGCTGATCAGAGGCGTTTAACGCTCTTGCTTGACTGGAACATAACAGTCGGCGTTTGGAACCATGTTCCCATCGCGTTCCAGATGACGCAAGCGGAAATCCGGGAACTTTTGCCGGCATAAAAAAGGGACGGCGGCCGATGGCCGCCGTCCCCTTGGGGAAGCGAATACTCGCTGGCTCAGGTGCGCCGTGTCAGCACGAAGTTCTGGCCGCTGGAGCTGGTGCAGTTGAGCTGGCTTGTCGACACCATCAGGCAGTTGAAGCTGACCGCGGTCTGGCGGATCAGCGACGTGCCATTGATCTGCACCGACGTGGCGCCGGTCATGGTGTAGCTGCCATCGGCAAGCTTCTGGCCGGTGTCGGTGGCGACGGTCGTGAAGGTGCCGCTGGCGAAGGTCGAAAGGCCGGTACCCTTGGCGTCGATCCAGGAGCCTTCGACGCCTTTCGGCGAAGCCGCCATCGGCGGTCCATCCGGGCCGCTGGTCGCACAGCCAGCAAGCCCCACTACAGTGGCTGCCGCAACGCTCATCCAAACAATCTTGCGCGCAATGTTCATTTTAAAAAATCCTCTCCTCAGTCCGCATCCCTTCAATCGCCTGATTTCCGGGCGATTGCAAGGCAACGAGGCATGCTGACGGGGCTGCTATCGGACGAGGATGTTGCGGAATTGCCACGGGTCGCTGCGGTCGAGCTCTTCCGGGAACAGGCCGGGCCGGTTATCGAGCGGCGTCCAGTCGGTGTAGTGGCCTTCGACCGGTCCCAGATATTGCGACTGCACTTCCAGGCAGCGCTTGTAGTCCATCTCGTCGGCCTCGACGATGCCGGCTTCAGGGTTTTCCAGGGCCCATACCATGCCGGCCAGAACCGCCGAGGTGACCTGCATACCGGTGGCGTTCTGATAGGGCGCCAGCTTGCGCGCGTCGGCCAGCGAAAGATGTGAGCCGTACCAGTAGGCATTCTTGTCGTGGCCGTAGAGCAGCACGCCGAGTTCGTCGACACCGTCGACCAATTCGTTCTCGTCGAGCACGTGGTGCACCGGCTGAGGCTTGCCGGCGGCGCCGAACATCTCGTCCAGCGACAGCATCGCGTCATTGCAGGGATGATAGGCATAGTGGCAGGTCGGGCGGTATTGAACCTTGCCCTTTTTGGAGCGCACGGTGAAGAAATCGGCGATCGAGATCGCCTCGTTGTGCGTGACAAGCAGGCCGTATTGCGGCCCTGGCGTCGGGCACCATGAACGCACGCGCGTGTTGGCGCCGGGCTGCTCCAGGTAGATGGCGGCCTTCGAACCGTGCTTGTGCTTCTTGGCGTTCTTCGGCATCCACGTCTCATGCGTGCCCCAGCCGAGCTCGGCAGGCTGCAGGCCCTCGGAAATGAAGCCCTCGACCGACCAGGTGTTCCAGAACACAGCCATCGGCTTCGGCTTCTTGGCGCGCTGGGTGTCGCGCTCGGCGATGTGGATGCCCTTGACGCCGGCCTTCTTCATCAGCTTGGCCCAGCCCTCGCGGTCATCCTGCGTAGGCTCAGAAAACTCGAGGCCAAGATCGGTAGCGAGGTTGACCAGCGCCTGCTTGACGAACCACGAGACCATGCCGGGATTGGCGCCGCAGGTGGAGACCGCCGTCGCGCCGCCGGGCTTGTCGTGCTTTTCCTTGATCATCGCTTCGCGCAGCGCATAGTTGGTGCGGCTGGCATTGTCGGCCTGGGCATCGAAATAGAAGCCGAGCCATGGCTCGACGACGGTGTCGATGTAGAGCACGCCGAGCTTGCGGCAGAGCCGCATCAGGTCCACCGAGCCGGTATCGACCGACAGGTTGATGCAAAAGCCCTGGCCACCGCCATTGGTCAGGAGCGGCGTCAAAAGCTTCTTGTAGTTCTTCTCGGTCACCGCGTCCTGGACGAAAGCGATGCCGCGCTCGTCGAGCAGCTTTCGGTCGGTGTCGCGTGGGTCGAGGACCGTCATGCGCGACTTGTCGAACGTGAAATGGCGTTCGATGAGCGGCAGCGTCCCCCGTCCGATCGAGCCGAAGCCGATCATCACCACGGGGCCGGTGATCTCACCATAAACGGGCCAGTTTTCATTCGCCATTTTATCGAGCACTCCTCAAAAAACACTCCGGAACAGCCGCTTGGCCGCGGCGCGACAAACCATAGATCATTGTCACAATAAAGGGAAAAGCAGCGAAACGCCCGGGAACGCAGCTGTGGAAGTGCTCGACGATGCCACCGGGAGGCCATGGCCGCCCGATGGCGGATGTTAAGCCGGCGTCGTATCAGCGAGCGCCGCCGGACGCGTTGATGCGTTCGCCGGTCAGCCACGCCGCCTCGTCCGAGGCGAGGAAGGCCACGGTCGGGGCGATGTCGTCCGGCTTGCCGAAGCGCTGGCCAAGGGGCACGCCAGCGATCAGCATATTGCCGAAATCGGTGCCAACCATACCTTCGGTCATTTCGGTATGGGTATAGCCAGGCGCCACGATGTTGACACGGATGTTGCGGGCTCCGAGTTCTCTCGACAGGCTAAGCGTCAGCGTATCGATCGCCGCTTTGCTGGCCGAATAGAGGCTGGTGTTTGGCACCGGGTTCCAGCTCGAGATCGTGCCGATGTTGACGATGCTGCCGCCGGTCTCGGGGAAGTGGCGCATGGCAGCCTTTGTGGTCAGGATCGTGCCCAGGACGTTGGTGTCGAAGAGCCGCCGATAATCCGCCTCACTGGCTTCCTCGAAAGTGCCGAAGCTGGCGGTCGCGGCGTTGTTGATCAGAATGCTTGGCTTGCCGAATGCGATCTCGGCGGCCTCGAACATCTTCTCGACTTCGGCGGCCTCGGCCACGTCACCCCGAACCGCAGTCGCCTTGCCACCGGCGGCGACGATCTCCTTGACCGTGCGTTCTGCAGCCTCACGGCTGGAGGCGTAGTTAACCACGACAGCGGCGCCTTCCGCCGCCAGCCGTTTGGCGATGCCCGCACCGATGCCGCGCGCGGCGCCGGTGACGATGGCGACCTTGTTGTTGAGCTTGCCCATTTTGGTTCTCCGAATGGATGGATGGTTTTGACAATCGCCCAATTGGCCATTCCTGGATGGGTCAGGTAGAGTGAGTAATGCCATATTACTAATTCCAAGGTGGAATAGATGGACAGGCTCATGGTGATGAACACCTTCATAAGGGTCATCGAAACCGGCTCGTTCTCGGCGGCCGCGCGGCATTTGCGCGTCGGGCAGCCTGCCGTCTCGAAGGCCATCGCGCAGCTCGAGGAACGGCTCGGCGTTCGCCTGCTGTCGCGCACCACCCGAGGTCTCTCGCCGACCGATGCCGGCCTCAGCTTCTATGAAGGCGCCAAGCGCGCGGTCGACGAGGCCGACGAAGCAGAGAACGCGGCGCGTGGCACTGCGGCGGCGCTTACCGGATTGCTGCGCATCGGTACGTCGGTAACCTTCGGCCGCCTGCATGTCGTTCCGAGGCTGAAAGCCTTCCTCGACGCTCACCCGAGGCTCGACGTCGAGGTGGCGATGGACGACAGGAACGTCGACCTCGTCGAGGAAGGGGTGGATGTCATGCTCCGTCTGGGTGAAAGCTTCGCCCCGGCTCAAATCGGGCGCAAGATCGCCACCTGTCGTCGTCTCGTGGTGGCGGCACCCTCCTACCTGGCACGCGAGGGCGAACCCATCGCGCCGGATGAGCTGTCGCGGCACGAGGCGATCCTTTTCGTCCGCGCAGGCACTTCCAATCGCTGGACATTCCGGCGAGGCGCCGAAGAGGTTTCGCTTGCCGGCCAAGGGCGGCTGCGCGTGACTTCCGCCGAAGGGATACGTGAGGCAGTACTCGCCGGCATCGGCTTCACGGTCGGCTCCGAATGGATGTTCGACGCGGAACTGCGCAGCGGTGCGGTTCGGCCGATCCTGGTCGACTGGGCGCTGCCGCCCGTTGAATTGTGGGCGCTGTTTCCGGCCGGACGCAAGGCCAGCGTTAGGGCAAGGGCGTTCGTTGATTTTCTGGCGGGCAGCCTGTAGCCGGCTTCAGCCGGCCATTGTCTTCAATCGTTCGATCAGCCGGTCGCGGTCCGATGTCAGGCCCTTGTAGTCGAGCTGGTCGAGATCGAGCGCTTCGAGCTGGGCAGCAAAGGACAGTGCGAGCGTCGCCCGGTCCGGGTGCCGATCCAGCACGGCGAGCGGGTCGAGGTGGATGCGGATGGTGAACAGGATGTCGCGCGAGGACGGCAGCTTGCGCAACGTCTGACGCTCGACGCGGATGAAGGCGTGCGCCCTGACGTCACCATCGGGGAAGCGTGTCGGCCGGCTGGAGGCGCGGTCGATGCGCTCGACATTGGACAGCGGATGATAGAGCGCATTGTCGGCCTGGATCGACCAGTTGAAGCGCTCGACCGCCTGGCCCTGGAGGCCGTCGAACATGCGGTTGATCAGCTCGGCTGGGCGGGTACCCGGACCGAAGCCCGGCACCGGCGCGTGGATATCCTGCAGCGGCCGGCCGAACTTCTCGACCAGCAGCCAGGATGAGGGGAAGCACAAAGAGCCGGCGACGAGCCGCCAGCCGCTGTCGTTGCGGCGCATCAGGATCAGGTCTTCCTGGACCAACAGCGAGGCGGCGACGAGCGGTGCGCCATCGAGGCCGGAAGGGATGGTGAAATGGCTCTCCGTGCCCACGATTTCGACGCCTGCGTCGGTGCGCCGATAGGTGTCGGGAAATCTCTCCGGCAGATGCGTGCCGAGCAATTCCAGCACTTCCTGCTGGGCGTCCCGCGTGCCGTCCTCCTCGACGAAAACCCGCTCGGGGATCTCGGCATAGAGCCGGCGCTTCTCGGCGAGATACGGCAGCAGAAGGTCGTCGACCTCGATCCAGTCTGCCGGATCGAGCGGCTTCAGGCCGATGCTGAAGAGTTTCGACGAGCCGTCATAGGGCGTATGGGTGGGCAGCGCCTCGGCCAAAGCTCATGCTTCCCTGAAATCGTCCAGGCCGGCGGTGGTCATCCTCGCCAGGAATTCGGTGACCTCATAGTCGGCTGCGTTTGCCATGGCGAAGGGATCCGCTGCCAGCCTGGCGTCGAGCACTTCGCGCGGGCATTGCGCGATGATGATGCCGCCGGTTCTCGGTTTCTTTGGTCCGGAGGCGACGAAGATGCCCTCCGCATAGCAGGCCTTCAGCCGTTCGATATGGGCCGCCTGCAAGCGGTCGATCTCGGTCAGCGGCACCTTGTAGTTCAGCGAAACGACGAACATAGCATTCTCCCGGTCATGCCAGCTTTGCGGGAATCAAGCCGCGCAGCGAATTGCCGACAAAGATCGCCTTGGCCGACTGCAGATCGCTATAGCTGTAGATCGCTTCGCGGGCGCGGCCTTCATCCAGAAGCTCGGCGCGCAGTACGCCAGGCAGCAAGCCGCAGTCGAGCCGCGGCGTCGCCAGCATGCCATCGCCAAGATCGGCGAATAGGTTGGCGATGGTGCCTTCGCAGATCTCGCCGCGCTCATTGGCCAGCAGCACCTCGTCGGCCTGGTTGATGAGATATTCCGAGCGGGCATGCGTGTAGAGCTGCCGCCGGCTGGTCTTGTGGCGCAGCAGCGTGTCGTGCGAATCGAGCCTTGTGCGCGCCAGCCGCAGCGTCCACACCTTGCAGGCGGCGAGCGGTTCATAGGGCTGTGCCGAGGCGGTCGCTTCGCCGTCGCGCGACAAAGCCAGGCGGGTGCGCAACGCGATGCCGGATCCGCTAACCGCATTGCCCAGCACCTCGCCGATCCTCTGCGGGTCGCAGGCAAAGCCGAGTTCCGCTGCCGAGCCGTAGAGGCGGGCAAGGTGGCGATCGAAGCGCAGGAAGCCCGAGCCGGGTTCCCAGCGCATGGTCTCGATCAGCTGGAAGTCGGCGGTGTTCCCGTCGCGAAGCGCGCTTTCAGCAGACACTCCTGATACTCCTCCTCAGCCGTCGAATCGAAGACGACGCCGCCGCCGACATTGTAGACGGCCTCGCCGCCGGAAAAGAGCGAGATGGTGCGGATCGCCACGGAAAAGCGCATCGTGCCGCCGGGTGCGATCCAGCCGATGGCGCCGCAATAGGCGTCGCGCGGCGTGCCTTCCAGATCGTGCAGGATTTCCATGGCACGGATTTTTGGCGCGCCGGTGATCGAGCCGCACGGAAACAGCGCCGCGAACACCTGGCGGATGCTGAGACCCGGCAGCAGTTTTGCCCTGACGTCGCTCACCATCTGGTGGACTGTCGGATAGGTCTCGATGCGGAACAATGCTGGCACGTCCAGCGTGCCGACCTCGCTGATCAGCGAAATATCGTTGCGCAGGAGATCGACGATCATCCGGTTTTCGGCCTGGTTCTTCTCGTCGTTGCGCAGGAAGATCTTCTGCCGCTCGTCCTCGGCCTTGGTGGCGCCGCGCGGTGCGGTGCCCTTCATGGGATGCGTCTCGATCGTGCCTGCGGCGTCGATCTCGAAGAACAGTTCGGGCGAACGCGACAGCACGATGGGATCACCGAGCGAGACCAGCGCGCCATATTTCACCGGCTGGCGTTCGGTCAGCGCATCGAAGGCGGCGAGCGGGTCGCCCGACCATTGGGCATGAATGGGAAAGGTCAGGTTGCCCTGATAGCAGTCGCCTTGCCTGATGTGCTGGTGCAGCCGCGAGAACCGCTTCTCGTAATCATCGAGCGACCATGTCGCCCGCGCGTCGAAGATCGGGCC
The DNA here is from genome assembly GCF_056431085.1 of Mesorhizobium waitakense. NCBI lineage: Bacteria > Pseudomonadati > Pseudomonadota > Alphaproteobacteria > Hyphomicrobiales > Phyllobacteriaceae > Mesorhizobium > Mesorhizobium waitakense. The sequence continues at coordinate 100,926 of NZ_JBWKME010000100.1, read as the reverse complement.
ATTGGTCGCCGCTGCGTTGCGGGGCGGCACCGCCTCTTCGACCGGCGCATCGAAAACCCCAAGGCAAACGAGTGGAGCGCGGCGCCCTTTCGGCAGCAAGGGAACAAGCTTCGGTTCGAGCAGATAACCCGCTTCATAGGAAAAATAGCCGGCCAACCATTTGCCGGCGTCGTGCGCCGCCTGGGCCGCCGCCAGCGCCGGCAGGAAGGCCTCTGCCTCATGCGCCACGATGATGTCGGCCGGCCGGTCGAAGACGAGCTGGCGCGCGCTTTCGTCATTGCGGAAAATTGCGGCGGGCAGGGACATGGGACTCGAATGCTGCGCTCAATGAAGCCGTCGACCGCTCTATATGGGGGGCCGCTCGCGCGCAATCGAGGGAACGGCACGCTGGCCCTCAAAGCCGACCTCCTGGGCCGACCTGTGGGCCAATCCCTGGGCCAACTCCGGGTCGACATTGCGGCCAAAAGCAAACGGCGGCGCCTTGGGCACCGCCGTTTGTCATAAATCTTGCTTCCGCCGATCAGGTGTTGCTGGCGGTACCCGCTGTCGGAAACTGCTTGGCGAATTCCGCCTCGTCGCCGGCGGCAAGCAGCTTGGCCTGCTCGATCCAGCGTTCGCGCGCGATGCGGCCGTCGAAGTTCATGACATCCTCGATCCGCTTGATATCGGCGGCTGTCCAGGCGGCGATCTGGGCGAAGCTGGTGACACCTTGTGCCTTGAGCAGCTTCTCGTTGACCGGGCCGATACCGATCAGCCGGCGCAGATTGTCGGGCTTGCCCGCTGCTGGCTTGGCTGCTGCTGGCTGGGCCGCCGTGGCTTTCGCCGGTGCTGCCGCTTTTGGTGCGGCGCTCGCCTTTGGAGCGCTGGCCTTGGGGGCGCCGGACTTCGGTGGGCTGGACTTGGCGGCACCGGGCGCTGCCTTGGCCGCCGCCGGCTTCTTTGGCACCGGTTTGGCCGCTGCCGGCACCGATTTGGCCGCGGCTGGCGTCGACATCAGGGCAGCTGGCGCCGGGCTCGCGGCCTTTGCGGCGCCAGTTCCTGCAGCTGGCGTTGCCTGCGCTTCGCGCAGCCGGCGCTCAAGGTCGGTGCGGGTCTTGCCGCATGCATCGAGCTCACCGGTCAAGCGGTCGTTGTCGGCGCGCAGCCTGTCGCGCTCGCTGCGCGTGCGGTCGAGGTCGCCGCGCAAGCTGTCGAGTTCACCGCGCAGGCGTCCCCAGAGGAACCAGCCCACCAACACGCCTACCAGGAACGCCAGGAGCATGTAGAAAAAAGTGCCCATTGTCTCTCTCTCCAATCAGATCCGTCTGCCGTGGCATGGGTTCATGACCTTCGGCGAATGACTAGTCGATGGTGGTTCCGCTGGTTCGCAGAACAGCCGGCTTCGGTTGGAGCTGTCGGCGATCGGCTTTGCCTGCCATGGCCAACGGCCGTTGTCGCGTTCGCCGAGGCGCTGCGGCCAGCTGAGACTTTCCCTCGCCGATCCGCATGCGCTCCGGCTGAGCTTGGAAGGAAGGCTATCATAGGGCTTGTGGAAAGCTATCGGAAAACTTCCATGGAGAGTACTTCAAGAACGGATATTTGGACCAAGAATAAGCCGTCCCAATATGCATCCCGGCTAGACTGTTTTGCGAGCAGATGAGATCTACGGGCGCGTTCAAGCGTCGAGTGTTTCCAGCTCGTCGATCAGGCCGCTGATGACGCCTAGCCCGATCTGCCAGAAGGCGGGGTCGGTGGCATCAAGGCCGAAGGGCGCCAGGAGCTCGGAATGATGCTTGGTACCGCCGGCGCGCAGCATTTCGAAATACTTGTCCTGGAAGCCGCGCTCGGCATTCTGGTAGACCGCGTAGAGCGAGTTCACCAGGCAGTCGCCGAAAGCATAGGCATAGACGTAGAAGGGCGAATGGATGAAGTGTGGGATGTAGGTCCAGAACACCTCGTAGCCTTCGCGCAACTTGATCGCGGGCCCGAGGCTTTCGGCCTGCACTTCCAGCCAGAACTGGCCGAGCCTGTCGGAGGTCAGTTCGCCATTCCTGCGCTCGGCATGCACCTTGCGCTCGAATTCGTAGAAAGCAATCTGGCGCACGACCGTGTTGATCATGTCCTCGACCTTCTGGGCGAGCATGGCCTTGCGCTCTCGCCTGTCGGTCGTCTGGTCGAGCAGCGAGCGGAAGGTCAGCATCTCGCCGAAGACGGATGCCGTCTCGGCTAGCGTCAGTGGCGTCGAGGCCATCAGCGCGCCCTGGCCGCTGGCCAGCACCTGATGTACGCCGTGGCCGAGCTCATGCGCCAGAGTCATCACATCGCGCGGCTTGCCCATGTAGTTGAGCAGGACATAGGGATGCGCCGACGGCACGGTCGGATGCGCGAAGGCGCCGGGCGACTTGCCCGGACGCACCGGCGCGTCGATCCAGTTGCGGTCGAAGAAGGTTCGCGCGATTTCCGCCATGTCGGGCGAAAAGCGCTGATAGGCGGAGAGCACGGTGTTCCTGGCCTCATCCCAGCCGATGATCGCCTGCGGCGTATCCGGCAACGGTGCGTTGCGGTCCCAGTGGTTCATCACCTCCATGCCCAGCCAGCGCGCCTTCATCTGGTAATAGCGGTGCGACAGGCGCGGATAGGCGTCGCGAACGGCGGATGCCAGGGCGTCGACCACACCGCGCTCGACGCGGTTGGCGAGGTGGCGTGAATCGGCGATGTCCTCGAAGCCGCGCCAGCGGTCGGAAATCTCCTTGTCCTTGGTCAGCGTGTTGGTGATCAGCGTGAAGGTGCGCAGATTCTTGCGGAAGGTCGCTGCCAGCGCCTCGGACGCCTGCCGGCGCACGTCGCCGTCGGCATCCTGCAAGCGGTTCAGCGCCGGCTCGAGCGTCAATTCCTCGCCGTCTATATCGAAGCGAAGGTCGGTCATCGTCTCATCGAACAACCGGTTCCAGGCACCGCGTCCGGTGATCGATTTCTCATGGAAAAGCTGCTCGACGCGGTCTTCGAGCTGGTAGGGCTTGTCCTTGCGCAGATCGAGAACCCAGGGCCGGTAGTGGCCGAACGCGGGATCGCCGGCAAGCGCGCCTTCGATCGCGCCGTCATCGATCAGGTTGAGTTCGAGCGCGAAGAACAGAAGGTGCGCGCTGGCGTCGGTCATCTTCTCCTGGATGTCGCCATAGAGCTTGGCGCGCTGAGGGTCGGCGGTGTTTCCGGCATAGACCAGCCCGGCATAGGAGACGATGCGGCCAATCAGTTCCTCCAGGGCCTCGTAGGCGACAAGCGCCTCGCCCAGCCTGCCGGCGCTGCCACGCTCGGCCTCGGCGGCCAGCGTACCCTTCCAGCGGCTCTCGAAGCTGATCGCGTCGGCTGCGGCCTTGGCGATGTCCCGCTTCAGTTCCGGCGCCTCCATGCCTGCATAGAGATCGGCAAGGTTCCATTCCGGCAGGTCGCCAAGCTCGGCCGCGCCCTGACCGGAGGCTGGCGCCGTCAGCCGCCGAGCAGAATCCATGTGCCCAGAAACCATGTGCATCGCCGATACCTTCCGTGGCCGAGGTTCAAAGGGGAAAAGAGAAGCCGGTCAAATCCTAAGGAATTCATTCACCGGGTTTTTTGAAACCTTATTTAGAACCCTGTGCCAAGATGGTCCACAGGGCAGAATTCCTCGGGCGGGCATAGTCGTACCAGTCATGACAGGTTCCATACTCATAGTCGATGACGATCCCGTGCAGCGCCGGCTGCTCGAAGCAGCCGTGACGCGGTTCGGCCATGCGGCAACCGTCGTCGACGGCGGCGCGGCCGCACTCGATGTCCTCGACGGGCCCGGCGCCCGCGACGTTTCGGTGGTCATCCTCGATCTGGTCATGCCCGGTCTCGACGGCATCGGCGTGCTGAAGGCGATGCGCGAGCGCGACATAAATGTCCCGACCATCGTGCAGACCGCCCAGGGCGGCATCGAGACCGTGGTTTCGGCTATGCGTCACGGCGCCTTCGATTTCGTCGTCAAGCCGGCCTCTCCCGACAGGCTGCAGGCGTCGATCGCCAATGCGCTCAAGGTCGAGGCGGTCGAGGGCGAGGTCAAGCGTACGTCGCGCCGGCGTGGCGGGCTTTTGACCTTCAAAGACATGGTCACGCACAGCCCGGCCATGGACAGGGTGATCCGCCTCGGCCAGAAGGCGGCGGCATCCAACATCCCGATCCTGATCGAGGGCGAGTCCGGCGTCGGCAAGGAACTGGTGGCGCGCGCCATCCAGGGCAGCGGCGACCGCCGCTCAAAACCCTTCGTCACCGTCAATTGCGGCGCCATTCCCGACAATCTGGTCGAATCGATCCTGTTCGGCCATGAGAAGGGCTCGTTCACCGGCGCCACCGAGAAGCACACCGGCAAGTTCGTCGAGGCGCATTCGGGAACGCTGTTTCTCGACGAGATCGGCGACCTGCCGCTCGACGTGCAGGTCAAGCTGCTGCGCGCCGTGCAGGACGGCGAGGTCGACCCGGTCGGCGGACGCTCGACCGTCAGGGTCGACATCAGGCTGATTTCGGCGACGCACCGCAACCTCCTGCAGCAGGTCAAGGACGGCAAGTTTCGGGAGGATCTGTTCTATCGGCTGAACGTCTACCCGATCTTCGTGCCGCCGCTGCGCGACCGCCGCGACGACATCCCCTATCTGGTCAAGCATTTCATGGAGAAGGTGGCGCCAGCCGACCCGCGTCATCGCCTGCAAGGGATTTCTGCTGCGGCCCTTGCCGTGCTGCAGGCCTATGACTGGCCGGGAAACATCCGGCAGCTCGAAAATGCCGTCTTCCGGGCCTCGGTGCTTTGCGAAGGCGATGTGCTGACCACCGAGGACTTCCCGCAGATCCGGGCGCAGGTGGAAGGCACGGTCAATCTCGACGCCGACGGCGTTTCGCCGTCTGCGTCCTTGCCGCTGGACACGGAGCCGGGCGACGAGGAAGCCTCGTCAGGCGAGGCTGTCCTGGCGATCGAGCCTGATCCGCTGGCCAGGCTGCAGCCTCGCTTCGGCACGTTGCGGGCGCTCGACGAACGCGGCAATGTGCGCGCGCTGGCTGATGTCGAACTCGAGATGATCAAGCTCGCCATCGACCACTATAACGGCCAGATGAGCGAAGTCGCCCGCCGCCTCGGCATCGGCCGCTCGACGCTTTACCGGAAGCTCAAGGAATACGGCATCGACCCGGAGACCGGCCGCGTCGACCGGCTCGCTTCCTAGGTGTGTTGAGAATCAGGTGATGCCAGCCTGACCTCAATCTCGACACACCCTGGAGCGCATAATCTCTCCCGAAAACCAGTTTCCACCATCGCTTTGCCGAGCTTCGGTTCGGGATTCGTGCTTCGGACGCAAGGCCGGAGCCAGCTTGCAATGCCAGAATCCGCCCTATATCGGGTTTCGGCGGGAATGTGGCAGGCCTATGGACAGGCCTGTTCACGCATTAAGGCTAGCGGTAACAGATCGTGTTTCGAACAAAGGCAGAAACATGATCTAAACCAGCGGTTTACCAAGAAAACCGGTGAACAATTTTTGACGGGATATCGCCACGGTGTTACCGCATTTTGGCTTCAATAAGCGATGATTAACCATTAGGATCGATATTCGGATGTGATAACGACACATCCGTTTGGACAAATCCGGGGACAAACGGCAGCCTGCAGGGCCTTTTGATTTGAACAGAATCGAACGACACACAAACGGGCGGCACCATCACGTGAGCGTCTGGCCGAAATGGCTGGCGGCGTTGATTGTCGCATTTGGTTTTGTTGCCGCGGCTGCAACCGGCGCCAGCGCCGAAACGCGCTCGCTGAAGCTCTATCACCTCCATACGCACGAGAAGGCCGAGATCGTCTACAAGCGCAATGGCCGGTACGTTCCGGAGGGTCTGAGGAAGATCAACATCATTCTGCGCGACTGGCGTCGCAACGAACCGACCAAGATGGATCCGCGCCTGCTGGATCTGGTCTGGGAAGCCTATCGGGAAAGTGGTGCCACGGACTACATCCAGGTCGTCTGCGGCTACCGCTCGCCGTCGACGAACTCCATGCTGCGCAGCCGCAGCAGGGGCGTCGCCGAGAAGAGCCAGCACATGCTCGGCAAGGCGATGGACTTCTACATTCCCGGCGTGCCGCTGAAGAAGCTGCGCAACATCGGTCTCAAGATGCAGGGTGGCGGCGTCGGCTATTACCCAACATCCGGTTCGCCGTTCGTCCATATGGATGTCGGCAATGTGCGCCATTGGCCCGGCATCAGCCGCCAGGAACTGGTCAGCCTGTTCCCCAATGGCAAGACGCTGCATGTGCCGAGCGACGGCAGGCCGCTGCCCGGCTTTGAACAGGCGCTTGCCTCCTACAAGGCGCGCAAGGGTTCGGGCGCTCCGGCCATCGAACTGGCCAGCGCCGGCGGCAGCAGCAAGAAATCAGGTGGGTTCCTGTCGGCTTTCTTTGGCGGCGGCGGCGACGACGAGGCCGACGACAGTGCCGATGTCGAGACCGCTTCGGCGGCACCTCCGCCCAAGGCTAGAAACCTGCAGCCGGCCGCGACAGCCAAGACCAGCAACCTCCCGGGCATCGCCATCGTGGCGCCGGAGAATGCAAAGCGCGCGGAGATTCCGCAAATTGCCGAGGAGCAGGCTCCGGAGCCGGAAAAGGATACGCCGGAGACGATCATCGCGGCGCTGCCTGCCCGCAGCATTCCGCTGCCTGATTTTGCACCGCGGCCGAAGGCCGATGTCGGTGCCCAGTCGCCTGAGAACGTTCCTTTCGCCATGGCGGATGCGACAGCGACCGCGGATGCGACAGCGACCGCGGATGCGGCAACCACCACCGAGGAGGCCGTGGCGACAGCACATGCGCCGGCGAACGTGCCTTTCGGCATGGCAGATCCGTCGGCCGCTCCGGCCCCTGCACAGGTCGCCGTCAACAACGTACCGTTGCCGACATGGCGCCCCGAGAATTCGCTGCCGGCCGCTCTGGCTCCGCCGCCCAGCAAGGACGTGCTGATGGCGCTGGCGGATACGGCTGAGCGCGGCAGCGCCGCGACCGACGCCCTCTCGGCGCTGCCCAGCGCGCGGCCCGACATAGCCAGGCCGGACGAGGTGAAGGCCGTGCTCGACGAGGCCAATGCCCGGGCCGGTGCTGCGGCCGACGCGTACCAGGTCGCTTCCTTGTCCTTGTCCGAGGCGCGTTCGGCCTTCAACGATCCGTCGGGCGCCGATGCCGCATCGCCGCGTGAGGCTGTCGTTGCCCGCCCGGCCGGCACCGATCCGGCCGCCGCGATCGGCGCTGGCGTCAAGACGACCCGCAAGGAATCGAGAGCCACCGCCCGCGACTTGAAGCCTGGTCCCAAGGCCATGGTGGTTGCCGCGGCGCCGCAGGCCGCCCGCTGGGCGCTGACCAGCGGCGAACATGTCGCCACCGTTTCAAGCGCCACGACAGCACCGGGCTACGCCTACAGCATCGTGCATACGCCGCCGAGCGAGGTCTACACGGCTGGCTTCCAGTCTGGCGACCAGATGGCCGATGCCAACCGCTTCACTGGCAACGCCGTCAAGTTCCTGTCGGTCGCCCGCTTCCAGACCAAGTAAGAGACCAGTCGATCGACAAAGCCGCGTCGGGCAACCTGCGCGGCTTTTTTGTTGCGCAGGCGGGGCCAATGGCGCCGCCGCCATTGGCCGCGATCACGCCGGTCTGACATTGCCGTGAGCTTGGAACTTGCTCAGTCCTTCAAGGGTTTCTCCCCTGTTCGTTCAAACCCGGGGATATCCATGAAGAACATTCTACTGGCATCGGTCATTGCTTTGGCAACTGCTTCAGCGGCCATCGCTCCCACGCAGGCAGCGACCGTTGTCGTCAAGACCCACGACCATATGCACATGATGAGGAAGCACTGCCGGACCAAGGTGGTCACGCATTGGGCTCACCACCGCAAGGTCGTGGAAAAGATCAGGATCTGCAACTGATCGGCACGAAACTCAATCGGCAGAACCCGGTCGACGCAAGTCGGCCGGTTTTTTCATGCCGCGCCGAAAGCCTTATTTTGCCAGCTTGCTCGCCGCGCGTGCGAGAGCCTCGATCTCATCCCATTTGCCGGCCTTGACCATGTCGTCCGGAGCCACCCAGGAGCCGCCGACGCAGACGACGTTGGGCAGGCTGAGATACTCGGCCGCGTTCTTGCCGGTGATGCCGCCGGTCGGGCAGAATTTCACATCGGCGAGCGGCGAGGCGAAGGCCTTCAGCGATGCGATGCCGCCCGACTGCTCGGCCGGGAAGAATTTGAGGAAACGCAGGCCGGCTTCCCGAGCGGCCATGATCTCGCCAGGCGTGATGGCGCCGGGCAGCAGCGGAACGTCGCTGTCGGCCGCTGCCGCCAGAAGCTCGCGGGTGATGCCGGGGCTGACGATGAAGCGCGAGCCCGCTGCCGCCGCCTCTTCGAATTGACGCGCATCGAGAATGGTGCCGGCGCCGACGATGGCGTCCTCGACTTCAGCCGCGACCCGCCGGATCGCTTCGAGTGCATCGGCGGTCCTGAGCGTGATCTCGATCGCCGGCAGGCCGCCGCGCGCCAGAGCGCGGGCCAGCGGCACGGCATCATCGACATTGGCGATCTTCAGCACCGGGATGACCGGCTGGCCGTTGAGGAGCGACAGGAGTTTTTCGGTCTTGCTGGGCATCTGTCTCTCCGTATCGTGGGACAATTCAACCGATTAGCAGACGGGTGTTTTTCTGTCCATGAAACGAAGCGTGTCGCGATGTCACGCGCCGTGGGGCGATGATACCGGCCATTGCCATCAAAGCGATGACGGGCTGATGAAGCCGGTGCGCCTTGAATCGGCTGCCATGAGCGTCTAGTTGGCTTGACAATGACATTGTCCACGCTGACAGGCCCCATCCGTGTCGCCGCGCTCTACCGGTTTGCCCGGCTCGACGCCTTCGACGAATTGCGCGCGCCGCTCGCCGCTTTCTGTTGCGGGTGTGGCATCAAGGGCACCTTGCTTCTTGCGCGCGAGGGCATCAACGGCACCGTCGCGGGCAGCGAGGCGGCGATCGCCGAACTGATCGATTATCTCGAAGCCATCGAAGGGCTCGCCGGCCTCGAGGTCAAATACAGCAGCGCAGCAGAAACGCCGTTCCACCGGATGAAGGTGCGGTTGAAGCGCGAGATCGTCACCATGGGCGTCGGCGACATCGACCCGGCGACGAGCGCCGGCACCTATGTCGCGCCGGCCGACTGGAACGCGCTGATATCCGAGCCCGATACAATCGTCATCGACACGCGCAACGCCTATGAGGTGTCGATCGGCACGTTCAAGGGCGCGGTCGATCCGGCAACGGCAAGCTTTCGCGAGTTCCCGGCCTGGGTGGAAGCAAACAGGGCGGAACTTGAGGGCCGCAAGGTGGCGATGTTCTGCACCGGCGGCATACGCTGCGAAAAGGCGACGGCCTACGTCAAGTCGCTCGGTTTCGACGATGTCTTCCACCTCAAGGGCGGCATCCTCAAATACCTGGAGGAGGTTCCGGCCGAACAGAGCCTGTGGCAAGGCGAGTGCTTCGTGTTCGACGAACGCGTTTCGGTGTCGCACGGCCTTGCCGAGGGCGACGCCGAACTCTGCCGCGCCTGCCGCCATCCGCTGACGCCGGGCGACCTGGCGTCACCGAAATTCGCCACCGGCGTATCATGTCCGCATTGTTTCGATGCGCGTTCCGACGAGGACCGCCAGCGCTACGCCGAGCGTCAGCGCCAGGTCGAACTTGCGCAAGTGCGGGGCAGGGGCCGGCATATCGGATCCTGATCCGGGCTTCGGCCACTCGCCGCGAGGGATCTGTCCCGAAGGATCCGTCATTGTAATGTCAAAGTGCGGGGCCTACCTCTTCGGCGTTCGAAACCTGCCCGTTCGGCCGGGCAAATCCTGGAGGCATTGAATGTTCGATCCCAAGAAGCTTCTCGACGATCTGCTCGGCTCGCAAATTCCCGGCACCAGCGGCACCGTCCGGGACAAGGCGGGCCAGGCCGTGCAGATGGCCAAGGACAACCCGCTGGCCGCTGGCGCGCTCGCTGCCGTGCTGCTCGGGACCGGTGCCGGCCGCGAGGTGACAGGCGCCGCGGTGAAGCTTGGCGGACTGGCCGCGATCGGCGGCCTCGCCTACAAGGCCTACCAGAACTACAAGGCCGGCAACGCGCCGGCGGAAGCGCCCGCGACCGGCGAACCGGAATTGTTGCCGCCGCCCAAGGACACCGCTTTCCACCCGTCGCAGGCGCCGCAAGGCGAGGACGAATTCACGCTGACCCTGGTTCGGGCGATGATCTCGGCGGCCAAGGCCGACGGTCATATCGACGACGACGAGCGTCAGAAGATCGCCGGCAAGCTCAGCCTTGCCGGTATAGGCTCCGATGCCGAGAAATTCCTGATGAAGGAGCTGGAGAGCCCGCTCGACCTCGACATGCTGGTAGCCGGCGCCAAGACCGATGCGCAGAAGCTCGAACTCTACACCGCGTCGCGCCTTACCATCGATCCCGACACCCGCGCCGAGCGCGGCTATCTCAATCTGCTTGCCGGCCGGCTTGGCCTGCCGGATGCGCTGGTCGATCACGTCGAGGCGACGGTTTCGGCAGCCAAGGTGCCGGCCAAGGCTGGGACATCACCCAACCCGCGCTGGTAGCCCAAATCGGCACAGATCGCCTTTCCGGGGTTAACCCTCCATTAACTCAGGAAGCGCATGATTCTACTCAGTCGGACCGGTTTTTTCCTCCTCCCAAGCCCGGTTCAGATCAGGGCGGTCGCCAATGACCGCCCTTTTTGTCGGGCCCTGCCTGTTCGTTTGAGCAGGATCTTTTCCGAAAACCGGATTCCATTTTTCGAGACCAGCTATGGTGGTCCGGCTTGCCATCGCTGCCGTCATTTGCGATGCCTTCTCTCCTGAGGACAAACCCCGAAAATCAGTCGAGCACACGCAGCGCCGCTTGAGGACAACAGCCATGACCGAGCAAAGAACCGCCATCGTCACCGGCGCCGGCACGGGCATCGGCAAGAGCGTCGCCACGGCGCTGCTCAAGGCCGGCTGGAACACTGTGTTCTGCGGACGCCGCAAATCCGTGCTGGATGCCGCTGTCGCCGCGGCCGGGCCGACCGAGGCCAAGGCATTGGCGGTTGCCTGCGACATCAGCAAGGCCGGCGAGGTCGATGATCTGTTCGAGACGGTGGCGGAGGCCTTCGGCCGCGTCGACCTGCTCTTCAACAATGCCGGCATGGGCTACAAATCGACGCCGATCGACGAGATCCCGGTCGAGGTGTGGAACGATATCGTCGGCGTCAATCTCACCGGTTCGTTCCTGTGCGCCCGTGCCGCCTTCGGCGCCATGCGCAAGCAACGGCCGATGGGTGGCCGCATCATCAACAACGGCTCGGTGTCGGCCTACGCGCCGCGCCCGGGCTCGGTGCCTTACACGGCGACCAAGCATGCCATCACCGGCCTGACCAAGACACTGGCGCTCGACGGCCGCCCCTATGACATCGCCTGCGGCCAGATCGACATCGGCAATGCGCTGACCGACATGGCGCAGCCGATGACTGTCGGCGTGCCGCAGGCCAACGGCTCGATCGCTGCCGAAGCGGTGATGGACGTCCAGCGTGTCGCCGACGCCGTCGTCCACATGGCCAGCCTGCCGCTGGACGCCAATGTGCTGTTCATGACGGTGATGGCCACCAAGATGCCGTTCGTCGGGCGTGGGTGAGCAGCGGACGCTGGCAGGGCCTCCGCCGCTGGCTCATTTGCCCGCCAGCGGCGCGCCGGGCTTGAAAAGCAGAATGGGCCTGATCTCGTAGACGGCGGTCGGATTGACACTGCGAAGGTCGCGGGCGATCGCGATGGCCTCGTCCCGCGTGGCGCAGTCGACGACATAGAGGCCGAGCAATTGTTCCTTGGTCTCGGCGAAAGGGCCGTCGATGACCACGCCGTCACCCGGGCCGCGCAGGGTGAAGGCATCCTGCGTCGCTCCCAGACGCGCGGACGGACCTAGCGTGCCTTCCTCATGAAGCCGGGTGTTGATCTTCAGCAGGTCGGCCATCAGCGCCGCATCTTCCCGCGGCGTCAACGCCTTGATCGCATCTTCCACGTGATAGGCGAGGATTGCGTAGAACATCCGATGTCACTTTCTCCGGTCGTGAATATCCATAGACAGCGCAGGCTGAGCCTCACTTCGCCAGGAACGTTCCGATCCGCTCCAGCGCTCGCAAAATGTTCTCCTCGGAGTTGGCGTAGGAGAGCCTGATGTAGCCCTCGCCGAGAATGCCGAAATCGGGACCGCCGATCAGCGCCACGCCGGCCTCGTCGAGCAGCGCCGAGGCGAGCTTTTTTGCCTTCCAGCCGGTCTTCGACACGTTGGGGAAGGCATAGAAGGCACCCTTGGGCGTGATGCAGGAGATGTTGGGCAAGCCATTCAGCCCCTCGACCACGATCTTCCGGCGACGATCGAAGGCGCGCATCATCTTGTCGACATCGTCCTGCGGGCCGTCGATGGCGGCAATGCCGGCGAACTGGCTCGGCGCGTTGACGCAGGACCAGCAATTGACCGCCAGCTTGCGCACCTTGTCGTAGAGATGGGCGCCCTCGTCGCCATTCGGCCAGATCGACCAGCCCATGCGCCAGCCGGTCATCGCCCAGGTCTTCGACCAGCCGTTGAGGACGATCAGCCGGTCGCGGATCTCGGGAAAGCCAAGTAGCGAGCAATGCGTCTCGCCGTCATAGGTCATGACGTCGTAGATCTCGTCGGAGAGGATGGCGACCTGCGGATGTTTCTCCAGCCCCTCGACCAGCTTCTCGATCTCGGCGCGCGGCGTGACACCGCCGGTCGGATTGGCCGGCGAGTTGAGGATCAAGAGCCTGGTCTTCGAGGTGATCAGCGCCAGCGTCTCCTCGGCGGAGAAGGCAAAGCCGTTCTCCTCGCGCATCGGCACCGGGATCGGCGCTGCGCCGGTGAATTCGATCATCGAGCGGTAGATGGGAAAGCCCGGATCGGGATACAGGATCTCGGCGCCAGGCTCGCCGAACATCAGGATCGCGGCGAACATGGTCGGCTTGCCGCCGGGCAGGATCATCACCGTTTCAGGCGATATCTCGACACCGGTGGTGGTCAGCGTGCGCCGCACCACCGCCTCGCGCGTCGCCAGCAGGCCGTTGGCCGGCGTGTAGCCGTGGTGGCCGTCACGCAGCGCCTTGATCGCCGCCTCGACGATGTGCTGCGGCGTCTTGAAGTCGGGCTGGCCGATGCCGAGGTTGACGATGTCGCGGCCTTGGCTCGCGAGTGCTGTCGCCCGCGCGAGCACGGCGAAGGCGTTTTCCTCGCCCAGACGGTCGAAGGCCGAAATCGTGTGGAGCATTTTTCCCGTCCGTGTGGTTCTTACTGTTGGCGTGCGTTTTTGTGAGCCTTGGCCGGCAAAAGTCAAACGGATTGGAGCATTCGGTGTCGGAAAATCTCAAAGATTGGCAACCGCGTCCGCGGCCTGAGCGCAAGGCCATCGACGGCCGCACCGCCCGGCTCGAACCGCTGAGCGCCGCAAAACATGGCGACGGTCTGTATGAAGTGTCTTCCGTGTCCGACGTCGATGGCCGCTTCGCCTGGCTGCCCGACTATCCGCCGGAGACACGTGCCGCCTTCCAGCCATGGCTGGACAAGGTCGAGGCAAGCGAAGATCCGCTGTTCTTCACCGTCATCGACAAGGCCAGCGGCAAGGTCGCCGGACGCCAGACGCTGATGCGCATCGATCCTGCCTATGGCGTCATCGAGATCGGCAACATCTATTGGGGCCCGCTCATCTCGCGCAAGCCCGGTGCGACCGAAGCGCAGTTCCTGTTCATGAAATACATCTTCGATGAGCTCGGCTATCGCCGTTACGAATGGAAGTGCAACAACCGCAACGAGCCATCGAAGCGGGCGGCCGAGCGGTTCGGCTTCAAGTTCGAGGGCATTTTCCGCCAGCATCTCATCGTCAAGGGTGAAAACCGCGATACGGCATGGTATTCGATCATCGACAAGGAGTGGCCGGCTCTACGCCAAGCCTATGAAGCGTGGCTCGACCCGGCCAATTTCGATGGCGACGGTCAGCAGAAGCGACGACTTGAGGATTTTCGCGCCGAGTTTGGCGCGTGAACTCTGAATTCGGCGCGTAACGGGAGTTGCCATTGGCACATACCCATTCCGACGACCAGAGCGGACACGATCACGGCGCCGGCCATGTGCACGGCTCGACGGACAAGAAACGCGTCCTGATCGCCGCCTGCCTGACCGGCGGCTTCATGGTCGCCGAGGCGCTCGGCGGCCTTCTTACCGGGTCGCTGGCACTGCTGGCGGACGCCGGCCACATGCTCGCCGATGCGATCGCGCTCGGCCTTGCCTGGTATGCATTTCATCTTGCCGGCCGGCCGGCGACCGGCCGTCTCACCTATGGCTTCGGCCGGGTCAAGACTCTGGTGGCCTACACCAACGGCATCGCCATCTTCGTCATCGCGCTGTGGATCGTCTACGAGGCGTGGGGGCGCCTGCTGGTGCCGTCGCCGGTGCTCGGCGGACCGATGCTGGTGGTGGCGGTGCTCGGCCTGCTGGTCAATATCGGTTCCTTCCTCGTGCTGCATGGCGGCGACCGCGAAAGCCTGAACATGCGGGGCGCCATCCTGCATGTGCTCGGCGACCTGCTCGGCTCGGCAGCGGCGATCGTTGCCGCGCTGGTAATCCTGGCGACCGGCTGGACACCGATCGATCCGATCCTGTCGGTCCTGGTCTCGCTGCTGATCCTGTCAACGGCATGGTCGCTGATGCGCGCTGCCGCCCATGTCCTGCTCGAGGGCGTGCCGCCGAGCCTCGACCGCGATCTGATCGCCAGGGATATCGAGGCGACGGTCCAGGGAGTGCGTGAAGTGCACCACATGCACGTCTGGTCGCTCGACGGAACGAGCAACATGGCGACGCTGCATGCCTGCCTTACCGAAGGCGTCGATGCCTATCAGGCGGTGACCACCATCAAGAAGCGGCTTGCCAGCAAGCACGGCATCAGCCATGCCACCGTGGAACCGGAATTCGGACAGTGCGCCGACGATAGTGACGACCACGATCATGATCACGAGCATGGTGCGGCCGCGCATCACGACCATCATCACCAGGCCTGATCGATTGATATCGATTGGTCCTGCCCCAGGAGTCCCAAAGCCTTGAAAACCAGCTTGATGAAGATCCGCTGCCCCGGTGCAGCATGATGGACCGCGACACCAGGAATGCGGCCATCGCGGCAGCGTGGATCATGCTTCTGTTCGGTATCGCCGCCTTCTACCTGCCGACCGTGATGCTGGCACTTGGCAGTTTCTCGACCGTGCTGGCCGGTGCCTTTGGCATCGTGTTCGTGCTGGCGTTTTTCTCGGTGTTCTGGCTGCGGGCCCGCAACCAGCGCAAAAACCAGGGCAAATAAGGGATTTCGACATGCGTATTCTGATCACTGGCGCCGCGGGCATGGTCGGCCGCAAGCTCATTGCCCGGCTGGCCAAGGACGGCACGCTGCGCGGCCGCAAGATCGCAGCACTCGACCTGCACGACATCGTGCCGCCGCAGGCCCCAGCCATGGACGGCGTCAGCTTCACCACCCACACCGGCGATCTCGCTGAGACGGGCGCCACTGAGCGCCTAGTCGCGTCGCGCCCCGATGTCGTCTTTCATCTCGCCGGCATCGTGTCCGGCGAGGCGGAGGCGAATTTCGATCTCGGCTACCGCGTCAATCTCGACGGCACGCGGGCGCTGTTCGATGCCATTCGCGTTGCAGGGTTCGCACCGCGCGTCGTTTTCACCTCGTCGATCGCGGTGTTCGGCGCGCCGTTTCCGGATGTCATCCCGGATGAATTCCATCCGACGCCGCTGACCTCCTACGGGACCCAGAAGCAGATGAGCGAAGCGCTGCTCGCCGATTATTCCAGGCGTGGCTTCTTCGACGGCATCGGCATCCGGCTGCCAACCATATGCGTGCGGCCAGGCAAGCCGAACAAGGCAGCCTCCAGCTTCTTCTCCGGCATCATCCGCGAACCGTTGAGCGGCCATGAGGCAATCCTGCCAGTGCCGCGTTCGGTCGTGCACACCCATGCCAGCCCGCGCTCGGCGGTCAATTTCCTGATCCATGCGGCGGAGATCGACGGCAACGCTGTCGGGCCGCGCCGCAATTTGACCATGCCCGGCGTCGCGGTCACAGTCGGCGAGCAGATCGAGGCACTGGACCGCATCGCCGGATCGAAGGTGGTGAAGCTGATCCGCGAGGAGCCGGACGAGACGATCTGGGCGATCGTCAAGGGCTGGCCGACGCGGTTCGAGGCGCGGCGGTCAAGGGAGCTCGGCTTCAGCGCCGAGAAGAGCTTTGACGAGATTATCCGCGCGCATATCGAGGATGAGCTGGGCGGCAAGATCGCGGGTTAAACCCGGAGCGTCGCCAACCGCAACATCATCCACCCGTCGCCAGGCTCGCCGACAGCAGCAACAGCCCAAACAGGAAGACGAACGCCGCGCCACCGATCTCGACGATCGAGTGGATGCGGTTGCCCATACGGCCGTCACCGGCGAAATACACCGCCCAGTTCTTGGCGGTCACCGCAAGGGTGGCCAGCGCCGAGACGGTGATGGCGGTACCCAGCGACATGGCCAGCACTGACAGCAGGCCACCGAGCCAGAGCCCGTTGAGAAGTGCAAAGCTCAGGACGATCAGCGCACCGGAACAGGGGCGGATGCCGACAGCCGCCACTGCCGACCAGGCCGTGCGCCAGTCGAAGCGGTCGCCAGACAGCAGCGCCGGATCAGGCGCATGCGAATGGCCGCAGGTGTCGCAGACCTCGCCGGCCGCATGATCATGATGAGCATGGTCGTGTGCGCCATGATCATGCGCACCGTGCTCGTGATGATCGTGCGAATGCGCATGGTCGTGATCGTCATGCACGTGCAGGGCGTGCGAATGGGCATGCGCCGAATGGTCATGGTCAGCATGCGAATGCACTGCATGCGAATGACCACCATGCGAGTGGCCGGCATGCGAATGGCCGGCGTGCGAATGACCCGCATGGGAATGACCGGCGTGAGCCGCCGACAGGCTGTAGGCGGGGCTTCTGCCAAACAGGCGCAGGACGGAGGGGCCGAGCTTGCGCCAAAGCAGCCAGGCACCGAACAGGGTGACGAAAACAAAGCTCATGATTTCCATGAACCAGGCCGCATCGGTCATCGAGACGGCGGTGCCGCGCAGGACGAAATAGGCGACCGCCATCACTGCGACCGCGGTCAGGCCCTGCAGCAGTGCCGAGACGAAGGACAACAGGATGCCGCGCCGCAGCGCCACTTCATTGGCCACCATGTAGGACGAGATCACCGCCTTGCCGTGACCGGGGCCGGCGGCGTGGAAAATGCCGTAGGCGAAGGACAGGCCGATGAGCACCCACAGCTTGCTGCCGTCCTGACGCATCGCCTTCATCGCCGTCGCCAGTGCGCGGTAAAATTCCTGCTGCCTCAGATTGATCCACATCAGGATGTGGGCGAATGGGCCGGTGGTGGGCGCCATGCCGTCATTGACGCCGATGCCGAGCGAACTCTGGGCATGGGCGGAACTGGCGAAATGCATCATGACAAAGGTGATGGCCAACAGGCCGAATGCCAAACGCAGGGACGGTTTCGTCACCGGCTTCATCCTTCTGGCTGACAGTTCAGTTCGAGCTTGGTGGCGAAGATCTTGCTCATGTCGGTGCCTGTCGGATCGTTGAAGAAGGCATCGGTCAGGGTTTTCTGGTTTTCGGCGATCGCCTCGTCCGGATCGGGACGGATAACCTTGCTGGTGCAATTCGACGGCAGGCCTTCAACCGTGATGTTGCGGTCCTCGGTGAAATCGATCGCCGTGTAGAAGGTCGGATCGTAGACGCCGATGTCGATCTTGCCGTTGAGCTTGATCGGCTCCTTCGGCTCGGACTCGAACAGGATGATCAGCTGGTCATTGTCGAAATTGGCCATCAGATGCGGCGGCGGCGTCATCGCCACGTCCTTGCCGTCGACAGTGACGAGCTGGAAGTAGTTGAACTCGGCCAGCGAGGCGTGGACGGTGTCGGCAACCTCCTTCAGTTCCTTGTCGTCGAGCTTCAGGTCGGAGTTCTTGTCGAACTCCATCATCACCGTCGAGGAAAACAGATCGTCGAAGCGCCAGAGATGACGCAGCGCCTTCACACTTTGGTGATCCGGGGAGAGGATCACGTCGAGGCGAGCCTCGGCGAAGACATGGGGATGCACGTAAGCCGGTCCCGTGGCGGCAAAGGTCGCCGCCAAGGCCGAAGCCAGCATGATTGCGTGCCGTTTCAGGTGCATTCTCGGTCGCGATTCCACCGGCCTCGGAGAGATGTCGAGAGTTACCAGAAAGGGGGCGAAATTGGGACCGCTGGTGTGCGTCGCCCAAAAGCGGGCAGCGGCTTGGAACGGTCAGGCAGCCTCACGCGTCCTGAACCACTGCACCAAAAAGTCGACGAAAACGCGGACCTTGGCCGGCAGGTAGCGGCGGTGCGGGTAGACGGCAAAAATGCCGCCGCCCGACAGGATGCGGTCATCGAGCACCGTGACCAGCCGCCCGCTTTCGAGATCGGGCGCGGCGATGAAATCCGGTAGGACGGAAAATCCGAGCCCCGCCAGGGCCGCCGCCCGCGCCGTCATCGGGCTGTTGACCTCGATAGGACCCGACACCGCGACGCTCACCGGATCGCCATTCTCGCCCTTGAACGGCCAGTTGTTCAGACCGCGGCCATTGGTGTCGACGATGCAGGGCATGCGGCCGAGATCCTGCGGCCGCATCGGCATGCCGTGCTTGGCGATCAGTTCGGGAGAGGCGCACAGCCTTATCGAAAACGGCGCCAGCCGCCTGGCGATCAGCGACGAGTTCTCCAGCCGCGAGATGCGCACTGCGAGATCGAAGCCTTCCTCGACAAGGTCGACGAAACGGTCGTCGAGCTGGATGTCGAGCACGATGTCGGGATATTGCTTGGCGAAGTCGATCAGCGACTGGCCGATCGGCGCATCGGCGAAGGTGCGTGGCGCCGACAGCTTGATCCGGCCGCGCACGTCGCCTGAGGATTCGCGCACCGCATCGGCCAGGCTGTCGACCTCGCGCACGATCTCGGAGGCGCGCCGGTAATAGGTGTGGCCGGCCTCCGTCATCGAGAACTGCCTTGTGGTTCGGTTGAGCAGCAGCGCGCCGAGTTCGTCCTCCAGCTCGCGCACATATTTCGACAGCAGTGCCTTGGAACGGCCGATCTTGCGTGCCGCCGCCGAAAAGCCCTCGGCCTCGACCACATCGATGAAGGCACGCATGCGGGTCAGTGTGTCCATGGTCAGGCCTTTCGTGCGGCGTCGAGAAGTTTCCGGCCGAGCCGTATCAGGGCAATGTCGCTGCCGGAAGGGCCAAGCAGCGACAGGCCGAACGGCGCGCCGGCGACCGAGCCGATGGGCAAGGTGATTTGCGGAAAACCCGATAGGCCGGCCAGGCACAGAAGCCGCAGCGCCTGCTCGCGATAGGCCTGGAACTGCTCTGGCGTGCTGTCCACGTAGGGCGCCGGGCCAGGCACCGTCGGCAGGACAAGGAAGCCGTCCTTGCCGAGCAGGGCACTCAGTTCGGCGCTGAAGGTCAGCCGTCGCACCGTCTCGGCCTGTGCCGTGCGGTCGTCGACGGCGCGACCAAAGCCGAAACGTTCATCGACGCCGGGGCCGAGGTCGCGCTCGCCACTGGTGATCCATGCGCCATGCACCGCCCAGGCTTCCCTGGCTTGGAGCCGGCGAAAGCACCAGTAGAGTTCATCCGGAGACGAGGCGAAGGGCGCCGCCGGGGTCGCAGGCGTGCCGAAAACCTTGCTCGCCAGCGCCTTCATCCCAGCATATTCGGCAAGTGCCGGGCGGGCGACCAGTCCATCCAGCCAGTCCAGCGCCAGCGGGCGCTCCAACGCTTGCTGGTGCGGGTCGCGGCCCAGCAGCAGCTTGCCCACTGTCTCGTAGGTCTCGATATCGTCGGCGAACCAGCCGAACGTGTCGAAGCTCGGCGCCAGCTTCATCGCGCCGTCGAGCGAAATGCGGCCATGCGTGGTGCGTAGCCCAATCAACCCGCAAAAGCTCGCCGGTGCGCGGATCGAGCCGCCGGTGTCGGAGCCGGTGGCGATATCCGCCAGCCTGCCCGCCACCGCTGCCGCCGACCCCGATGACGAGCCGCCGGTGACGCGGTCGGGCGCTGCCGGGTTCACCGGAAACGAAAAATGCGCATTCTGACCGAACAGCGCGAAGGCAAGCTCGTCGGTCTGGGTCTTGCCGACGAAGCGCGCGCCGGCATCGAGAATCATCTGCACGGCCGGCGCGGTGCGCGAGGCGGCGTCGCTTTCGGAGAATTTCTGCAAATTGCCGCAACCTGTGCGGTAGCCGGCGACGTCGTAGATGTCCTTGACGGCCAGCCGCAAGCCAGCCAGCGGTCCGAGTTCCGCATGTGCCACCGGCATCTGGCGAACGTCGAGAAATGCGTTGAGGGGGCCGTGCGTGCCTGGCATCGTTCGATATCCGGATACGATTGCACCAACATTGTTCGATGCCAGAAATTTTACAACCTTGGATGCGATTTTTATTGATTGTGAAAGCCGACGCTCTTATATCGCGCTTGCCCAAAGTCGCACGTGCCTGTGGGTGTCCGCCGATCCTCGAATGGTGAGGGAAATCGGTAAGGTAACTGGAGCCAACCCCTCCAGTCGGTTTAGCGGCCAACCGCCAGACCGAGGACACCTTGAAGCAACGACGGTGCGGGCCTTTCTGGTGTTCTGCCGGTTGTCCAAAGACCGGGGTTACTGAAGAGGCACACCCTCATTGCCGGCAGTGCGGACGGGTCTCCCATCCAAGCCAAGGCAGACAAAGCGAACCGAGGCCGGGCAAGGCCAAGGTTCACCGCCGCGAGACGGCGTTTCATGGTTCCGGGGTCTCCACCGGCTGGTTCCATGGATTTCCGTCCCGCCTTTGTCCACCGCGTGTTCGCGAGGCCGAAAGCCCGCGTCCCGCAGCCTTATTGCGCGCCGAAAGGCGCTGATGGAGAGACCCCGATGGCTACCCAGCGTATCCTTGACTTCCTCGCCACCCGACGTCCAACCGGCCCCTGCCTCGTCGTCGACCTCGATGTCGTGCGCGACAATTTCCGCGCGTTCGAGAAGGCGCTGCCCGATTCCAAGATCTACTATGCGGTGAAAGCAAATCCGGCGCCGGAAATCCTGCGCCTCCTTGCTGCGATGGGCTCGTCCTTCGACACCGCTTCCGTTGCCGAAGTCGAGATGGCGATGGACGCCGGTGCGCCGGCGGACCGCATCTCCTTCGGCAACACCATCAAGAAGGAGCGTGACATCGCACGCGCCTACCAACTCGGCATCCGCCTGTTCGCGGTCGATTGCGTCGAAGAGGTCGAAAAGATCGCCCGCGTCGCTCCCGGCGCGCGCGTGTTCTGCCGCGTGCTGACCGATGGCGAGGGCGCCGAGTGGCCGCTGTCGCGCAAGTTCGGCTGCGTGCCGGCGATGGCGGTCGACGTGCTGCGCCATGCCAAGGGGCTCGGCCTCGACGCCTATGGCGTGTCGTTCCATGTCGGCTCGCAGCAGACCGACCTGACCGCCTGGGACCGTGCGCTGGGCGACGCCAAGACGGTGTTCGCGACGCTGGCCGACGAAGGCATCGTGCTCAAGATGGTCAATATGGGCGGCGGCTTCCCGACGCGCTACCTGCGTGACGTGCCGGCGGCCAAGGCCTATGGCCAGGCGATCTTCTCGGCGCTGCGCAAGCATTTCGGCAATGCCATTCCGGAAACCATCATCGAGCCGGGCCGCGGCATGGTCGGCAATGCCGGCGTCATCAAGTCGGAAGTCGTGCTGATCTCGAAGAAGGCCGCCAACGACAATGTGCGCTGGGTGTTCCTCGACATCGGCAAGTTCGGCGGTCTGGCCGAGACGATGGACGAGGCGATCCGCTACCCGATCGTCACCGCGCATGACGGCACGGAGACCGCGCCTTGCGTGCTCGCCGGCCCGACATGCGATTCGGCCGACGTGATGTACGAGAAGACGCCTTATCCGCTGCCCTTGTCGCTGACCATCGGCGACGAGGTGCTGATCGAAGGCACCGGCGCCTACACGACCACCTACTCGGCGGTTGCCTTCAACGGCTTCGAGCCTCTCCGATCCTACGTGATCTGACGGTTCGCAAGAGCCGCTCAGATCATCCCAGGTGGGCGTCTGGCGTCCACCCGGGCTCGCCTGTGGAACAGATCTCCGCTCGCTAGGGATTGCGGAAATGGACATTGCAAATTTCATCGATGAGGGCGTCTGGCCGATCTCCCCCCTTGTGGGGGAGAGTGCCGGCGCCATTGCCATCGTCGCCGAAACCTCAGCCGACGTTGCAGCGCGCGAAGCGCTGCTCGACGACGCCATGGGTCCGATGCGCAGGAAGAAGTCTTCGGAGAAGCTGCGGCGCGGCCGCCGGCCCTCGGAAGGCCTGGCCTTCGTCGCCCGCGATGCATCGGGCGCCGTCGCCGGCACCGTGCGGCTGTGGGATGTCAGGCTGGGCGAGGGCGGTCCGGCAGCGCTGTTGCTTGGTCCGCTCGCCGTCGAACCGTCGCTCAAGAGTGCCGGCATCGGCTCGGCGCTGATGCGTCATGCCATCGCCGAGGCGGCGCGGCTTGGCCATGCGGCGATCCTGCTGGTCGGCGACGCGCCCTATTACGGACGCTTCGGATTCTCGGCCGCCAGGACCGGTTCGCTCGCCATGCCCGGCCCCTATGAGCGGCACCGCCTTTTGGCGCTGGAACTGGTCGACGGCGCGCTTGACGGCGTACACGGCACGCTGAAGGCGGCGGGACGCAAGCTGAAGGCGCAGCAGCTGACGTCGGCGGCCTGAGCTGCAAGGGCTGCCCGAAGCGGCCACCCGGCGTAGGCTCAAAACAAAAACGCCGCCCATCGGGCGGCGTTTTGTGCGTCTCACGAGCGGTCAGCCGATCAGCTGGCTGAGCGCCATGGCGACGGTCATGTCGCCTTCGACCTTTATCTTGCCGGTCATGAACGCCATGGTCGGGTTCAGGTCGCCCGATATCAGCGAATCCAGATCGTCGAGCGAGAGCTTGATGGTGCAATCGGCGGGTCCGTCAGTGGTTGAAATGGTTGTGCCATCGATGACGATGACGCCGTCGGCGCCGGTGTCGAATTTCACCGAACGATCGAATCCGCTGCTCGCCACGCGCGACTTGATCTTCTCTGCAATCTCCTGAACGCTCACGCTGTTCTCCTTGTCTGTTGCATCTGTCACGCAGCGGCGCTCGAAGCTCCATGCCGCGCTTTCGCGATCACGGTCGCATATAGCTTTGGGTTGACGTTTACGTCAACGCGGAATCCGGTGGCTGGTTCCCATCGCCTCAGCAGATGACGTCCCGGCGTGACCCGGGGGCTTAGGCGCAGCGGCAAGCCGGGCTGCTCAATGTTCCTTGAATGCCTTGGTCATTTCCGCTGCCGTCTCGCTTTTCTTGCGGCGCAGCCAGTTGTCGCGGATTTCGTCCTTGCTCAGGAAATTGACCTGATCGATCAGAACCTCATGCACCAAAGTGGCGCCGACACGGGTGTTGACGGTATCGCGGATCGCGGCGCGGAAGGCATCGAGGTCGATCGTCGCCTTATTGGTGAAGTCGATCTGCGGATTGGAATAGAGGTAGGTATAGACCTGGTCGGTGATGAGCGCTTCCGCCGGAATGGACAGCTTCTTTATCTGCTCAGGCTCGACCGTATAGACAAGCTTGGTCAGGAAATAGCCGCCGATCTGGGAATCGCGGATCAGCGGTACCGAAATGATGTCGGTCTTGACGTAGTCCAGGCCACCCAGCATCGGCTTCGGTGTCTCGCCGACACCACGCTCGCCGGCTGCCTGGAACGAATAGAACACGGCGCCGAGCGTGGCGGCGCAGATCCAGACAGCGATGGCGATGACCTTGAACATCAGGCCTTGTCATTTCCTGGCGATGGGAAAGCGGCACTATCTTTTTGCCTGGGCATTGTGTTCGACATCATGCCTTCATCCAGCCGAACTCGCCGGCGGAATAGGTGCCGTCGGTTTCCGCGCGCTGGATGGCGTGCCGCAGCAGGCTGGCGACCTCGTTGACCGCGCTGAGGTGAGCCAGGATGGCCGCCTCGTTCTTCGCAAGCTTCAGGCGCAGCCGGGTCAGGCCCTCGCGGTGCTGTTCGAGGAATTCGGCTTCGCTGCCGCCCCGCATGGCGCGCGTCAGTTCATAGAGATAGCGGCTCTTGCGGGCGTTCGACGCCTTGAGATCATAGTTGGTGGCGTTGCGGATGCCGGCCGTCTCTTCCTCGACCACTTCCTCGATGCGGCCGATGATGGCGGCGAGGTTGCCCGGGCGCGCGAACGGGATCGGCGCTTCCGACGCGGTCGTGCGTGCTGGCAGGTTGGCGGTGAATTCCGAAAAGTCGGCCATGAGAATCCCGGTCTGGTTAGATTGAACTCGGATACGCACTGTCTCAGTGTTTTGGCATGATCCTTCCCAAAACCGGCTGCCGGTTTCGGGGGCATTCCTAGATCTTGATGTCTGTCTTGATGGCGATGTCGTCACCGGTGATCGACCGGGCCGCCTTGCGTTGCAATTCGTGGACCAGCGAGGTCGACAGGCTGTTCTGTTGATCGATCTCGGTCTTTTCCGGCCCGCCCGAAACCGGACCGACCGGCACGACGCGTTTGCCTTCGAGATAGTGGTCGGCGAGCATCGACTTGGCGATGCCGATGCCGCCGCGTTCGGCCATCACGTCGGCCACCCGCTCGGCAAGCTGCGATTTCCACATGTCGCCGGCGAGGCCCTTGCCGTAGACGCCTTCGGTGTCCTTGGGCAGCATATTCTGGATGAAGGTCTGCAGCACCATCGCCTCGAACTTCTTGAACTTCTTGGCCGGGTCGGTCGTCGCGGCCTTGTCGGCGGTGGCCCGCGACAGAATCGAGCCGGCATCGACCGAAGCGGCGGTGTCGACCGAAAACGTCCCGGCAGCACCGCCCGCGCGCTTGGTCAGCGCGGCACGAGCGGCCTCGATGTCCGTCGGGTCGACGGCTCGGGCCACATCCATAACGATGTCGCTGGGTGGAGAAATCGCCAAGAAAGTCCGCCCTTTATCGGTTTTCCTTAGCCAGACCATGCCTCAACAAGCTTGTGGCAGGCTTGCGCGGCGGGCAGGGGGGGAACGCAGGCATGTGTGTTGGTCCCGCCGCCAACTGCGGACTTCGCCAAGCCACCATTCGGACGTCGCGGTTTTGGCCGAAAGCGGAACGTCGGTTTCCTAAATGGCATGGCTAGAAAGCCGACCGTTGTATGCGCGTAGTCGACCGACCGCAGGGACGCCGAACGGAGCGACGTCCTACTTCACCGTAATGGCCATACCGCTGAGATCGGCGTTGACCTGCATGCCTACCTGCTTGCCGGTGAGCTCGAGTTGGGCGCCCTTGTCGTTGGTCATGACGATCACCTGGGCCCCTTTGCCGAGCGCACCGCCACCGCCCGCCGCCCCATAGACCCCCGTTACATCCCGGACGCGGCGAATGTGGCGAACGGTACCTTGGAAGTAGGTCTTGGAAACCCCGAAGGCGAGGCCGCCCGAGATGCCGCCGACAGAGACGGGATAGCGGCGGCCATGGAAGGTCAGCGTGCCTTCGCCTCCAGAGCCACCCACAAAGAATGCAGCCTTATAGACGGAGAAGCGGATCGTGCCGCTGTCGGCATGCGCGGCGCTGGCGAGGCCTACTCCCGCAGTGGCGATAGCGGCAAACGCGACTGAACGAAATGTCGACGAAATCTTCATGATGATAGCTCCTTAAGGTCGCCGCCTACCCAGCCTGCCGGGCACGTCAGCGTCGTATCAAACTCATATGTGAACAGTCTGGCCCGTCATTTGTTCCAAGCCCGCGGACTCCGTTTGCGAGAAGGCCGCCACGATCCCGGTCGCGTAGCCAGGTTCCACTAGGAAGCAGGAAGGCCAGCCCTCGACAGCATTTCAAGGAATCTCGCGTGATGATGATCCTTCACATAGCGTGGCACAAAGCCGGGGCAGACATTACCGAGGTTGAGATGAGGAAGCTGTGACAGGCAATGATGGATGGCCCGTGTCGCTTCTTCGTTTGTTCCGGTTGCCGAAGCGGCCGCGGCCCAATAAAGGGCGCCACGAACGAAGCCCGGCTTTGTCCTGACCACTTTGCGAGCGACTTCGAGCGCCCGCCGGTCGTCTCCGCCGGCGAACAGTGCCACAACCAGGCCATGGTGACGCCAGAAGTCGATGACGTCATACGTGCCGAGCCGGATTGCCTCGTTGGCCTCACGCACTGCTTCACTAACCTGTCCGCGCAACGCAAAGAGCATCGAAATATCGCCGTGGCCACTCGGATAGCTTGGGTTGAGGCTGATCGCATGTTGGCATTCGGCGATGGCCTCGTCGATTCGGCCGGAACTTTCGAGAGCGAATGACAGGATGCAGCGGGCAATTTCGTCGTCGGGCACTGCCCGCACCGCTGCTTCCGCAAGCTCAACCGCACGCTCGATCTGCCCTGGCTCGCGAGGCAGCGCGCCAAACGCCACGCCCATGGAAATTACAATCGAAAGCGTCCGCTGTGCACGGGCGTTGTCGGGGCCCACCGAAACGGCCTTCTCGGCAAGCTCTATACCGACCAACAGTGAGTCCCGGGTCATCTCAAAATACTTCATGAGAGCTTCGTTCACCAACCTGCGCACTTCAGGGGCGCCCGGCGGGCTCTTGTCGCGAACCTTCCAGTTGGTCAGTTGAAGTTCGAGGGTCACAGCCAGCACAACCGACCGTGCGATCCTGTCTTGGAATTCGAGCGCGTTCTCGGAGTGGCCGTCGAACTTCTGGGCCCAGACATTATGGCCGCTGCCAGCATCGGTAAGCTGGACGTTCACCCTCAGCCCGTTGCCGGATCGCTGGATGCTGCCGCTGAGCATGTATCGCGCCCGGAGCATTCCCGGCGTTTTGGATTCATCGCCGCTCTTGTCCATGGACGGAAGCGCGGAGAGCACGACATAGTCGGCCACCTCGGAGAGGGCCGTGGTTATGTCCTGGACGAGCCCCCTGGCGAAAAAGTCGTCGCCTCGCTTTCCGGTCAGGTTGACGAAGTCGGCAACGCCGATGGAAGGGCGCCCGGGGCGCTGGCCGGCCGGAGCACCATTTGCCGGTTGCAGATTTGACGTCGTGTCGGCGGCAGACAGCAGGGATTGCCAAAGCGCTCGCGTCTCAGGGCTGGTTTCAACGCCGAACTCCTTCTTCAGCATGCTCCTGCAAGCCTCGTATGTCCTTATCGCCCTGTCGCGCTGGCCACATGCGGCAAGCAATTCCATCTTGAGCCGATAGGACTCCTCCCGCGTCGGTTCCATGGCCAGAACTCGATCCGCCAGGGCGAGTCCGGCCTCTGTGTCCACGAGGCGGGCGAGTTTTTCGAAGGACTCAAGCGCGCGGCCCAGCAGCCTGTCGCGTTCAGCCGCCGCCCAGTCGTCGAAAGCGTTGCTCCCCAGATAAACCCCATCAAGAAACGGTCCGGTGTAGTGCGCCAGAGCCGTCTCGAGTTCCGGCGCGGAACGCGCGGAGAGCCCGGATTCAAACTCCTCGACGTCAACTCGAACCGCATCCGGCCTGAGGCCGATCAACTCCCTCCGGGAATGGACGATATCCACACCCGCCCGTGATAGATCACGGCGTAGAACGCTGAGGGTTTGCCGCAGGCTGTTGCGCGAGTGTTCGCTGTCGCTATCGCCCCATAGCAGATCAGCCAGCCTTTCCCTTGTCGCCGCCATGCCCGGGCAGCGGGCCAGATAGGCAATGATCGCGGGGCCCCGCTTCCCGGTCAACCAGAGCGGACCGACAGTTTCCTTTTCAATCCGGAAGCCGCCGAAGAGTGAGATTTTGCTTGCGGCGACGCTGTCCTCACTTTGCATTTTCTTAACAGCTTCCCAGCCTGACGAAATCCTAACTCAAAACTAACGCTTCGCAACCGGTAGAACCACGCGTTCAAGCGCTCCTGTGACGGTAGATCAATTAAGGCATCGCTAAAGTAGGGGCACCTGAACGAAACACCGGTCGTAGCGGACCGAACCGGGCGCCCTGAAGTGGTTGGAGCCATCGCAAACCCGCGACGGGCTTTAGTCCGAGGGATGCGGTGTATGTCCAAGCTTAAGGCCAATTTGCTGCTGCTGTTTGCCGCTGCCCTATGGGGCTTGGGCAATGTTGCGCAAAAGACAGTGCTTGTTCATCTCGACGCGCTGAGTGCCGTCGGCCTGCGCTGCCTGATCGGTGGGCTGCTTGTGCTGCCCTTTGTCTTGACCGAAAGGCGACTGCCTGCCGGGCCGGGCCATTTCTCCAGCCTGGCCAGGGTGGGTGCGCTGTTTGCCATCTCCATCACGCTTCAGCAGCTTTGCTATCTCGGCGCCACTGTCACAAATGCAAGCTTCCTGGTGAGCACCGCAACCGTGATGACACCACTGGCCGCTTGGCTGCTCATCGGCGAACGTCCGACAGCGAGTCTTGCCGCCGCCGCCGGGCTGACCATGGTCGGTGCCCTGCTTTTGTCCGGCGGGTTCGCCAGTCTCAGCAGCGGCGATCTCACCGCCATCCTGTCGGCTGCCTGCTATGCGCTGTGGATGGTCGAACTCGGCCGGCACATGCAGACCCATGCGCGGCCGTTCACCGCGGCGGCGACACAGTTCCTCGGCGCCGCCGCCTTCGCCCTGCCGCTCGGGGCAATGCAAGGCAACCTTTCACTGGCCGCGGCATTTGCAGCCGGCCCGGAACTGGCGGTCCTCGGCGTGTTCTCCACCGCGATCGCTTTCGGCATACAGATTGCCGCACAGCGCTTTACCCCCGCTAGCCATGCCGCCGTGATCGTCAGTGCCGAAAGCGTCTTCGGGGCTCTAGGCGCGGCGATCTTGCTCGGCGAGCGGAACTCACCCGCAGGCGCACTGGGTGCCGCGATCATTCTCGGTGCGATCCTGTCCGTCGCAATGTCGAACCGAACGCCGCGGGCGCGCGCGCCCCTGCTGACCGCTCCGGTTCAGCCCTTCGACGCGGCCCCTGCCTTTGCCGCGGCGCCGGCAGCCTGGGCGGGCCATCGTCCCGCCGCCAATTCAGATCCAGTGAAGGAATGTGATGAACCTAGGCGGTGATGCGAACCTATTCCCAACCCGACCGCCACTCGTCACGGCTTTGCCCGAGGTTTGGTCGGGCGGGTCCTTCGGGGCGCTCGCCATGCCACTGACCTTGCTCGGCTGTTACCTTTTGTGGACCAAGGCCGATCTGCTGCTTTTCGGCGTGGGGACCAAGGCCCCTCGCCAAATTTCCACATGTTGAAAACGGGCGGTTGTCGAGATGGAGAATGACATGTTCGAAAGTGTGCATGAGGACGCAGGTGCCTTGTCCGCAGCGGTCTCCTTTCGCAAGCGGGCGATACGCAGGGGCATTCTGATGCCGACGGTCAGAGCGCTGGCAAAGCGGGCCAGCTCATATTTGAGACTGGCGGGAACGCTTGCCGCTTCGGTGTTTTGGGCACTGCAGGCACACGCGGCCAATGTTGATGTTGCTATCGTATTCGCAGTCGATTTCTCGTCTTCGATTGATCCGGAGATTGCTGACCTGCAGCGGGAGGGACATGCCGCAGCGCTCACTTCGCCCGAGATCATCGCGGCCATCACCCGAAATTATGTTGGCTGCATCGGCGTGGCCTACTTTGAATGGTCGAGTCCCGGGCACACACGCATGGTGCTGCCATGGACAAGCATCTGCGGGCTGGAAGATGCCAAGGCGGCTGCGTCGGTGATCAACAAGAGAGGCGATACCGGCAATATTCGCAGAGGGCGAAGCGGAACATCCGTTTCCTCGGCCATCGACGTCGGAAGTCTTCTGCTCGACCAGTTTCCTGGAAAGGCGGCCAAGAAAGTGATCGACATCTCTTCCAATGGTGAGAACAACGACGGACTTCCTGTTCAGCCGAGCAGGCTGAACGCCATTGCCAAGGGATACACGATCAACGCGATCGCCATTCCAACGGAAGATGAGAATCCCGACCAACCATTGGCATCCTATTTTGCCAAATTCGTCATTGGCGGATCCCAAGCTTTTGTCATAACGCCGAAGGGGCCAAACGACTACACTATGGCTCTTCGCCGCAAGCTGGTCACTGAAGTTAGCATGAACGTCGACCGGCAATTCCCGCAGCAGGCGGATGGGCGCTCTTCGCAACCGTAATTCCGGACATTGAGAGGATTAGTCTGACAGATTTGGGCCAACTATCAGCACCCAGGCACTACTCTGCGCTCCGCTTCTGCGCGATCAGGTCGAGGCGCTCGCGGTCGGAGCGTTCGCGCTCGTCGCGGTTGCGTACGTCCTTGTAGGCGCGCTCAACCATGTTGGTGCGTGCGGTTGCCGCGGCGATGAGGCTGGCTTCCTGCCTGGCGCTTTCGAGGCTCGCCTCCTGGCGCCCGACCGCGCTGGCAATGCGGCGATGGTAGAGATCGGGAAACACGCCGGAGAGGGAATCGGCACGGTCGAAATGCCCGACCAGATCCCGGGCTTCGGTCTCGGCGGCGCCGGCCGCGGCAAGGAAGGTGGCGTGACGGGTTTCGTGCAGCGCCTTCAGCTGCTCCTGCACCTTGACCAGTTTCTTCAGGCGGTCCCTGCGCGTGCTCATGGCTATCGTGCCAACGTCAGGTCGACAAAGCCGGCGACGAACAGCGACAGCATGGTGCCGACGGCAAAGTAGAAGATGATCATGCCGCCGGCGATGATGAAGGGCTGCGAGATGAAATAGATCGGGATCTGCGGGGTCAGCTTGTTGACGAAGCCGATCGTCAGATTGACCAGAATGGCATAAGCGACAAACGGGCTGCCGAGGCGGATGACCAGGAAGAACGTGTCCGATACCGTGTCGGTGACATCGACGAGTGCGGCCTGCGGGTTGAAGAAGATGTTGACCGGCGCGACCGTGTAGGAGGTCACCAGCGCGCGCACGATCTCGTGGTCGAAATCGAAGACGAACAGCATCAACAGAGCCGAGAACGAGATGATGGCGGCAAGCGCTGCCTGCGGTTCCGGCTCCTCGATCGCCGGTCCGCCGGTGCCGCCATAGCCGATCAGCATGGCGATGGCCGAGCCCATGAAGCGCAGGGCTTCCATGTAAAGCCTGGTCATGGCGCCGATCAGCCCGCCGACCAGGAGTTCCGAGATGATCATCGGCACCAGGATCTGCGGTCGCGGATCGACGAAGGGAAAGATGCGGTCCCACAGGAAGGCGAGCAGGCCGCCAGTGGCGGCGACCGCTACGAACAGCCTAACCTGGACCGGGACGCGGGCGCTGGACAGGCCGGGCATCAGCATGAAGCACGCGCCGATGCGGCAGAAGGCGAGGAACGCCGCGATGACGACGCCTTGCGAGAGAACGCTCACGATATGGTCCCGAGCACCCTGATCTCGACGCCCTTGGCGATTTCGACGTGGCTGAGCACCGGCAGCGTGGTGAACAGCCGCTCGATGATCATGCGCACATAGGGGCGGGCGTCGGGCGCGGTGACCAGCACGAAACGCTCGCCGGCTTCCAGATGTTTCTTGATCGCCTTGGTCGCGTCCTGGCCGAATTCTTCCAGCTGGCGCGGATCGATGTCGAACTCGCGCACCTCGCCCTTGGCGTCGCGCTTGAGGCTCTGGTGAAAGGCGAGGTCCCAGCGATTGCCGAGGCGCAGCACCTTCAGCACGCCGCCTTCGGAGAGGTCGCCACAGATCTGCTGCGCCATGCGGATGCGGACATGCTCGACGATCTGCTCGGTGCGACGCACATGCGGCGCGATCTCGGCGATAGCCTCGATAATCAGATGCAGATTGCGGATCGAGACCCGCTCGGCGAGCAGCAGCTTCAGCACCGCCTGCAGGCCGGGATAGGAGATGTGCGTGGTGCATATCTCGTCGGCGAGCTTGCGGTACTCCTGGTCCTGCCGCTCGAGCAGCGCCTTCATGTCCTTGTAGGACAGAAGCTGCGGCAGGTTGTTGCGGATGACCTCGGAGAGATGGGTAAGCAGAACCGACATGTTGTCGGCGAAGGTGTAGTTCTCGCGCTTCAGGTCTTCGGCGAAGGTTTCGACCACGGAATAGGCCCGCATGCCGAAGGCCGGCTCGCGGATTTCCTCGCCCGGTATTTCGGGAATGTCGCGGTTGCCAAGCAGCACCATGATCTCGCCGACGCGCATCTGGTATTCAGCCACTACAGTGCCGTGCACCTTGATCTGGTAGCTCTTCGGCGGGATGGCGAAATCGTCGGCAACCCGCACTTCCGGCACGACGAAGCCGTATTGTGTGGCGAATTTCTTGCGCATCTTGGACATGCGGAAAACCAGTTCCTGATGCGACACCAGAAGCCGCGTCGACAGCTGCTTGCCGATCAGTAGCTCGATCTCGGCGGTGGCGAGCGACGCCTTGACCGAGTTCTTTTCCTCTTCGACCTTGGTCGCCTTCTCCTGGTCCTTGATCGCTTCGGCGGCGGCGACGGCGCGGTTGTGGCGCATCGGGATGATGTAGCCGAGGCCGGCCATGCCGGCGGCCAGCGCAAAGAACGGAAACAGCGGCAGGCCGGGCATCAGGCCGAGCAGCACCAGCAGCGATGCCGCCACATAGAGCGCGCGCGGATGGGCGCCGAGCTGGCCGAACACCGCTTGGTTGGTCGAACCGCGCGTGCCGCCCTTGGATACCAGCAGGCCCGCGGCCAATGAGACGATCAGCGCTGGGATCTGGGTGACGAGGCCGTCGCCGACCGACAGCTTGATGAACACGTCGGCGGCTTCGCCCATGCCCATGCCGTGCCTGATATAACCGATGGCGATGCCGCCGACGATGTTGATGGCGGTGATGATGAGGCCGGCGATGGCGTCGCCGCGGACGAATTTCGAGGCGCCGTCCATCGAGCCGAAGAAGGAGGATTCCTCTTCCAGCTCGCGGCGGCGCAGCTGCGCCGTCTTGTCGTCGATCATGCCGGCGGAGAGGTCGGCGTCGATCGACATCTGCTTGCCGGGGATGGCGTCGAGGGTGAAGCGGGCGCCGACTTCGGCGATACGGGTCGCACCCTTGGTGATGACGATGAAGTTCACCACGATCAGGATCATGAAGACGATCAGGCCGATCACGAAATCACTGGCCATCACCAGCTTGGAGAAGCCGGCGATGACATAGCCGGCGGCGTGCGTGCCCTCATTGCCATGTGACAGGATCATGCGCGTGGTGGCGATGTTGAGCGACAGCCGCAGCATGGTGGCAATGAGCAGCACGGTCGGGAATGACGAGAAATCGAGCGGTCGCTGGATCCA
The DNA here is from genome assembly GCF_056431085.1 of Mesorhizobium waitakense. Taxonomy (NCBI): domain Bacteria; kingdom Pseudomonadati; phylum Pseudomonadota; class Alphaproteobacteria; order Hyphomicrobiales; family Phyllobacteriaceae; genus Mesorhizobium; species Mesorhizobium waitakense. The sequence continues at coordinate 67,509 of NZ_JBWKME010000100.1, read as the reverse complement.
CAGCGCAACCATCAGGATCAGCACCGACAGCGCGATCGAGAAGGCGAGGCCGATGTCGATGAGAAAGGCCGGGATCGGCAGGAACAGCACGGCCAGGATGATGACGATGCCGATGGCGAAGAAGACGTCGCGGCCGTTCTTGGCCACTGCGCCGGGCTGGATGCTTTCGCTGATCGCCATGTCGTCCCCAAAATGCCAAGCCTGCCCGCGCGGCAGCCTTGTGAGCCTAACCGGCCAAGCTTGCGCGAGGGTGGGAGACTGGCTACTGGGCTTTCGACCACCGCTTCCAAGAGGAAATCTCATGCTCCTGATCATCGGCACCATCCGCTTGCCGCCGGAAAAGCTCGGGGAGGCGAAGCCCGCGATGGAGCGCATGGTCTCGGTCAGCCGCGCCGAGCCCGGTTGCCTCGAATATTCCTATGCGCAGGACGTGTTCGATGCCGGGCTCATCCGGGTGACGGAGGTCTGGAGCGACAGGAAGGCGCTCGATGCGCATTTCCGCTCGCCGCACCTTGCGGACTGGCGCGCGAGCTGGCCGGCACTTGGCATCGGCGAGCGCAATCTCGTGCTCTATGAGGCCGGCGATCCCAAGCCGACCTGATCGGTCCGCCAGCCGACGGTAGCCGTTCGCGTTCCAACAGAGCCAGGCGCGGCCGCAACCGGTCGCCCCATGCCACAATGGCGCCTTGTCTGTCGCCAATGTGGTTGCCATGCCGTGTCGCCGGGCGTATCAGGCGGACTTTCCACTGCCTCTTCCCGATATCGGCGAGCCGCCCCGGTGCTTTCCAGAAACCACAACGAAGTCTACGCCCGCCGGCTGCGCTCGGTGCTGATCAGATCGGTGCCGCTGCTCGAGGCGCGCGGCATCGCCGTGGTCATCCTGGCCGGTGTGGTCGGGGTGATGGCAGGCATTCTTGTCACGGCGATGAGCCAGATCGTGCAGGACCTGCACGGGCTGCTGTTCGGCGTTCAGCCCGGTGGCCGGCTTTCCGGCATGTTCTCGCTCGCCAACCCGATGCAGGCGCTGATACCGGCGATCGGCGGCATCCTGCTTGGACTGACGGTGATCTGGCTCAGACTGCGCAAATTCCGCACGCCGATCGACCCGATCGAAGCCAACGCGCTCTATGGCGGGCGCATGTCGCTCACCGACACCTTCATCATCGCCGGCCAGACGATGATCTCCAGCGGCTTCGGCGCCTCGGTCGGGCTGGAAGCCGGCTACACGCAGGTCGGATCCGGCCTGGCGTCGCGACTGGCGGGCATCTTCCGGCTGCGCCGCAACGATGTCCGCATCCTGGTCGGCTGTGGTGCCGCCGGCGCCATAGCAGCCGCCTTCGATGCGCCACTGACGGGCGCGTTCTATGGTTTCGAACTGGTCATCGGCATCTACTCGGTCGCCAATGTCGCGCCTGTCATGACCGCGGCGATCTCAGCCTCGCTGACGGCGGAAGTGTTTGGCGGGGTGCCGTTTCCGCTCGAGCTTTCGGGCCTGCCGGCGCTGACCGCCAGCCAGTACGTGCCGTTCCTGCTGCTCGGCCTGCTCGGCGGGGCGGCCTCGATCGCCATCATGCATCTGGTGACGCTGATCGAACGCGGTTTCAACAGGCTGTCGGTCGATGCGTCGTTGCGCCCCGTCATCGGCGGCGTCATCGTCGGGCTGCTGGGCCTGATCACGCCGCAGGTCCTGTCCAGCGGCCATGGCGCGCTGCATCGCGAATTCTCGATGAACTACGGGCTGGCCGTGGTGGCCAGCGTCTTCGTGTTGAAACTGGCGGCGTCCGCCATCTCCCTGGGCTCGGGCTTTCGCGGCGGGCTGTTCTTCGCCTCGCTGTTCCTCGGTGCGCTGCTGGGCAAGGCGTTCGCGGGCGTGATGGCGCTCGTCTCGCCGGCAACCGGTATCGACCCCGCCGTTGCCGCCGTCGTCGGCATGACGTCGCTCGCCGTCGGTGTCGTCGGCGGCCCGCTGACGATGACCTTCCTGGCGCTGGAATCGACCCGCGACCTGACGCTGACCGGCGTTGTCCTGGCGGCCTCGATCATGTCGGCCATCCTTGTGCGCGAGACCTTCGGCTACTCGTTCTCGACCTGGCGCTTCCATCTGCGCGGCGAGACCATCCGCAGCGCTCACGATGTCGGCTGGATGCGCAGCCTCACCGTCGGCTCGATGATGCGCAAGGATATCAGGACCATCCATGCCTCGACGACGCTGGCGGCCTTCCGCAAGGAAGTGCCGCTCGGCTCAGCCCAGCGCGTCATCGCCGTCGACCCGGGCGATCACTATGTCGGCGTGCTGATCGTGGCCGAACTGCACAGCGATCCCTCCGATGGCGCGGTGGCGGTGCGCGATCTTGCCAAGTACCAGGACGCGGTGCTGGTGCCGAGCATGAACGTGCAGTCGGCCGCCGAGACCTTCCAGCGCGCCGGCGCTGAAGAGCTCGCCGTGGTCGAGGATTTCGCCGACCGTATCGTGCTGGGGCTGTTGACCGAAGGCCATCTGATGCGGCGCTATGCCGAGGAACTCGACAAGGCGCGCAGGGACCTGTCGGGCGAAGGTTAGTGCACGTCGCCCAAAGGTGGCCCCGGTTAGTGCTCGATCGGCCCCTTGGCCATCACGAGCGCCGTGCCCGCGGTCGTCGGGCGCTCGATCATGCGGCGCACGCGGGGCAGTTCGTCGCCGCTGTGCAGCGCCCGCAAGCGGTCGCCGATGATGGCGTCGGCATGGGTGATGCGTCCATTGTGGCGCACATATTCGAGCCAGGTCGGCGTATGATAATGCTCGATCCAGATCGCTGGATTTTCGAGGTCGCGTGCCAGCGTCCAGTTGCGGGCGCCGTCACGGCGGCGGATGCGGCCGCGTTCGGCCATGGTGGCGAGGAACTCCGGCACGTCCTCGTCGCGGATGATGTATTCGATCATGATGGCGATCGGGCCGCTGCGCGGCTTGAGGTCGAGCGCAAGGTGCGGCTCCTTGAAGCGGTTGAGCGGATCGAGGTTGAGCACTTGCTGCTGCGGCAGCGGCAGCAAGAAGCCGATGGCGCCGCCGGCCAGCATGGCGATGCTGGCCGCGATCAGCGCGGTTTCGGCGCCATGCGCATCGGCGACGACGCCCCAGATCCAGCTGCCGAGCGCGATGCCGCCGAAGGTCGCGGTCTGATAGACCGACAGCACCCGGCCGACCACCCAGCGCGGTGTCGCCATCTGCACGGTGACGTTGAAATGCGAAAGGGCGATCACCCAGCAGGCACCGCCGACCAGCAGGCCGAGCGACGTCTGCCAGGCGTGATGGCTGACGGCGGCATTGAAGGCGCAGGCGGCAAAGCCGGCGAAGGCTGAGCGCACCATCGTCTCGCTGGATAGCAGCTGCCGTAGCCGCACGCTGATCAGCGCGCCTCCGACCGCGCCGATGCCGAAAGCGCCGAGCATGATGCCGTAGGTCAGGGCATCACCCTTGACGACATCGCGCGCCACCAGCGGCAAGAGCGCCAGCACCGCGCCGGCGCTGAAGCCGAAAGCCGCGCCCCTGACCAGCACCTTGCCGATGTTGGGCGACATGGCGACGTAGCGCAGGCCGGCGCCCATGGCCGCGCCCAGCGACTCGCGCGGCAAGGTCGAGACCGGCAGGTCGGGCTTCCAGCGCGCCAGTACGACGATGAGGCCGATATAGCTCACCGCATTGGCCGCGAAGGCCGCCGCCGCGCCGGCGGCGGCAACGATGATGCCGCCGATCGCCGGGCCGACGCTGCGGGTCAGGTTGAAGCCCATCGAGTTGAGCGCGACGGCGGCCGGCACCTTGTTGCGGGGCACGATGTCGCCGACGGAGGCCTGCCAGGACGGGCTGTTGAGCGCCGTGCCGCTGTCGATCAGGAAGGTGAAGGCCAGCAACGTCCACGGCGTCATCAGGCCGGAATAGGTGAACAGGGTCAGAAGCACCGAGACGACCAGCATGAAGGTCTGGGCGACCAGCATCACCTTGCGCCGGTCGAAACTGTCGGCGATGGCGCCGGCGACGAGCGCAAACAGCATGATCGGCAAGGTGGTCGAAGCCTGGACCAGCGCCACCTGATAGGGCGAGGTGGCGATCGTGGTCATCATCCACGCGGCGCCGACGCCCTGGATCAGGCCGCCGAAATTCGAGACGAGACTTGCGGCCCATACGGCGCGGAAAATGCCGTGCCGGAAGGGCGCCAGCGCCGAAACGCTCTCGCTTTCCGGCTTTTCGTCAATCATCGGTGGGTCCCTGCCATGTCGTGCCTGCTCGTCAGACGATCCGTTTGCTCAGATCATTTGCCGAAAGTAGGGCATGGCGGTTGAAAGGGCGAACACCTTTCGAAAAAGGTCATGGTCCAACAATGGGATAGAGGCGGTCCACGTCTTCATTCCGCAGCGGTCGAGGATCCGGATGGTTCGGCACGGACCTGCGCATGCGGTGCTTGGGTGAGGAGCTGGTGGTGAGGCCGCCAACAAGCCGCGGCACGGCTTCCGTCGACTTGTTCAGAGCGGTTCATCGTTTCACGGAAACGCCGAACCGCTCTATCTCTTGTTTTGACGCAATTCCGGACGGAAAACCGTTTCACACTTTTCCTGGAATTGCTCAGAATCCGTTCTGGATGCGCTCGAAGATGACGTTGGTGAAGGCCGATATCTGGCTGCCGATGAAGGGGCCGGTCAGCGCCACCACCAGCATGATGGCGACGATTTTCGGCACGAAGGTCAAGGTGATCTCCTGAACCTGCGTCAGCGCCTGGATGAGGGCGATGCCGATGCCGACCGCCATCGCGACCAGCACCACCGGGGCGGACGCAGTGAGCACCGTCCACACCGCGTATTGGACGATGTCGAGAGCGTCGGCCTCATTCATGGGACTGGCCCTGCCGGAAGCGTCAGCTCGCGGCCTTGATCGAGACTCCGGGGCCGACAGCGACCTCGGTGCCGTTCTGCAGCACGGCGATGAGGCCGCTGCTGGCGAGGCGCACCGACGCCACCGTGCCGGTCGTCTTGCCGTCGGCGGAGGTTATCGAGCGCCCGATCAGCGCATCGGCCTGCGACAGCGCCGAGGACGACATGATCTGGTCGAGCTTGGTGTTGGTCTGCACCGATTGTTCGACCTGCGAGAAGGTGGCGAGCTGGGCGACATACTGCGTCGAATCCATCGGCTTGGTCGGATCCTGGTTCTTCATCTCGGCGATCAGAAGCTTCAGGAACGACTGGTAGTCGACTGCTGTCTTCGAGGTCTGCTGGCTGGCCTGGTTGGCGCCAGTCGGTATCGTCGTCGTCATGTCCACGTTCATCAGTATCGTGCTCCCACAGCCAACGGGCGCGCGGCACCCGGAACATAGTCATTGTCGCCAAGCGCGCGGCGTTCGAGCGGATAGAGCGCGCGGATGGCCTTCAGCGCCTCGTAGATATGATCCTCGCCGACCATGCGGTCGATCTGTTTCAGTCCAGCGCAGATCTGGGCGTCCTCGAAGCTTGCCAGCAGCAGCGGCAGCGAACGCCGGAACATGTCGCGCGCCTCGGCCGCGCCGGCCGGATTCATCAGCATGACCTGCAGGATGAAATACAGCTGCTTCAGCGGCGTCGAGGCGTCTTCGGCCTGGATCACATGGCTTTCGAGCAGGAACTGCACGTCGTTCATCAATTCGACGGTGACCTTGCGGTCGACGCGGATGACGGCGCCGTTGATGTAGATCTTCTCGTTCGGCTTCAGCGATATCTTCAGCGTGTTGGTCATTGAATGCCGTCCCTGATGATCTGGGACACCTCGATCAGCCCTTCGAAATTGTTGGTGCGGCCCTGGCGAATGTCCTCTGCCTCGCGCAGCAGCCACAAGCCGATGGAAATGAGGTTGGCGCGCAGTTCCTTGGGCAGGGCGTTGTCGCTGGAGCCGAGATCCTCGACGAAGGCGGTCCAGACGCGGTTGGTGAAATGCAGTGCCTCGACCGCTTCCATCGAGCCGTGGCCGGCGGCCGCCGCCGCCGACAGCATGTCGATCGAGCGTGTCAGGAGCTCCCGCTCGCGGTCCTTGGCGTCGGCGACGGAGGTGCTCTGGATGTCGGCGTAGGAGAATTGATACATCGGTGGGGCTCTACCGTTCCGTTAAGCGTTGTCAGGTCAGGTAATTCAACAGGCTGAGCTGCTGCAGGCGCGCGGTCAGCGCGAAGGACGTTTCGATGTGTTGTGTCAGGTCGGCAACCCGGGTTGCGGCCTCGGCCGGATCGACGCCTTCCAGATCGAGAATGTGCCGTTCGAAAAGGTCGACCTGCGTTTTCATGCGGTCGTTCGCATCGGAAACCCGCTTCTGGACGATGCCGGTCTCGGACTGAATCTGGCCAATGCCGCTCAGCGCTTCGCCGACCAGTGCGGTGGAGCGGCTGACAACTTTGTTTTTCGCGGCCTGGCTGATGTTGCTGGACATCAGGCTGGAGACCATGGCCGCCGCCATGGCGAGCTTCTGGATGCCGTCGCTGTTGGCGCTGGTCGAGGTCGGGGTGGTTTCGTTCAGGGCGATGCGGCTGACGATCTGCTGGTCGGTGGCGTTCGACCAGTTGCCTTGCCAGCCCGGGCCCATGAACTGCGGCACGACGTCGTTGGTGATGAAGTCGTCCATCTGGGTGGCGGTGATGTTGGCCGCCGCCGGGTCATCCTGGGTGAAGCCGAAATTGGCGACGAAGGCGGCATCGAAGGCCGCTTTGGCTGGCGAGTCGGCTGCGGTGAAGTCGTTGATCGGCTTGACGTCGGTGTTGGTGCCGGCAAACAGGTACTCGCCGTTGACGCTGGTGTTGAGGATCGAGGTCAGCTGCTGGATGGTCGCCTTGCCCGAGGCTTGGGTGAGACTGTTGGAAGAATCGCTCGATGACGCGGTGGTCAGGGCGGACAGAAAGGACTGCGCCGCGGTCGAGAGCTGGCTAAGCGAGGTCTGCGTCGAAGACAAGCGGGAGCCGACCAGGCCGTTGGAGTCGATGATGACGTTGAGGCGGTCGAGATCGCGCGAGAAGGTGACGGACTGCGCGGTGCGCGCGCCGAGTGCCAGGCCGACATCGGCGACCCTGCCGGTCGAGGACTCTTTCGTGGCTTTGACAAGCTCGGCCTGCATGCGCATCTGCTGGGAGCGCATGGCGTTCGATATGGCGGCTGACGAGACTGAAGTCATGGATTATCCCACCGCGTTGAGCAAGGCCGTCATCATGTCGTCGACGGTTTTCATCATCCGGGCCGATGCCTGATAGGTGTGTTCGAGGTCGAGCAGCAGCGACATTTCCTGGTCGACATTGACGCCGGTCGCGTTGGACAGCGCCTCGGCGCTGCGCGATGCCAGCGCTTCCTTGGCGTCGGAGGCGGTCGATGCCTGCTGGCGCACGCCCTCGAACCAGCCGATCGAATTGGCCGCGTAGTCGGAAACGCTGGACGTTGCCGAAACCCCGGCGGCCGGGTCGAAGGCCATCGGCTTGTCGAGCCGGTCGCCATAGGCAACCAGAAGGTCGGAATAGGAGGCGCCGCCGCCGGTGTTGGCGACATAGGCGGCACCATTGGCACCGCCATCGCGCAGCAGCGTCGGATTGCCGCCGGCGCTTGGGTCCATCGCCGCATTGACGCTGATCGATCCGGCAAGGCCGTTGACCAACGTGCCGGCTGCCGGCACCGCCGGCGCACCGGACCAGGTGAACAGGCCGGCTGCATTGGGCAGCGCAGGCGCGGTTTCGGCAAAAGCCGTGATCAGGCCGCGCGCGGTTTCGTCGAGCTGGCTCTGCATGGTCGAGGCGACACTGTCGCGCAATTGCAGCAGACCGGCGAGCTTGCCGCTGGCGCTGGTGTTGCCGCCGGCTCCCGCCGAGATCGGCACATTGTCGATATAGACCGCGTTGCCTGCGGCACCGGCGGTGTAGCCGGCCGACGGCGCGAAGCTGACCGTGCGAGGAATGGTTTCGAACAGCGTCGTGCCGTCGCCAGTGGTGACGACCATGTCATTGTCGCCGCGCGTGAAGGTCGAGACCGGGATATAGTCCGAGATCTTCTTCAAAAGCGCGTCGCGCTGGTCGAGCGCGTCGGAGACATCGGTGCCGGAACGGGTTCCGGATATGACCGCGGTGTTGGCATCCTGGAACTGGCTGAGCAGCGAGTTGAGGTCGTCGACCGCCGTCGCGATCTGGCCGTCGGTCTGGGTGCGGAAATCCTGGATCGCCGTGGAGCCCTCGTTCAGGGATCGCACGACCTGCTTGGCGGCGTCGACGACGCTGGCGCCGAGGTTCTGGTTGGACGGCGAGGTGGCATAGAGCTGCAGCGCTTGCTGCAGATTGCCGATCGCGGTCGAGGGCGAGGACGCATTGTCGACGCCATTGACCGATACCCCCAGCTGATCCATGCCGCTGTAGAGCGCGTTCTGACCGCTCCAGGCCGACAGCGCGCTGAGGTTCTGGCGGAACAGCAGGTCGTTGGCGGCGCGCCGGATATCAACCGAACGCGCGCCCGGCGCCGTGCTTGTGACGACGGCCTGGCGGCGCGAATAGTCCGGATTGTCGGCGTCGGCGACATTGCGCGAGACGACGCTGGTCTGCCGCGCGGTGTTCATAAGCGCCGATTGGGCGATGCTCAGTGCAGTGGACAACGACATGCGGGTCTTTCACGGGCGGTGCCCGTTTTATCTCTTCAGGTTGACAAGGACGTCCATCAGATCGGAACCGGTCTGGAAGACTTTCGAATTGGCGGTGTAGCTGCGCTGTGCCGCGATCATGTTGGTCAGTTCTTCGGCGATATCGACGTTGGAATTCTCGAGTGCGCCGGAGATGATGGAGCCGGCCTTGCCCTCATTGGCAAAGCCGATACGGACCGCGCCGGATTCGGTGCCCTGTGCGTAGACGTTGCCGGGCAGCGCGTTGAGCTGGTCCGGGCTCTGCACGTCGGCCAGCGGGATCTTGTAGAGCGCCTTGGTGGAGCCGTCCTTGTACTGCGCCGAGATGGTGCCGTCCTTGCTGATCTGGATCTTGTCGATGGTGCTCGGTGCGTTGCCGTTCACCTGGGCATCGGAAACGGTGAATCCGGCGCCGAGCTGGGTCAATGCCGACAGGTCCAGCGAAAAGGCGGCGCCGCCGGGCACCGTCAGGCCGACGCTGTTGACGGCGCCGGTGAGCTTGCCGGTGGTGGTGTCGAAGGTCAGGTTGGCCGAGCCCAATGCGCCGCCGGTGTAAGGGAACGACGTCCCGGCGGTGGCCTTCGACTGATCGAAGACCGCCACCTGCCAGGTGCCGGCGCCGGTGTTGGTGAAATAGACGTCGAGCAGCTTCTTGTTGCCGAGATTGTCGTAGGCGACCATCGAGGATTTCGACGTGTACTGCGCGCCCGCGGCGTTGGTGGTGGGCAGATTGCCGGCGGCGACCGGCGTCGCGCCTGCCGGCAGGTTGCCGCTGTAGGTACCCTGGGTGCTCGGCGTTGCCGTCATCCCCTGGTCGGAGATGAGCACCGGGGTCAGGCCCTCGAAGCCGTTCACTGTCGCCGCCGGCACGCCGTTGGCGTAGCTGTAGGCCATCAGCTGGAAGCCGGCCGCGTTGACCAGCCTGCCCTCAGCATCGGGAACGAAGGCGCCGGCCCGGGTCAGGAAGGGTGTTCCGCTCGGATCTTGAACGACGAAGAAACCGTCGCCGTTGACGGCAAGGTCGGAGACCGACGTCGTGTATTGAAGCACGCCCGGATCGCTGACCGCCTGCCGGATCGTCGTGGTGACGCCGCCGGAATTGTAGGCGCCGCCCGTGCTCGGCATGACCAGCGACGAAAATTCGGCGGAGGATCGCTTGTAGCCGGTGGTGTCGGAATTGGCGATGTTGTCGGCCGTGGTGGACAGCCGGTTTGCCTGTGCATTCATGCCGGAAACGCCGGTCCGCATCATTCCGTAGAGGCTCATCGAAACGTCTCCCCAATGTGGATGCCGCTGGCTCCAATGCGGATGCCACTGGCTACGAGGCTACGCATCCTGTCTTGCGCGAGGCTGGCGCGGGGCTGCATCAGAAGACGAGCCGGTAGCCAAGGAAGCGCTTGGAATCGATCGGGTCGGTGCCCAGCTTCTCGCGCAGCTTCTTGCGCAATTTGCTGATGTGGCTTTCGACCACGTTCTCCTCGACCTCTTCGTCGAAGATGCCGTAGATGGCATTGAAAACCTGGGTCTTGGTGACGCGGCGGCCGCGATTGCTGGCCAGATATTCGAGGATGCGGCGCTCGCGGCGCGGCAAGGGCAAAGGCTGGCCGTCGATCTCGGGGTCGCGGCCATCCATGAAGATGCGCATGGCGCCAATCTCGGTGTAGGCGACATCTTCCTGGGCGCGGCGGCGGATGGCGGTGATGCGGGCGAGGATCTCGCGGATGTGGACGGGCTTGCGAATGACGTCGTCGACGCCGCTCTCGAACAACCGCAGCGTGTTTTCCAGCGAGTGCTGTTCGCTCAAGGCGATGACGGGTGCGCCGGTGCGGTCGCGGATCTGACGGGGAGAGATCGAGCCTTCGCGGCAGTCGCCGATCAGGAAGGCCCGGACCGACCTCAGGTCGGTGTCGGCCGCCGAGCTTACCCACTCGCCGAACTCGCCCGGCGCGAAGCCTGCGCAGGCGACACCCTCACGGTCGAAAAGTGAATTGTATCCCTCTGTTACGAGCTCGCGCTCGTCAACGATTACAATCATCGGCCCGCCTCCGAATCAAATCATTTGCCCCGTGAGAAAAGGCGTATCCGCTGGCGAGAATCCTGAACAACCGTCATTTCTTGTAGCTAGTTTCTTGGGAGTCTGGAATCGCGCCGGTTGCATTAGCCTGCAACCAGATATGCTTTCGGCGGCAAGTTCTGGCCAAGTCAAAACGACAATGCAGGACCGCGCGAACGGCGTATTGGATGCCGAAGATACGCCTACGGGTTGCAGAAGCCGCGGGCGTTCGCGGTCCATTTTCCAAAGCCGGTGGCGACCATATTGGCAATGACGCGGCAGACATAGATCTTCTGCGCCGGATCGTTGTCGGGACCGGCATGATAGCGGGCGACGGCCATCGACCAGGTCTCGTGACGGGCATGGAGGCTGGCCAGGAAGCGCGCCGCATAGTCGACGTTCTGACGCGGATCGAGCATGTCCTCGACGCTGCGGAAATGCGACGCGTGGTAGTGATGGTTGATCTGCATGCAGCCCAGATCGATGAGCGTCTTGCCTTCGCGCCGAGCATTGGCGAATGCGGCAAGGGCCTCTGCCCGGCTTCTTGGGAAGACTGCTTTTCCCTCTATATTCAAGGCGTTGGGCTGAAGGCTGCCCTTGTTTCCGGTTTCCGTGAGGCCGACGGCATAGAGGATGCCGGCGGGCACGCCATAGCGGTCGGCGGCACGCAGGATCTCCGGCTCGCAAGGGTTGGTGGCGGCAGCGGCAGCGCCTGCCGCGCTAGATAAACATATCGCCGCCAGCGCGCTCGCGAGAAGGTGAAGTGCCGCGGCCGTAGTCCTGCGCGTCATCATTGCGGTTTCCTGCGGATTGCTGACCCGGTTGCTGACCACCCGCTCCACCATTGCCCCCGCCCGGGTTTCCGGGTTGGAAGGATGACGGATCGCGGCCCGATGCGGTCGGCAAGGGGGCGGTCGCATCGGTGCGGGTTGCAGCAGCAACTGCTATCGAGGGTTGCAAGATCGTGACCTTGTCAACCTCGAAACCGAGCCCGCGCAGCGATTTGACGATGGCCTCGCTGTCGGCGGACAAACGACGATAAGCGTCGTGTGTTGCGGGCTTCAGTTCAATCGAAAGTTGTTCCCCCGAGAGGCGAAGGTTGGCCGTCACCATGCCGAGTTCGGCGGGGTGAAGTTCGATCTTCAACACATGTGTCGGAACGGCAACAGGGCTGGCCAGCTGGGTGGCCGCGGATGAGGCTGGAAGGGCCTTTTGCGGGCCGCCATCGGCGGCTATGGCGTTGACCACATTGAGGGCTGCCTGGCTGATGGGACTTTGCGGTGGCGCCGGGAAGCTCTGTTGCGACACGACGTCGATGCGTGTGGCGGACAGGGATTGTTTTCCGGCTTCGGGCCGTAACGAGGACTGGACATCCTCGATGCTTTTCATCACCGGCGCGGTGTGTTTCGATTTCACGCCGGGCACATCGGCGGTTGTGGCGTCCGGCAGCTTCTGGGCCGTTACGACGGTGTCGCGCTTAGGCGTGCTGGAGGCAATTCCGGCAGCGCTCGGCGGCTGGCCGTCAAGCTCCGTCAAAGGCCCGTCGACGATCGACACCTGCTCCGGCTTCGACTTGGTTTCGACGATTTCGTTTCCGGCCGTGGACTTCGACCGATAGGTTTTTGGGAGCGGAGCCTGCGCGTTGAGCGCCGGGTCCGGCGGGCTCTCGCCGTTAGCCGCGTCGCGCCCGCTTGCCTTGGTCGATGTCGAGAAATGGCGCAGGTCATGGAACGCGATCAGCAGCGGCAGATGGTCCTGAAGCGGCACGGCATCCGGGTCCGGCGCCGACTCTTCGGCGTCGGCATCGTCCTTGTGCGCCTTTGCTTCCAAATCGTCCTTGGCTTCCAAATCGGCCTTGCCGCTCTTCACGGTCGGCACCTTGGCCGAGACGATCTTTCCGGTGTCGGCCGATGTCGGCTCGGCCTTGCCGCCATGCCCGGCAAGACTGGCGGCGAGCTTGCCCCAGCGCTGCTCGCGCGATCCCGCCTCGGTCGTCGGATGCCGTTCCGGGCGGGCCGGACTGGCCTCGCCATGCAGGATTTTGCCAAAGCCCGCGTTGTCCTTCTTGCCGTTCGCGGCCGGTTGCTCCGGCGTCGCGCGCGCGGTGGCAAATCCTGGCAAGGCCGAGCCGAGGCTGGTGGTCATTTGGGGGCGGCTCCAAGCATCTGGTCGATCAGGTCGAGCTGTCGACGTGTTCTGGTCATGGCGGCATCGGTCGGGTCGGTGGGCTCGGGACTGGCCGCGGGCGATGGCGCCGACGCCTGCACGACGGTCGCCGCATCGGCTGGTGCAGACACAACCGTCGGCGTTACCGGAGCACTGGCGGCCGGTCCGCCGGAGGCGGCAGCGACGGCGGGTTGCTCGGCGATGGCGCCTTCGACGGGTGGCAGCCCGCTGGCGTCGGCGCCCTGCGCCGCGACGGTTTCGGGCGCTGGCGGCCGCTCGGTCGCGACAGGAACTGGCATTTCCTCGGGGAGGGGGGCGGGCGGTGCGACGACTTCGCCGGCAATGGCCTGGGCGGCGTCGAGCAAGGCGCGGTCGCCTTCGGACAGCTTGCTGCGGTCGATCTTGCCGAGCTTGGCGCGCACGTCTTCGATGGTGCCCGAGGTGACGGTGGAAAGACTGGCGTAAAGCAGGGCGCGCGGATCGTCCTGGTTGGTGTTGCCGTCGCGACCCTGCTCGGCCCGCGCCGAAGCGAAGGTCGACAGGTCGTTCAGACCGTCGATCGCGGCACGGCGGGCGATGCGCAGGTAGATCACCTTCTCGCGCTCGGGATCCATCATCGAGGTAATGTCGGCCAGCTTGTCCTGGCTGATCGACATGTGCAGCGCAATGACGCCGGAGACGAAGGAGTCGGCGAACTGGCTGGCATAGGGCGAATAGAGGTAGCGCTCGACATACTGTGTCGACGCGAGTGCGAAGCGTGCCGCGTCACCCTGCGCACCCGCAATGCCGACCGAACGGCGCAGTGCTGCTTCCTCGACCAGCGTGCCGGGGCTGAGCAATCTTGCCTCGTCGAGCAAACCGAGCGCCGCAGCCGGCTGGTCGCCGGCAAGCAGCGAGCCTTTGACCAGGGCAAGGAAAGCGCCGAGATCGGGAGGCAGCGTCATCGGATCGATCGGCTTCAACGCTTCGATCGCCTCGCCGGGCCGGCCATTGAGATAGTCGATAATCCCTTTGGCCACGGCAAGGCTTTGCGGGTCCGTCGTGGCGCGCGACGTGGCCGCCTCGACAGTCACCGGGTTGCCGCCGCTCATGCCGTAGACAAGCAGGGCGCGAAAATTCTTGGGATCCTTGAAATCCTCGGCGTCCGCCGTGCGCAGGCGCGCATCCACCATCTCGAGGAGCTTGGCCTGCATCGGCAGGGCGGCATGATCGCCAGCGGCGATGCGGTCCTGGATGAGCTGCAGCGAGCGCACCAGCTGATACGGCTGCAACGCGTCCTGGGCGAAGCCGGCTGACGGATATCCGCAGGCCAGCAGCAACAGGCCAATCAACCGGCTGGTGACGGCCGCCCGCCTCATCCGCCGGCCGCCATCAGGATTTCGATGCGACGGTTCACAGCCGCCAATGGATTCGCCGGGTCCTTCGGCTGGCGGTCGGCGAAACCGGCGACCTCTGTGATGCGGCGTTCATCGACGCCACCGCGCACGAGCATGTAGTAGGCGGAATGCGCGCGCGCCGTCGACAGCCGCCAATTGTCGTAGCTGTCGCTGCGGAATGGCCGTGCGTCGGTGTGGCCGTTGATGCTGATGGTGCCCTTCTGGCTGTTGACGATGCGGCCGATCTTTTCCATCGCCAGCACCAGTTCGCGGCGCGGCAGCGCCGAGCCGACCTCGAACATGCCGAAGTCGAGCTGGTCGGTGATCGAGATGACGACGCCCTTGTCGGTGGCTTCCACCGAGACGCCGTCATGCAGCTTGTCGCCGGGCTTGAAGGCATCGGCCAACTGCCGCTTGACGTCGGCGGCAGCCTTGACGGCGGCGGCGGTCGGCGCCTTCTCTCCGGTGTCGGGCTTGGCATCCTCTTGCGCCTTGGCCTCGGCCTTGGCCGCGTCCGTGGCTTTGGTGTCGTCTGGTTTGTTCTCGCCCGGCTTCGCGTCGCTTGGCTTCGTGTCTGTTGGTTTGGTGTCGCCGGCCTTCGTCGTTGCCGCGTCGGGGCTCGCGGCTTGCTTGCCGGTCGTGTCCCTTGCCGGCGGTTCGACAGGTGCGGCCGCGACGGGTGGCACGGCCTTGACCTTGGGCACTTGCGTCTCGGCAACCTTGTCAGCGGGCTTGGCAGCATCGCCCTCGATTTTGGCTCGCTGGGCACTGGCTTCGGCGCCGGGCGCCGCCACCTGCTGCGACCAGAAATCAGGCTCGAACGGATCGCGATAGGAGGCGCCGCCGGAAGCGCCGGTCGCCGGGCCGGCAGCCTGGGCGCCGCCATCGCCCTTCTGGCTGACATTCTGCATGACGCCGGTATCGGTGGCGATTTCCGAAAGCACCGCGTAGGGGTCGGCGAACAGATGCTCGTCGGAGTGTTCCGCCTGCGGCAGTTCCTGCTTCTCCTGTTTGCGGTCCGCGGAGCCATCGCCGTCCTGGCCGGCCTTGTTGGTCGCCTTCTGCGGGTTGTCGGCCGTCGTTCCCATCGCGCGCGGACCGTCGCCGAGATCCTCCAGACCCTTGCGGCTCGAATTGCGGTCGACCAGCTTGACCGGGTTGAAATAACTGGCGACGGCTGCCTTGGTCTGCTCGTTGGCGGCATTGATCAGCCACATGACCAGGAAGAAGCACATCATCGCCGTCATGAAGTCGGCGAAGGCGATCTTCCAGACGCCGCCATGGTGACCCTCATCGTGGTCGTCGTGACCACGACGGACGATGATGATCTCCTGGTGAACCTGTCCGGCATCGGCGACGCTCATGCCAGGACCTCGGAAAGGGTCGTCGACCATTCGGCCATGCGCGTCTCGAACACCGCCTCGTCGATGGCGACCGTGAGATCGAAGCCTGGTGTCTCGGTGAAGTCGAGATTGGCGGCGCGGGGCCCGAGCGATGCCTTCAGCGTTTCGAACAGCGAGAGCGGGCCGCGCACGGCGATGCGCACGGCTTCGGCATCGCCGACCGCTTCGCGTATCGCGCCGGCAAGCGCCTCGATCGAGCGTTTCTGCAGATCGTCGCTGACGATGCCGCCGATCATGCGGGCGACGGTGGCGGCGACCAGCCCGGTCACGCGCGCCTCCATGGCATCGATGCGCAACGAGACCGCCTTGCCGACATCGTCGCCGAGGCTTTCGAGAAATACCCTTGCTTCCTCGGCATTGGCCTGGCGTTCGGCTTCGAGCGCGGCTTCATGGGCAATCGACAGGCGTGCATCGAGTGCCGCCTCGGCCTGGGCAACCGCTTCCGCGATCAGCGTGCCGATATCGGCTTGCGGTGCCGGCGCGTCTAGCTTGTGTTCGGGATCCGCCGCGGCCCGGGGCTGACCGACACGTTGCGTGCGGGTACCGAAATCAGGCAGAAGGTCGAAAAGGGCTACGGAGGGCATGGTTTAGGCCGCGACTTCCTGAGCGGCCCATTTGCGCAGGATCTGCGCGGTGCGCTCCTCGTTGAGGTCGACCATTCGGGCAAGCCGCTCCTGCGGCGCCGGCCTGATCTTCTGGCGAAGATCGTCGAGCGGTGTCGGACCGGGGCGCGCACCGGGCAAGGCGCCGACGCCAGCGCTTTCGGCGTTTGCGCTTGCTTCGGGTGTCGGTAGCGAGCGCTGGACGTCTTCGTAGCTGGGGCCTGCCAGGGCCGGCGTCGCCTTTGCCGTCAGCGCCGCCGCCATCGGCCTCAGGCCGAAGAAAGCGACCAGGAACACCACGACGATGAAGGCGCCGGCGTTGATCAGCGTGCCGGCATGCTGGCCGATGGAATCGAGCATCCCAGCCTGCGGGATCGCCTCGCCGTCCAGCCCGTCGATGAACTCGACCGCCGAGACGTCGATGACGTCGCCGCGCTTGTCGTCGAAGCCGGTGGCCGAGGTCACCATCTTCTGGATCTCGGCGACGCGCTTGGCAATCTGCTCCGGCGTGGCGTCCTTGCCGAGGATGGTCACCAGGCGTTGCTGGTTGACGACGACGGCGATCGACATCTTGGTGACGGTGTAGCCGTTGGAGACGGTGGCGATCTTCTTCGAGTTGATCTCGTAGTTGGTGATCTCTTCCTTGCGGTCGTTCTGCGAGGAGGATTGCGGACCGTCGGTGGCGGTTGCCTGGGTCTCGGGCAGGTTCTGCTCGACGCTGGCTGGGGTCGAGGCCTGCTTCTGGTTGTTGTTTTCGTTGGCGCGCACCGACTGCACCGAGCGCTCGACGCGTGAATTCGGATCGAAAATGGTTTCTTCCGTCTGGCGGGTGTCGGTGTTGACCTCGGCCTTGACGCTGGCGCGGAAGTTGTCGGGGCCGAGATAGGCCGTCAGCGCACGGCGGATGTTGTCGCCGATCTGCGCCTCGACGGTCTGCTCGACACCGAGCGTGCGGGCGGCGCTGGTGTTGGAAGGATCATCGCCCGCTGCCAGCAGATTGCCGCTGGAATCGAGCACGGTCACCTTGTCGGCCGACAGGCCAGGGACAGCGGCGGCGACGAGATGGCGGATCGACATGGCGCTCTTCTCGGCGTCGATGCCGGCGTAGCGGATGACCACCGATGCCGACGGCTGCTGTTCGTCGCGGCGGAAATTGGCGCGTTCGGACATGACGATGTGGACGCGCGCCGCCTTGATGCCTGAAATCGACTGGATGGTGCGGGCGATCTCGCCTTCCAGCGCGCGCACGCGGGTGATCTGCTGCATGAAGGAGGTGAGGCCGAGCGAGCCGACATTGTCGAACAGTTCGTAGCCGGCATTGGCGCTGGTCGGCAGGCCCTTTTCGGCAAGCAGCATGCGCGCCTGCGCGGTGGTGCCGGCCGGAACCAACACCGAGGTTCCGTCGGCGCCCACATCGAAGCCGATGCCGGCTTCGCCCAGCACCAGGCCGATCTGGTTCACGTCGGCGCGGTCGAGCCCGACATAGAGCGTGTCGTAGGCGGGACGGTTGAGATAGACCGAGGCGATGCCGATGACGCCCATCACCAGAACGGCGATGCCAGCCAGCATGGCAAGGCGCTTGACGCCAAAGCCGCGAAGATTCGAGATGATGCTCTGGATCTGTTCCGGCACGGTTCGACGACTCCCAGCATGACTGTCCGCCGGAACAGTAGTCTTCGAAGCTTGTGCGAAAATGAAATCGGGCCGCGCTTGCGGCGCGGCCCGTTAATCGGAGTGCGAAAAGGACGGTGCCGGTGGCGCCCGCGACTAGTTCTTGAACAGCGACAGGATGCTCTGCGAAGCGCTGTTGGCGATCGACAGCGACTGGATGCCGAGTTGCTGCTGAACCTGCAGCGCCTGGAGCCGGGTCGATTCCTTGTTCATGTCGGCATCGACGAGCTGGCCGACACCACGGTCGATGGAGTCCATCAGGCTCTGGGTGAAGGTCTTCTGCAGGTCGATGCTGCTCTTGGCCGAACCGAGGATGGTTGCGGAATCGGTCAACTGCGCCATGACCTTGTCGATCCTGGTCACCATCTGGGTGATGATGTCGTCGGTTACGCCGGCCGCGGTGATGTCGAGGTTGTAGGCGGAGATGTTGTCGACCTTGGGGACGACCGCTCCCGCCGCCGCCTGGCCAGCAGTGTTTGCCGCGATGTCCGTTGCTCCGCCAGCGAGCGCGGTCGCATAGGCGTTGTCATACAGGGTCTGGGCGGCTCCCGTGGCATAAATCGAAGTCTGGCGATCGAGGGTGCCGCGATTCTTGACCTCGGTGGCAAGGCCGTAGTCGAAAAGCTTGGTGCCCTCGACATCGATGTCGATCGTTCCGATCGAGACGGCGCCCGACGAGGAGCGATTGAACGAGGACACGATCTGGGAGTCGGCCTGGACGCCGTCATTGGGGGCGGCAGTCTGCTTGGAGGTCACCGCAAGGAAATTCGAGCCGGAGAAGGTCGCCGCATCGGCAAAGGACTTCATCTGCGCCTGAAGCGCATTGATCTCGGTCTGGGTTTTTGCCTTGGCGGCATCCGTCTGGCCGACGGTCGAAAGCAGCTTGGTCTTGATCTGGCCGATCGTGGTCAGCACATTGTTCATGCCGGTGTAGGCGGTGTCGACTTTCGAGGCGCCGAGGCCGAGTGCATCCTGCACCGTCGACAGGGCCGAGTTGTCCGAGCGCATCGTGGTGGCGATCGACCAGTAGGCGGCGTTGTCCGAGGCCTGCGAGACACGGTAGCCCGTCGAGATGCGAGCCTGCGTCTGTTCGAGCGACTTGTTGGTGGCGCTGAGGCTTTGAAGTGCGGTTAACGCCGCAGCGTTTGTCATGATGCTCGCCAAGAAAGTCGCTCCTTCTCAAAAACCGACATGCTCAGACATGCCGGACAGGCCTGTTCAACGGGTGGCATCGTGCCAGTCGGACCGATTCGCCAACGGTCGTAAGCTATTGGTTAACCATAACTAGCGCGGCATGGTTAACAGCCTGTTAAAAGCTGGCCTTTGAGAGTTAAGGAACGAGCATTGTGCGAGGCTTGCAAAGGCAAGTCGAGCAAACGCAAATCGGGCCGCGCTTTTGGCGCGGCCCGATGTTTAGTGCGAACTGTGATCAGGCGTAGACGATTAGCCGCGGAAGAGCGACAGGATCGACTGCGACGATCCGTTGGCGATCGACAGCGCCTGGACGCCGAGCTGCTGCTGGACCTGCAGGGCCTGCAGACGGGTCGATTCCTTGTTCATGTCGGCATCGACGAGCTGGCCGACACCGCGATCGATGGAGTCCATCAGGTCGGAGGTGAAGGTCTTCTGCAGGTCGATACTGCTCTTGGCGGCGCCGAGCGTCGAGGCGGAGTTGGTCATGTCGGCGAGCGCGGAGTCAATGACGGTCAACATCTGCTGGATCTGACTATCGCTGGCAGCCGTGCCACCTGTGAAGATGGAAAGCGAGGCGGCCGAATAGGTGTCCGTGGCCGCTGCAGCAGCGCCCAGGGTCGGGGCCGAGGCCGTGGCGGTGGCCACACCGGTGGTGCCGAGGCGCTGCGTGTCGAGGATGCCCTTCGCGAGACCCACGGTGGTGCCAGCTTCATACAGCTTGATATTTTCCACCTTGACGTCGATGGTCGAGATCGAGGCCGCGCCGGCCGCGTCACGGTTGAACGCCGAAAGGATCTTCACATCGGCCGCCGTCGTGGCCGTCGTGCCGCTGTTTACGGACAGCATATTGGTGCCGGAGAAGGTGGCGCCGTCGGCGTAGGACTTCATCTGCGCCTGGAGAGCGGTGATTTCGGTCTGGGTCTTTTCCTTCGAGGCATCCGTCTGGCCGTAGGATGCCAGCAGCTTGGCCTTGATCTGGTTGATGGTAGAGATCGCGCTGTTCATGCCGGTGTAGGCGGTGTCGACCTTCGATGCGCCGAGGCCGAGCGCGTCCGAAACGGTGGACATTGCCTGGTTGTCGGAGCGCATCGTGGTGGCGATCGACCAGTAGGCGGCGTTGTCCGAAGCCTGGGAGACGCGATAACCGGTCGAGATGCGGGCCTGGGTGGCTTCGAGGTTCTTGCTGGTGGCGTTGAGGCTCTGCAGCGCCGTCAACGCGGCGGAGTTCGTCATGATGCTGGACATGGGTACGCGTACCTTGATTTTACAGGTGTTTTTTTGACATACCGGGTCTCCCGGTATGACGGTGCGGCATCATGCCAATGATCTCGAAATCGATCACCCGCCATCTGCGAGCGAATATGCGGGCAAGTCCCTACCAAAGGGCTAAACCGGACGGTTAATCGAAAATATATTGCTTGAATTTTGCGCTGGAGAAGCGCGATAGCGACCAGCCGCCAGGGGTCAGCTGCCAGCGCTCAGTTGAAGGAGCGCACAAGGCTGCCGACAAGAAGATTCCAGCCGTCGATCAGGACGAAGAACAGGATCTTGAACGGGAGCGACACCACCGTCGGCGGCAGCATCATCATGCCCATCGCCATGGTGATGGTGGCGACGATCAGGTCGATGACCAGGAATGGCAGCACGATCAGGAAGCCGATCTCGAAGCCGCGCCGGATTTCCGAGATCATGAAGGCGGGCACCAGGATGCGCAGGTCGACGGTGTCGCGCGAAACGGTCTGGCCGCGCTCGCGGGCGAGATCGGCGAAGAGGTCGAAATCCTTGTCGCGCACATTGCGCAGCATGAAGGTGCGGAATGGATCCGAAATCTTGTCGAAGGCTACGGTCTGGGTGATCTGGTTGTCCATCAGCGGCTTGACGCCGGTGTTCCAGGCCTGATCGAAGGTCGGCGCCATGACATAGAAGGTCATGAACAGCGACAGTGAAATGAGAATGAGGTTGGCGGGCGTCGACTGCAGGCCGATGCCGGCGCGCAGGATCGAGAAGGCGATGACGAAACGGGTGAAGCTCGTCACCATGATCAGCAAGCCCGGCGCCACCGACAGCACCGTCAGCAGGCCGAACATCTGGATGATGTAGCCGACGGTGGTGCCATCGGCCTTGCCGATGCCGCCGAGATCGAGTTGCTGGGCCGCCGCGATGGAGGTGGCGGCGGCGATCATCGCCGTGGCGAGAAGGAACTTTCTCATTCGAGCAGCAATGTCCTGATAAGAATCTGCTTGGCGTGACCCTGGCTGCGGATCGAGGCGCGTTCCTCGATATCGGCCTTCAGGTGCTGGTAGCCGCTGGCGCCCTCGATCTGATGCATCTTCAAGGTGCGCACCAGGGCCAGAAGGTCCTGGTGGATGTCATCCGACATGGACTGGGGCTGCGGCCCGTCATAGACGACGGACGCTTCCATTCTGATCCAGGTATCGGCAGGCGAGGCGATGTTGGTGGTGATCGGCGCGAGCACGACAAGCGTCGGCCCCACGCCCGGCTCACCGGCCGCGGCGGGCTGTGCGGTCTTGCCTTCGTTCTCGGGCGCGACCGGCACCGAGGCCGGTGCCCCGACGCCCTTGAGATAGCCGCCGGACATCCAGCCCATGCCGATGGCGGCGGCGGTCACAACCAGCAGCATGATGGCCTGGATGGCAAGGGAGGGACCCTTGCGCGGCTGGATCTGTTCGACGTTTGCCACGGTGCCGCGTTCCCCAATCCTAGAACGGAAGAACCTGGTCGAGAATCTGCTGGCCGTAGGCAGGTTGCTGGACCTCGGTGATGCGGCCGCGCCCGCCGTAGGAGATGCGCGCTTCGGCGATGCGTTCGTAGGGAATGGTGTTCTCGGCGCCGATATCGGCCGGCCGCACGATACCGGCGAGGGTCAGCACCCTGAGCTCGGCGTTGACGCGCACTTCCTGGGACCCCGTGATCATCAAATTGCCGTTCGGCAGGACATCGGTGACGATGGCCGCGACATTGAGTTCAAGCGTTTCCGAGCGCTTGATCTCACCGTCGGCCGTCGTGTCCGTGGTGGAGCTGAGAGCGCCGGCGCCCTTGCCGGCGGTGCTCCACTTGTCCCATTGCGCGCTGAGGTCGTAGCCGAGCTTGCGGTTGGCGGTGCGGCTCCTGTCGTTCTGGTTCTTGAAGTTGGCCCTGTCGTTGATCTTGATCTTGACGGTCAGGATGTCGCCCTGCGACAGCGCCCGCGGGTCGGTGAACAGCCGGCTCTGGCGGTCATCCCACAACGAGAATTTCCTGACCGGCGCCGGCGGCGTTTGCGGATAGCGATAGAGGGACGAGGTGTTGCCGCCATCGATGCCGGAGCCGACCGGGGACAAAGCCGGCTCCTTGCCGACCTCCTTCAGGTTGGTTCCGCAACCGGACAGCCCGGCGACCGCGCACACGACGAGCATCTTGCGGATCATGACGGATCTACCCTTCGGGCTGCGCTGGCCATGATGCCGGTGAGCGTTGCCGCCGCCTTCTGGTCCATTTCGTTGAGGATGACGCTCGCCTTGCGTGAATCGAGCTTCATCAGTATGGCCGCCGCCAGGTCGGCGTTGACGATGGCCAGCCGCTCGGCGGCGGCGTCAGGCTTCATGCCGGCATAGATCTGGACGACGCCGTCTTCGGCCCTGGCCAGGAAAACCTCGCGCCGCTTCAGCCAGGTCTCGTATTCGGCCCGCTTCTCCTCCAGCGCCTTCATGCGCTGGTCGATGCCGGCCTGCAGCTGCTTCATCTCTTCCGCCTGCAAGGCATAGCGGCGGTCGCGTGCAGCGTCGGCGATGTTGGAGCAGAAGCGCTCGATCTCGCTTTGATCCGGCGCCTTTTCCCATGTCAATTGCTGCGGTGGCTCGGCCGCCGGCGCGCCCGGCAAGACCTGGCGAACCGTTTCCTCGCCGCGCGCCGTGCTGGCGGCAAAGGACATGGCGACAACACTGGCCGCGAAAAGGATTGCGGCGGCGCGGCGTCTTTCGTGGCGTGAGAGGGAGCGCGTCATCGGCATCGCCTATTGCAGAACCAGGTCGGCCTGCAGGGCGCCGGCCGACTTGATGCCCTGCAGAATGGCAATGATTCCGTCCGGCTTGACGCCGAGACGGTTGAGGCCGGAAACGAGCGTTTCGAGATCGGGTCCGTCAAGTACGGCGACGCGGGCATCGGGCCGGCTGGCGTCGATGGCGGTGAACGGCTCAACGGCCGTCTCGCCCCTGGAGAAAGGCTCGGGCTGGACGATGCGCGGCGCTTCGGTGATGCGCACGGTGAGCGTACCGTGGCTGATGGCGACCCGCGAGATCTTGACGTCGTTGCCGATGACGATGGTGCCGGTGCGCTCGTCGATGACGACGCGGGCCGGCGTGTCGGATTCGACCACCAGGTTTTCGATCTCGGCATAGAAGCGGGCCGCCGAAACACCCTTCGGCCTCCTGATCTGCACGGTGCGGGAATCGCGCTCGGCCGCAACCCGCGCGCCGAAGCGCTGGCTGGTGTAGTCGTTGATGGCGTCGGCGATGCGAATGGCGGTCGAGAAATCGGGGTTGCGCAATTGCAGGGTCAGCGTCGCCTGATCGTCGAACTCGGCCTGGACCGCGCGCTCGACGATGGCGCCGTTCGGCACACGGCCGGAAGTCGGCACGCCTTGCGTCAGCTGCTCCGCCTGTCCCTTGGCGGTGAAGCCGGAAACGATGACCGAGCCCTGGCCGACGGCATAGATCTCGCCGTCAGCCGCCTTCAAAGGCGTCATGATCAGCGTGCCGCCGGCGAGCGAGGTGGCGTCGCCCATCGAGGAGACGTCGATGTCGATGCGGGCGCCCGACTGCACGTAGGGCGGCATGTTGGCGGTGACGATGACGGCGGCGACATTCTTGGCGCGTGCGCTGCCGCCCTCGGTGGCGATGCCGAGATTTTCGAGCATGGCGCGGATCGATTGTTCGGTGAACGGAGAGTTGCGCAGGCTGTCGCCCGACCCGGCAAGCCCGATGACCAGGCCGTAGCCGACCAGTTGGTTGTCGCGCGAACTCTGCAGCTGGGCGATGTCCTTGATGCGCGAGGCGACCTGGCCCGGCGGCAGCGAACTCGGCCCCGACGAAACCCGGAACATGCGGCTGGTGGTGGCCGGATTGTATTCGGGATCGTCGTAGACGCCGCCATTCTTGGCGGCGAGCTCGCGCTTGGCCTTGGGCGTCAGGCCGTCGGCCAGCGCCGGCTGCAGGCCGAGCACGGCTGCCAGGATCAGAGCAAGTCCGCGCGTCATGAAGCGCTGACCTGGATGGTCCCATCCGCCATCACCGTGCCGGACAGGATCTTGCCGCTGTCGACGTTGCGGACCTTGACAAGGTCGCCGGCGGAACCCGGCTGCAACGTCACCGCGGTGGCCGAGATCGTCAATCCGCCGGCGATGAAGAAGACCTGCACGGACGCACCCTGTTCGACCAGCCAGGCCTCACGGACGGCGGCGGAGGGGATGTAGCGGCCCGGAAGAAGCGTGCGCTTGGCGACCTTGCCGTCGAGTTCCTCGGCCCGGGTGGCGACCGCGTCCGGCTTGTGCTTGCCGCCGATCAGGGTCACGCGCTTGAGCGCGCCAAGCTCGATGGTCTCGCCGGGATAGATAACCCGGTTGGGGATCAACACAACCTCGCCGGCAGGTTGGTTGCTGGCGATCTGAGTGGCCGATTTATCTGCCGATTCCTGGGCGAAAGCCGGCATGCAGCCGGCCACCAGCGCAAGGACAAGCGCGGTGCGGCGGAATGCGGAGCAGGAGATCGGCATGGCCATCATCCCTACCTGATGTTCTTGGAAACGACCGAGGCCATGTCGTCGGCGGCCTGGATGACCTTGGAGTTCATTTCATAGGCGCGCTGCGCCGAGATCAGCTCGGTGATTTCCTTGACCGGGTCGACGTTGGAGGCCTCGAGATAGCCCTGCTGGATGGTGGCAAAGCCGGGATCGCCCGGCACGCCGACATTCGCCGGCCCGGAAGCCGTGGTTTCCTGGAACAGATTGTCGCCGAGCGGGGCGAGACCCGCCTCGTTGGCGAAATTGGCGATCTGGATCTGGCCGAGGTTCTGCAGGTCAGCCTGGCCATCGATGCGGGCGAAGACCTGTCCGGTCTTGTTGACGATAACCTCAACGGCGTCGGTGGGAACGGTGATTGCCGGAATGACACTGGCACCGTCCACCGTCACCAGCTGTCCGGTGGCGTTGGTGTTGAGGGCGCCGGCGCGGCTGTAGAGCGTGCCGCCGTCGGCGCCTTCGATCTGGAACCAGCCCCTGCCGGTCAGCGCCAGGTCGAAACTGTTGCCGGTGCTGGTCAGTTCGCCCTGGGTGTGGACGTTGCGCACGGCCGTCGTCTTGACGCCGAGGCCGATCGAGACGCCCTCCGGCACCAGCGAGGTATTGGAGCGGTTGGGCACGCCCTGCGTGCGGTCGACCTGGTACAGCAGGTCGGAGAATTCGGCGCGTGCGCGCTTGTAGCCGGTGGTGTTGATGTTGGCGATGTTGTTGGCGATGACTTCCAGGTTTGTCTGCTGGGCATTCATGCCAGTGGCGGCGATGGCGAGTGCTTTCATGGCGGAGTTCCTCAGATGCCCATTCGACTGACTTCGAGATAGGCGGAAACCACCTTGTCGCGGATGGCGACGGCGGTCTGAAGCGCCTGCTGCGCGCTCATCACGGCGTCGACCACCTGACGGGTGTCGGCGTCGCCCTTGAGCGCCTGCACCGATACCTGCTCGGCATTCTCCATCGTGCTGACGGTCTTGGAGGCCGCCTGGCTCAGCGCCTCGGCGAAGGAGGTGCCGATATTGCCGCCGGCCGAGGGTGTCGCGCCGCCCTGGAGCAGGCTTGTCACCGTGTCGTCGCCGCCGACCGAGGATTTGAACTGAAGGGCTCCGATGCCGCTGATCATTACTGGTTCCTCATCAGGTCTATGGTCATGGAAATCAGGTCGCGCGCCTGCTTGACGACCTGGAGATTGGCTTCGTAGGAACGGTTGGCCTCGGTCATGTCGGCCATTTCGATCAGCACGTTGACGTTGGGCATCTTGACATAGCCCTTGTCGTCGGCGGCCTCGTTGCCGGGTTGGAACTCGACGGGAAAGTCGCTTGGATCGCGATCGATCGAGTTCACTTCGACCGTCGAGCTGCCGGAGGTCCGGTCGAGCTCGGAGACGAAGCTGATGGTCTTGCGGCGATAGGGATCGGACCCTGGCGTTGTGCCGGTGGACTGGGCGTTGGCCAGGTTTTCCGAAACCACACGCAAGCGCTCCGATTGGGCGCCGAGGCCGGATGCTGCGACTTTGAGAGCTGAGATCAGCGCGTCCATGGTCAGCTCTTCACCGCCATCATCATCATCGAATGGAACGCCTTGACGATCGCCGTGTTGAGCTCGAAGGAGCGGCGCACTTCGCCGGCCTTCATCAGCTGATCTTCCAGCACGACCGAGTTCTTGGACGGCATGACAACGCCGTCATCTTCCTGCGGCTTGACGGTGAAGCCGGCATTGGTCGCGGCGTTGCCGAGATGGCCGGCCTGCGTGGCCTGCAGCGACACCGCGGTGCGGTCGAGCACTTTTTCGAACGGCTCGACATCGTTTGCCGTGTAGCCCGGCGTGTTGGCGTTGGCGATGTTGCCGGCAATAGCGGACTGGCGCACGGCAAGCCATTGCGCTTGCTTGGCGGCGAGATCGAAAAGGGAAACGGGCTCCATGGGAATCTCCGGGCGGGTTCCCGAAGACTAGGCCGCCAGTCTTGCGCGGACCTTGCGGATGGCCGGACGCCCGAGACGGGGGCGTTACCTGGAGAGTTCGATCACCTGGTCGGTGCTGGTGACTATAACCCATTTGCCGTTGCGCTGCTCGATGGAAGACACTTGGCTGGAGTCGGGCAATATCGAGCCCCGCTGGACGATCCATAGTCCGGCATCGTCCTCGATCATGGCGCGGCCGTTGGCGACATGAACCATGCGGAATTTCGCGGCGTCGGCCGGGAAGGGTTGCTCGTCGGGCGCGGGCGCGGGATTGGCGTCATCCTGCACCGTTCCCGTGGCAAACAGATCGAGATTGGCCGCCGGAACGTCCTTTACCGTCAGCGGCGCGCTGCGTTCGGCGACCACGCCGCCGCCCGCCCGTCCCGAATTGGTGCCGGTGCCGCCGAACTTGATCGCCTGGACGCCAAACTGTTCCTGGTTGAAGAAGATGTACCAGGGAAACAGGGCGCAGATCAGCCCTAGTGTGAGGCCGAGCGCGGCAACGACGAAATCGCTGCGGCGGTCGGACTGTTTTTTTAGCCTGGGAAACTGTGCCTTTGGCGGCTGTGGCCATTCGGTGCGGGGGAACAGGCCGTCGATCAGCGACTCGCGGCTGGCTTGGGTCATCTCGCCAGCCTCCGCCTGGGGATCCCTGGGCAGGGCGAGCTCAGCAGCCTTGGACCGAACAGGCTCGGCTTTGGCAGCCCTCGGCAGGATTGGCTTGGCAGCCCTGGGCAGGATTGGCTTGGCGGCCCGGGCTAGAACAGCCTCGGCTTTCGCAGCTATGGCGCGGGCAGCCTTTGCCTTGGCAAATCTGGCTTCGTCAGCCCTGGCTTGTTCCGCAGCGTTGGCCTCCGCGATCATCTCGCGCAGGATACGCTCGGTGTACTGGCGTTCAGTCTCCTGCATCGGCATTCAGCTTACCCTTGAGGTGACGGGCGAGATCGGAGAACGGTTCGGCGGACGGACGATCCTTGGGCGATTGGGTCAGCGCCTCGTAGATCAGCGGCACCTGGCGCACGGCAATATCGAGCTCGGCGTCGACGCCGCCCTGATAGGCGCCCAGCAAACGGATGTCGCGCGTGTCCTCGAAGCGGGCGATCATCGACTTCAGCCTCGTCACCAGCGCGCGCTGCTCGGCGCTCCAGGCCTTGCCGGCAAGACGCGATATGGACGACAGCGGATTGACCGGCGGATAGCGGCCCTGTTCGGCGATCGCACGGTCGAGCACGACATGGCCGTCAAGGATGCCGCGCACGGAGTCGGCGACCGGGTCGTTGTGGTCGTCGCCGTCGACCAGCACGGAAATGATGGCGGTGATCGATCCCCTGCCTTCAACCCCGGGGCCTTCGGCGCCCGGTCCGGCGCGCTCGAGCAGCTTGGGCAGTTCGGTGAACACCGAAGCGGGATAGCCGCGGGCGACCGGCGGCTCGCCGGTTCCCGTCGCCACCTCGCGCAAGGCATGGGCGAAGCGGGTGATTGAATCCAGCACCAGAAGCACGCGGTGGCCCTGGTCGCGAAAATGCTCGGCGACGCGCATGGCGGTGTCCGGTGCACGCCGGCGCATCATGGCGCTCTCGTCGCTGGTGGCGACGACGGCGACGGTCTTGGCCATGCTGTCGCCGATCGTGTCCTCGAGGAATTCACGGACTTCACGGCCGCGTTCGCCGATCAGCGCCACGACCACGGTGTCGAAGGCGTCGGCGCCGGCAAGCATGGCGAGCAGCGTCGATTTGCCGACGCCGGAGCCGGCAAAGACACCGAGGCGCTGGCCGAAACAAAGCGGCGTGAAGATGTCGATGACCTTGACGCCGGTTATGAAGGCGGTGCCGACACGCTGCCGCGCCATGGCGCCGGGCGTGGTCCGTGTGCCGCTCGGCGTGTCGTCACCCCTGACGAGGGAGGGGCCGGCATCGATCGCCCTGGTGAGCGCGTCGATGGTGCGGCCGCGCCATGAGGCGTGCGGCGCCACCGCGAGCGGACCGCGGCGGAACACGGCATCCCCGATGCCGGCATCGGCGCTGCGCTCGAAGGGTGCCACGACGACCTCGTCACGGGTGATCTTGACGATCTCGCCACGGCGCGCGCCGGCATGGCCGCGCTGTTCGACGATGTCGCCCAGCCTGGCGAAGTCGGAAAGGCCGCGCACCTTGTAGTGCGTGGACGTGACTTCGACGACGCGGCCGCCGCGCTTGAGCAGCGCTTCGGTGCCGGCGAATCGTCGCCATACCCGTTCCAGCGCGGCAAGCCGGTCTTCCGGAGCCGGCTGTAGCTGTCTTTCGGGTGCGCGCAGGGATGGCTGGTCGAGCGACATGGACTATTTCGAGCCGAGCGTCTTGATCGCCTCGTCGGTGGAGGAGTCGGTCTGCCGCATCAGGGCCGCGGTGTTTTCGAAAGCGCGCTGCACCTGGATAAGCCGGGTGATCTCCAGCACCGGATTGACGTTGGATTCTTCGAGAAAACCCTGGGCGATGCCGGTATCGGAGCGATCGGTGACCGGCTCCGGCGTGCGCGCCGGAATGATGCCGGAATTGCCGTAGCGGACGAAATTCTCGCCGGGATCGAAATTGTAGAGGCCGATGGAGCCGACTAGCTGATCGTTCTGGCGCAGCGAACCGTCGGCCCCGGCCTTGGGCGGACCGTTGCGGGGGTCGAGCTGGATCGGCGCACCGCCTGCGTCGAGCACCGGGTGGCCCTCGATCGACATCAGCTCGCCATTTTCGTTCATCGAAAAGCGCCCGTCGCGGGTCATGACCGTGCCGACCGGCGTATCGATGGCGAACCAGGCATCGCCCTGGACGGCGAAATCGAACGGATTTCCGGTCTCGGTCAAGGCGCCGTGCGCGCCGGAAAGATAGGTCTTGCCCGAAGACGCGAAGGATACCGACTTCGGCCCGGTGCCGGAGACGACATCCTCGAATTTCACGCCGGTGGCGCGAAAGCCGATCGTCGAGGCGTTGGCGACGTTGTCGGCGATCGTGTCGAGGCGGCGCTCGAGCGCGATCTGCGAGGAAAGGGCGACGTACAGGCTGTCCCTCATGATGGTCTCAGAACCTCAATTTCTGCATGGCCATCATCAGGTCGGTGGAGATGCCGACCGTGATCGGCTGGGAAAACAGCACGCTGACCGAACTGACCGCCGATGAGGTCGGGTTGTTTATCTCGTACATGCTGGTGAAGCGGGTCAGGAACTTGCCGAGTTTCTCGGGGTCGGAGAAATCCGAGATGTCGAGTTTCTGCTCGAACAGCTGCGCCTGCTTGTCGATGTTGGCGGTGGCGAAGGAATCGGGCAGCCCGAGCGCGGTGCGCACTACGCTGGCAAGGGCGGTGTCGGCCAGCACGTCGTACCAACTGGTGATGGTGGGCGCCTTGCGATCGAAATAAAGCGCCAGCCGCACACCCTGGTTGGTGTTGCCGGCATCCTCTTCGAGCGTTTGGCGCATGTACTTGTCGACGGTCGGCTGCTGCGCCGAAACGATGGTGGTGGCGTTCTCGCCATTGGCTTCGAAATTGAAGGCCGAGGCGAGTGCTACGTAGGTCTTGTCCGTCATCTTGTTGGCGACGCTGTCGGGGTCGCGGACGCCGCCCTGCAGAACCCGCTTGATGAGATCCTTGTCCTGCGTCGCCGCGTCGAGGCCGAATGACGCGAGCGCGTAGGTGTAGAGCCGGTTGTTCGACATCAGGTCGTCGATCGACTTCACCTTGGTGATGTTGGCGAGATAATATGTCGTCTCGCCCTTCACATAGTCGGAGTTCGGATCGAGGCCTGCGATTGCCGCCTGCGTGGCGTAGTTCTTGGTCACCATCTGCTGCGTCTTGTTGTAGATGGTCGCATCGGCGCCGTTGGCGGCGAAGTTGAAGGCGCTGACGAACTCGGCGTAGCGCTTGTCGGTCAACTTGTTGGCAAAGCTGTTGGGATCGGAGACGCCTTCCTTCAACGCCTTGACCATGAAGGCCTTGGCGTAGTCCATGTCCTCGAGGCCGTAGGCCTTCATGGCATATTTGAACAACCGGTCATTGTTGACGAAATCGTCGATCGATTTCACCTTGGTGATGTTGGCGAGATAATATTTGGTATCGCGGTCGACCACGGGCTGTTGCTCGATCCTGTCGAGCGACTTCGAGATGTCCTTGGTGATGAGCTGGTAGCTGGTAAAGGTATTAAGCAAAGACGTGCCTCCGGCCGAAGCTATGCCGGCACAATACCTCCACTTCCTTGCGCGAAACTGAATCGGATCCAGCGGCTTGGATTCAAGCCTCACACAAGGCACGGGGGCTATCCCTTGCTTCCGACGTGAAATGCGGAAGGACCTGTTGTGGGCATTCTGATTGGACTGGTGGTAACGCTCGGCTGCGTGCTTGGCGGCTTCATGGCCATGGGCGGCCATCTTCATGTGCTGGTCCAGCCGTGGGAAGCCGTGGTCATCTGCGGCGCTGCGTTCGGCACGTTTCTGGTCGCCAATCCGATGAAGACGGTCAAGGATACCGGCAAGGCCATCCTCGAGGCGTTCAAGCAGGCGGTGCCGAAGGAGCAGAACTACCTCGAAACGCTCGGCGTGCTGCACAGCCTGATGCGCGAGCTGCGCTCAAAATCGCGCAGCGAGGTCGAGGCGCATATCGACAATCCGGAGGAATCGGCGATCTTCCAGGCCTTTCCGACCGTGCTCAAGAACCACGATTTGATGAATTTCATCTGCGATTACTGCCGCATCATCATCATCGGCAATGCCCGCTCGCACGAGATCGAGGCGCTGATGGACGAGGAAATCCAGACCATCAAGTCCGACAAGATGAAGGCTTATCACGCGATGGTGGCGGTCGGCGACGGCCTGCCCGCGCTCGGCATCGTCGCCGCCGTGCTTGGCGTGGTCAAGGCGATGGGCGCGCTCGACCAGTCGCCGGAAATCCTCGGCGGCCTGATTGGCGCGGCCCTGGTCGGCACCTTCCTCGGCATCTTCCTGTCCTATGCGGTGGTCGGGCCGGTCGCCACCAAGATCAAGACCGTGCGCGAGAAGAACAACCGCCTCTACATCATCGTCAAGCAGACGCTGCTGGCCTACATGAACGGCGCACTGCCGCAGGTGGCGATCGAGTTTGGCCGCAAGACCATCTCGTCCTATGAGCGGCCAACGATCGACGCCGTCGAGCAGAGCACGATGAACACCGGCACCGCCGAGAAGAAGGCTGCCTGAACGATGCGCCAGAGATCGGTCCCAGCATTGTCATGACAAGCCCGGGAAGCCCCTCGGAAGCGCGTTCGCTGATCATCGAGCGCCTGGTCGGCGACAGCGGCGAGGCCGCCCAGGTCATCGGCACCGGCCGGGGCATGGCCGAGCGCGCCGCGCCGCTGCTGCAGAAGAGCCTGACCAGTGAGCTTGGCGTTCCGGTAACCGTCGATCTCAGGGCCGTCGAGATCAGCCGCGTCGCGGAGGCGCGCTCGCATGCCGGCGATACGTTTGCCATGACCATCGTCGCATCAGCCACGTCGTCCGATGCCATGACCGTGGTGATCGATGCGCCGGCGATCGCGATCACGGTCTGCACACTGTTCGGCGGCGACCCGGAGATGCCGGCATCGCCTATCGAGCGCGATCTGTCGCAGATCGAGGTCGATGTCTCGACCATGGTGTTCCAGCAGGTCGCACAGGCCCTGAACGGATCCGGACGGCGCTCGCTCGATCTGCGCCTGCCCGTGTCGCGGGCGATGTCGGGCACCGAAGCAAAACGGCACGTGCTGCGCGACGGCGCTGCAGTCCGCATCGTCTTTGGCATCTCGACGCCGGCCGATAGCGGCACCGTCACGGTGACGATGCCGCAGCGTATCGTGCTGGCCAGCCGCGATAGCGCCGCCGGTGTCAGCCAGGACGATCACAGCGCCAGCTGGCGCGCGCGCTTTTCGGAAGAAGTGATGCGATCGACGGTGGCACTAGAGGCCACCATGCCGCTTGCACGACTGACACTCGGCGACCTTGCCGATTTCGAAATCGGCCAGGTCATCGAATTCGAGGAAACGGCACAGTCGCAGGCGCGTCTCAGCGCGCGCGGCAAGACCCTGTTCGTATGCGAGTTCGGCAAACTGGGTCAGAATTACACCGTCCGAATCAGGCATCCCTACGATGCCGGGCAAGATTTTATCGACGGGCTGATGCCGGCTGCCGCCGGACGCGCCTGAGCATTTGGAGACGATTCATGGCCCAGACCAAGGCGGAAGCCGACCTCGACCAGCCCGACGAGCAGCTCGACCGCGCCATCGAAGAATTGCGCGGGGTCCTGCATGAAGAGGAGCAGCGCCCGGATGCGGCGTTCCGGGCCGCTTCCGGTGCCAATTCGAGCGTCATCATGAACATCCCCGTTGATGTCCAGATCATCCTCGGCAGCACCGAGATGCCGGTCTCCGACCTGATGGCGCTGCAGAAAGGTTCGACGGTGGCGCTCAACCGGCGCATCGGCGAACCTGTCGACGTCGTGGTCAACGGCCGCAAGATCGCACGCGGCGAGATCACCGTGCTGGAAAGCGATCCGTCGCGCTTCGGCATCAGGCTGACCGAAATCATCGCCGGCACGAAGGGCGCCTAGACATGGATTGCGGGGCTTGCCGGTGGCAGCGGAGGCGAGAGGCATGACGACGCCGGTGACCTTGACCCGCGCGCAGAAGGCGGCCGCCATATTGGTGGCGATGGGCAAACCGTCGGCCAGCCGTCTCTTGAAATTCTTCAAGCAGGAAGAATTGAAGGCGCTGATCGAGGGCGCCCGGCTGCTGCGGACCATTCCGCAAAGCGATCTCGAGCGCATCGTCGCCGAGTTCGAGGCCGAGTTCACCGAAGGGGCGGGACTGCTCGATTCGGCAGACAGGATGGACACCATCCTCAATGAATCGCTCTCGCCCGAAGAGATGAGCGCGATCATGGGCGACAAGAAATTCGAGGTCGCGCCGGAAGCCCCGCTGCCGATTTGGCCCGAGCTCGAAAAGCTCGAACCGGCGCGGCTTGGCGCCTTCCTGGCCGGCGAGCATCCGCAGACTGCCGCCATGGTGCTGTCGAAGCTGGCGCCGCAAGCGGCGGCGAGCGTGCTCCTGACGCTGACCAAGCCGACGCGCGGCGAGATCATCAAGCGCATGGTGACGATGGCCAATGTTCCGGACGCCGCCACCAGGATCGTCGAAAACCGGCTGCGCAGCAGCGTGCTGACGGAAACCTCGACCAAGGACACTTCGGCCGGGCAGGCGCGCGTCGCCAGCGTTCTCAACGAACTGGACAAGCCGCTGCTCGAGGAGGTCATGCAGGACCTGGAGGCCGCCGGCACGCCCGATCTCGACGGCGTCCGGGCTCGCCTGTTCGCCTTCGACGATTTGCCGCTGCTGACCCAGAAAGCGCGGGTGCTGCTGTTCGACGGGCTGTCGACCGAACTGGTCACGCTGGCCTTGCGCGGCACTTCGGCCGCGCTTGCCGAGGCGGCGCTGTCGGCGATCGGCGCGCGGTCGCGTCGCATGATCGAAGCCGAGCTCGGACAAGGGTCGGAGGGCGTTGCCCTTGCCGACATCATGGCAGCGCGCAAGTCGATCGTGACGACGACGATCCGGCTGTCGCGCGAAGGCGCCTTCGAACTTCCCTCGACCCAGAACGCCGCCTAAGACCGCGACATGCCTGACGCGGTCGACAAGGATTCGAAAACCGAAGAGGCGACGGAAAAGAAGATCCGCGACACCATCGAACAGGGCAAGCTGCCCCATTCGCGGGAAACGGCGCTGCTGGCATCCTTCGTCGCCATACTGGTGTTTACCGTCTTCTACGCCAAGGACGCCATCATCGATCTCGGCATGTTTCTGTCGATGTTCCTGGAGAAGCCGGAAGCCTGGCCGATGGACACCGAGACCGACGTCATCGCGCTCTACAAGATCGTCCTCCTGGAGGTGGGCCGAGCCATCGTCAGCCTGCTGGTGCTGTTGAGCGTTGCCGGTGTCGGCGCCTCGGTGTTCCAGAACATGCCGCAATTCGTCGGCGAGCGGATCCGGCCGCAACTCTCGCGCATCTCGATTGCCAAGGGCTGGAACAGGCTGTTCGGCATTCAGGGTTGGGTCGAGTTCCTGAAGGCTCTCGGCAAGGTCGGTTTCGCCATCGTCGTGCTGAGCTTCACGCTGTCGGAAGACCACCGCAAACTGCTCGCCGGCATGATCACCAACCCGGTCGCCTTCGGCCTCGTCATCCGTGGCATCGCCGTCGACATCCTGGTGGCGATCGTCTTCGTCATGGGGCTGATCGCGGCGGTCGACATCGTCTGGTCGCGCTTCCACTGGAAGCAGGACCTGCGCATGAGCAAGCAGGAGGTCAAGGACGAGTTCAAGCAGTCCGAGGGCGACCCGATCGTCAAGTCGCGGCTGCGCTCGCTGGCGCGCGACCGGGCGCGCAAACGGATGATGACGGCAGTGCCGCGCGCGACGCTGATCATCGCCAACCCGACCCACTTCTCGATTGCGCTGAAATATGTGCGCGACGAGGATTCGGCGCCGATCGTGCTGGCCAAGGGGCAGGATCTGGTGGCGCTGAAAATCCGCGAGATCGCGCGGGAACACAACATCCCGATCTTCGAGGACGTGGCGCTCGCCCGCTCCATGTACAAGCAAGTTTCGGTCGATAATGTGATCCCGTCGCAATTCTATCAGGCCGTCGCCGAACTGGTGCGGGTCGTCTACTCGAAAAAGGCTGAGCGCAGACAGATTTCATGAACCGGCAACCGCACGCAAACTCCCGCGAGATCATCGTCGCCAGCGCCATCGAGCAGGTGGTGGGGGAACTCCGGCTGATCGATGTCGCCGACTACATCGCCTTCATCCGGCTGGAGCATTTCGCCTGCCTGTCGGATCTGGTCGATTCGGCGGTGGAGCTGTTCTTCATGCCGGGTACGCTGCGGCTCGGCCATGGCGGCGAGGCGCATGTCGACTGGAGCGGCAGCCCGCGCATCGTGCTCGATCTGGAGCTGAGGCCGCCGGGTGTCACCGTCTATTTCCAGCTGACGCTGAGCGAGCACGGTGCTTCCGTGGTGGTCAACTATGTCTCGTTCGAGAAGCCGGGCGAAGACCCTGAGCACAACACGGCCCTGCTCGAGGCGGTGATCGAACAGGCGCGCATCCGCAGGGTCGAGCCGCTGGCCTTTCGCTGAACATCGGCCGCTTCCGAGCCTTAAAGCGCATCTCGTCCAAACGGACTCATGCGAGGCGCTTTAAGCCTTTGCTTCTATGCATGTCGTTTTCCAAAACCGGGCCACTTTTGAGCGACATGCATCAGCCGCAAGATCCTCGAATTGCCCTATTCGATAAGCCCCAGCCGCAATGCCTTGGCCACCGCCTGGTTGCGGTTGACCGCGTTGAGCTTCTGGGTGGATTGCGTCAGGTACTGGTTGGCGGTGTGTACCGAAAGCTTCAGCAGCCGTGCGATCTCCTCGCTGGTGTTGCCATTGGCGGTCAGCTTCAGGCATTCGAGCTCGCGCTTGGAAATCGCGCGCATGCGGCCGGTATCGCTTGGGCGCATGAGGGCGACGGCGGCGAACAGTGAAAAGCAGCGGGCATGGATCTCGTAGAGCGCGTCCTGGGGCAGGACGATCTCGGACCCCAGGAAGACGACAAGGCCGCATTGCCCACGCTCGGCATGGACGGGGAAGGCGATGCCGCTCGTGCCAGGCGCCAGCGGTGCCATCTGCTCGGTCCAGGCGAGATTGCCGAACGTCTCCGCCATGGCGGCGATGCCGTCGTCGGTCCACCAGCGCGGTTCCGTCGAGTTGCGGGTGTGGCGCACGATCTCCTCGCCATTGGCGCCTGAAATGAACTTGGTCGCCACCGAAATGCCGGGATAGTCGGAATCGAGGCAAGGCACGAGCCGTGCCCGTTCGGCCGACGGGCTGACGAAGAACAGGCCGAAGGCCGAGGCGTTGATGTCGACGGCGATCCAGCGGCAGCGGCGCACGGCGTCTGGAATGGTGACGGCGTGATGGGTCTCGGAGCCGAGCGAGAAGGCGCCGAACGGGTTGCGCTGCTCGTTGAAAAGGGCTTCGGCAGCCTCCTTGATATCGGCCGGTTTCAAATGATGCCGCTCCTGATCGCCGTGGCGATGGCCATCGCGCGGTTGCTGGCCGCGAATTTCTGGATGGCGTGGGTGATGTAGCTGTTGACGGTGTTGGAGGAGACGCCAAGGATGACGGCGACCTCGTCGGTGGTCTTGCCTTCGGAGACCCAGAACAGGCATTCGCGCTCGCGGTCCGACAGCGGATCCTGCATGGCGGCGGCGGCAATCAGCTGCGGGATGTGCGAGAGCGCATAGCAGCATTTCAGCTGCGCCCTCATCAGTGCCGGCTGGTCGATGCTGCCGGCGGTCGCTGCCGAGAACAAAGCGAACAAGCGCTGGCGGCCGACATTCAGCTTGAGCGAATAGACCTCGGCATGACCGAGCACATCGAGAAGGCGGGCCTCCTCGCCGGTGATCAACCCATCCGTCTCGGGCGCCTGCGATGCCACCAGCGGTCTCGGGCGGATGCCGGGCGCAACGGTGAGCGCGCCTTGTGCAAGCCCGGCGATCAGCCGCTTGCCGATCAGCTCGATGGCGTCGAAAATCCAGTTGGACGAAACGATGCGCGCATCGTTGCGGTCCTGGTCGTGGACAATGGCAACCAGCATGTAGCTGTCGGCGCCGATCTCGGCGGTCAGCTGCATGAAAAAGCTTGTGAGATCACCGCGCGACGTCAGGCGCGAGCCCAATGTATCGGATTGAAGAAGCGCGGCGGGACTGCTCATTCTTGTTGCTTTTGGCCGGAATCGTTTCTGCTGTCCGGATGCTGGGTGCCAGCCGCCGAACCTGAATACGCATTACTTTGACGAAGACACACGCTTGGCGCAGGGCTGCGCCAACCAGACCCGAATCCATTCAGGGAACGCGAAGCCGTCCGCGTCTGGTGCCGGAAAACTCCGGAACAAGAGACTTTGGGTGGTTGCCGCGCCCCCCTAGGACCGGCTGATTCGGGTCTAATCTACCCGCAGTTGAATCTGACATCAAACGCGATTTGACAAAATCGAATCCGGTGGACTCGCATGCGACTCAGAGGCGGGCTCCCAAGCCCTTTCGCCGCCCTTTGGTCATGGAAACGCCGACACGAAAAAGCCAGACGTTGTTGTTAAGTTGGCATATCGAGGGCCGATCGATTCCGATAGGTTTCCGCTGACCGGCAGGGATGGGCGTCCCTTCGGTCGGACTGGGCGAGATGGGCAGCGCTTGTTCGCGGCCATCGGCATGGGGGGTGATCATGAAGCGGGTTTTCCTGGCGTTCACGGTGATGCTTGCGATCTTGATCGGTGCGTGGGCGGTAGCCCCCGCACAGGCCGAGCCTGTTGTCACCTATGCGCTCGACAACGGGCTGCAGGTGGTGCTGGTGCCTGACCATCGGGCGCCGAAGGTGGTGATGAACCTGCGCTACCGCGTCGGTTCGATGAATGAACCCGCCGGCCGCTCGGGTTTCGCGCATCTGTTCGAGCACCTGATGTTTTCCGGCACGCCGGCCTGGCCGAACGTGTTCGGCGCGCATGCCGCGCTCGGCAACGAAATCAATGCCTGGACCACCGAGGACGGCACCGTGTTCTATGTCGACGGGCTGTCGTCGTCGCTGCCGATGATCCTGTCGCTGGAAGCCGACCGCATGGCCAATCTCGGCCGCTCGGTAACGCAGGCCAAGCTCGACCTGCAGCGCTCGGTGGTCAAGAACGAGATGCGCCAGAACGTGCTGGACAAGGCCGGCGCATCCGGCTGGGAGGCCTTCTGGTCAGGGCTGTTCCCGAAGCCGCATCCCTACAGCCGCATGGTCATCGGCTCGGTAGCCGACCTCGATGCCGCGACGCTGGACGACGTGCGCGGTTTCTTCAACACCTATTATTTGCCCAACAATGCGGTGCTGGTGCTGGTAGGCGACCTCAAGGTCGATGACACCAAGGCGCTGATTGCCAACACGTTCGGCCGGGTGCCGCGCGGTGCCGATGTGGCGCGGCCAGCAGTGCCCGAGCCGACGCAGGCGCGGCTCAAGCTGGTGCTCGAGGACCG
Source organism: Mesorhizobium waitakense (assembly GCF_056431085.1). Classification (NCBI taxonomy): domain Bacteria; kingdom Pseudomonadati; phylum Pseudomonadota; class Alphaproteobacteria; order Hyphomicrobiales; family Phyllobacteriaceae; genus Mesorhizobium; species Mesorhizobium waitakense. The sequence goes on along the minus strand of NZ_JBWKME010000100.1, from coordinate 28,596 downwards.
TGTGCCGAGCCCCGTCGTCGTGGTCGGGTTCAGCGGCCCGGCAGTGCAATCGCCCGACAATGGTGCGCTCAGCATCGCCGCCGAAGTGCTCGGCAATGGCGAGTATGGCTTCCTGCGCAATCGCCTCGTCTCGGAACAGGGCGTCGCCACCTATGCCAGCGCGAGCTGGACCGGCGGATTGCTTGGCGGCCGCTTCACCTTCGAGGCGGGTGCGGCGGCAGGCGTGACGCCCGAAGCGCTCGAAAGCGCGATGAAAGCTGCATTCGCGGATTTCCAGAAAACGCCGCTCGATCCGGCCGATGTCGAACGCGCGCGCAACGGGATATTGCTGGCCACTCGGCTCGGCAGCGAAGCGCTGAAGGATCGCGCCGGCACGGTTTCCTACAACGCCGACATACTCGGCGACGCGCAGAGCGCGCTGGTCGACGATCCGCGTGTCAAGAACGCGAGCGTCGCTGATGTCGAAGCAACGATGAAGCGGCTGCTGAGGCCGGAATATGCCAGCGTGCTGGTGTTGAAACCGGGTCCGCGCGGCGGCTACCCCGACGCGCTGATCGGATCGTCCGGCACGCCGCAGCCATTCACAGCGCCGGAGCGGGCAGCGATCGATATTCCGAAGCACCAGGCCGGCGAGGCGCCTTCGGCGGTGTTGCCTGCCATGGAAACGGCAACGCTGTCGAACGGCATCAAGCTCGTCCACTACACCATGCCGGAAGCGCCGATGGTCTATGTGGCGGCCAGTGCCGACGGCGGCTGGAACAGTGTGCCGGAAGGCAAGGAAGGGCTGCTCGAGCTTGCCGCAAGTATGGCGGCGCGCGGCGCCGGCGAGCGCGGCTCGGCTGACTTCGCCAAAGCGACCAGCGATATCGGCGCCAGCGTCGGCTATCAGGCCGGATACCTGACCACAGCGATGACGCTCGGAGTGCCGCCGGATAAATTGGACCAAGGTGTCGGTCTGCTTGCCGATGCGGTGCTGAAGCCGCGTTTCGACAAGGCCGACTGGAGCGTGCTGATGGCGCAGACCGTCGACTGGCTCAATGGCCGCGAGGCGGACCTGCCGGGCGTTGCCGGCCGCGCGGCCAAGGCGGCGCTGATTCCACAGGTGCCTGACAAGGCCGCGATCGACTGGTCGGCCAAGGCGCTGGCCTCGATCTCGCTCGACGATGCCAGGTCCGCCTTCAACACGGAGTTCACGCCGAAGGCAGTGACGTTCTACAGCGTCGGTCCGATGCCGGTCGCGACGGTGGCGGCAAGCCTTGAAAAGGCGTTCGGCACGTGGGCGGATAACGCCGCCGGCTATGCGGTCGAGCCATCGCCGGCGGCGCATTTCAATGGCGGCCAGAAAGTGCTGCTGGTGCCCGAACCCGGCGCCAGCCAGTCGGCGCTGTTCGTGGCGCGGCCGGCGCCAGGCACCGACGAGGGCGAGCGCGCGGAATCGACCGCGGTCGCCAATCTGCTCGGCGACGATTTCTCCAGCCGGCTGAACTCGGTGATCCGCGAGGAGAAGGGCTATTCCTATGGCGTGTCGAGCTATCTGCTGAGCCCGATGAAAGCCGGTTCCGGACTGGTCGTGGCAACCACCGTCGAGCGGGCCAACACCGGTCCGGCGATCACCGAGATCCTGAAAGGCTTTGCCGGCCTGACCACCTTACCGGTGGCGCAGGACGAGGTCGACCGCACGGTGACGGTCTATCGCCGGGCGTTGGCCGGATCGGCGGAGACTTCGGCAGGGCTGTTCGGTTCGCTGATCGGTGCCGTCGGCTCCGGTTCGACGCTGGAGGACCAGCAGAGCCGGATGACGGCGCGCACCCAGCTGACGCTCGACGCGGTGCAGAAACAGGCGCTGGCACTGTCTTCGCTCGATCCGTCGCTGATCGTGGTGGCGGGCGACTCGGATGTGGTGATGCCGCAGCTTGCCGCGATCGGCCTTAGGAATGTCGAGATCGTCAAGCGCGACGAGGAAGGCGAGCAGACGGCGATGCGGGCGCTTGACCTTTTCGGCGGCAAGCAGCAAGCGCCGCTGTCCGCCTCACCATGGCGGGTCGGCGACGGCGGCACGACGCGGGCGGTGCATTCCTGTGCTTCGGCCAAGGATTGCGGCGCGCAAATCCACGCCGATTGATCGGTTACATGCGCGGCCGCCGGCCGCGCGCAAATCTTGGCACTGTTGGTTTCGGGGGAAACGATGAGCGATTCATTTCGGGAAGTTACATCCGTCTCGTGGTTCGGGCGGATCAAGCGCGCGGTCGGTGGTGTCATCTTCGGCCTGCTTTTGATCGTGCTGATGGTGATCGGCCTGTTCTGGAACGAGGGCCGCGCGGTGCAGACGGCACGCTCGCTCGCCGAAGGGGCTGGCGCCGTGGTCTCTGTCAGCGCCGACAGCGTCGAAGCAGCCAATGACGGCAGGCTGGTGCATGTCAGCGGGCCGGTGACGGCGGACAGCGGCTTGTCCGATCCGGACTTCGGTATCGCGGCGCAAGGGCTGCGTCTGTCGCGCGACGTCGAGATGTATCAGTGGAAGGAAGAGTCCAAATCCGAGACCACCAAGAAACTTGGCGGCGGCGAAGAGACGGTCACCACCTACAGCTATTCGAAGGCATGGGACGACAGCCAGATCGACTCGTCGGATTTCAAGAAGCCGGATGGCCACCAGAATCCGCCGATGGCGATCCACAGCCGGACCTTTCAGATTCCGGAAGGCAAGCTCAGTGCTTTCACGCTCGATCAGCCGGTGCTCGATCGTATCGAGGGTGACAAGGACTATTCGCTGTTGGCCAATCAGTCAGCCGCGATCAAGGCCGCCTATACCGGCGCCAGGCCGCTCAGCATCGTCGACGGCAAGATCTATCTCGGTGCCGACACGACGACGCCGGCGCTGGGCGACTACCGCATCGGCTACGAACTGGCGCCGCTCGGCGTGGTCAGCATCGTGGCGCGCCAGGCCGGCAGCCGGTTCGAACCCTACCAGACGGTGGCCGGCGACGAATTGCTGATGGTCGACACCGGCACTGTCCCGGCCGACAAGATGTTTGCCGAAGCGGTCAGCGCAAACACGCTGATCACCTGGCTGCTGCGCGCTGCCGGCCTGCTGCTGCTGACGATCGGCTTTGCCCTGTTCCTCAGCCCGATCGGCGTAATCCTCGACGTCATTCCGTTCCTTGGCAGCATGGCGCGGATGGGCACCGGCATCATCGCCTTCTTCCTGGCGATCCTGGTCGGCACGACGACGATCGCCATCGCCTGGTTCTGGTATCGGCCGGTTCTGGCGGCGGGCATCCTAGCCGCCGGCGTCATCGCGGCGGCGGCGGTCTACACTCTCGGCCGTTCGCGCAAGGCAGCCGCACCAGCGGTCGTGCCGAACACCGGCACCGCGACCTGATCGCGAGAACCGGGCTGCAACGCTGTCCGGTCCTCGTTTTGCTTCTGCCCGTCGCCGCCCCAAACCGCTGACACTTTTTGGGCGACAGGAATTTATTTGCCTTCGAAGCCGGTCAGCACGCCGACGGCGTTGACGCCGATCTCCTCGACGGCATAGCCGCCTTCCATGACGAACAGCGTCGGCAGGCCGAGCCTGGCGATGCGGCGGCCGATCTTGGGATAGTCCGACGTCTTCAGCTTGAACTGGCTGATCGGGTCCTTCTCGAAAGTGTCGACGCCGAGCGAGACGACGACGACGTCCGGCGCGTAAGCGGCAAGCCTGGCGCAGGCATCTTCAAGCGAGGCATTCCAGGCGTCCCAGTCGGTGCCGAACGGCATCGGATAGTTGATGTTGAAGCCTTCGCCGGCGCCCGAACCACGTTCATCGGCATGGCCGAGGAAAAAAGGATATTCGACCATCGGATCGCCGTGAAGATTGAGGACCTGCACGTCGGCGCGGTCATAGAAGATCTCTTGCGTGCCGTTGCCATGGTGGTAGTCGACATCGAGGATGGATACACGGCTGGCGCCTTGGTCGAGGAACCATTGCGTGGCGACGGCGGCGTTGTTGATGAAGCAATAGCCGCCCATGAATCCGGCTCCCGCATGATGGCCGGGCGGGCGGCAGAGTGCGAAGGCGGATGCCTCGCCGCCCTTGACCAGGCCGGCGGCGGTCAGCGCCACGTCATAGGAAGACTTGATCGCGGCCCATGTGCCTTCGACGAAGGTAGCCCCGGCATCGAAGGAATAGTAACCGAGCAGGGCGTCGATACGCTTTGGCGGCACGTCGCCGCGCAGGCCGCGGGTCGGCCATGTGAAGGGCATCGCCGAGCCCTTGAAACCGGCTTCCACCCATTGCGGCCAGACCGTCGGCAGGAAGTCGATGTAGTCGGCCTTGTGGATACGCTTGGCGGCGGCAAGATCGTGCTCGAGCGGAAGGACGATCGGACCCAGTTTCTCGCTTTCGACCCGCGCCTTGATGAATTCGGCCCGCGAGGGCATTTCGAAACCCGGCACGATCGCGGCGGTGACCAGTTCCATCTGGCCGGCATGGCCAGCATGAAGCGGCGAATAGACAGTCTTCATGAAATTCCTCTCGAAGTGCGAAATCAGTCAAGGTTGAGATAGGGGCTCACCAGAGCGAGCCACATGGCTTCCACATCGTCCTCGATGAGGTTGTATGTCCTGCGATCCCTCTTCAGTCCGACCAGCCGGCAGGCGTGCCCGACCTCCATCATCACAAGGCCGAGCCGTTTGGCGATCTTGTCTTCGAGAACAGGATTCACATGCCGCAGCCAGGCGGCGTAAAGCGCGATGATCTGCTCGTCATATTCGTCCTGGATAGGCCTGAGATCGGCATTGCCTGAAATGGCCTCGATCACCGGCATCAGGGTCGCGTTCTCGAGATAGATACTGGACGTGTCGATAAAGAGCTTGCGCACTTCGCGCCGGAATTCTTCGCGGTTGGTGGGCCGGGGGACCTTGATGCGCTTCTCGATCACTTCGGGAAAAGAGGACAGCCAGCGCCGGGCGAGGTCTAGAAGGATGGCTTCCTTGTTGGGGAAGTATTGGTAGACCGAACCGACCGACAGGCCTGCGCGCTGCGCAATGGCGAGCGTCGTCGGCGTCTTGGTTCCTTGCTCCCGCGTCAGGATCAGCGCCGCGTCGAGAATCCTGTCGACCACCTGGCTCGACCGTTGTTGGCGCGGCTGCTTGCGCGGTTCGAGCGCTATCCTGGTTTTGCGGTCGAGACTGCGCTTCACTGCTTGATGTCCCCGTTCCCCGCCCGGTCCCAACACACGGGGAGGGTGCTGTCCACAATACATTCCAAATTCCGCATGTTGACAAACGCGAATAAACAGTCGCATTCTTTATCCACGCTGTCTTCAGGGATAACAAGGGGAATTTCGAAGACAGCACGCTGGCATCGTTTTTTGTCCGTTGCGCCGCTCCAGTGGAGTGGCCGCTCGTGGGCACAGGGTTGTCGGTCTCAGTCAGTCGTCAAAAGCGCGGAGTCGCGATGTCTGTCACGGGTGCGGGTCATAATGCTGATCTGATCGTCATCAACGGTCGCGTGCTGACCATGGACGATGACAATCCCGCCACAGAGGCTGTTGCCGTCAAGGACGGCGCCATCATCGCCATCGGCAGCCGCGCCTCCATCGAACAGCTCAAGGGACCGGCCACCAAGGTCATCGACGCCAAGGGCGGTTCGGTGATCCCGGGCTTCATCGAAGCCCATATGCATCTGTTTTCAGGCGGGGCTGAACTTGCCCACCTCCAGCTCACGGGTATTCACGGGTTCGAGGCGCTGCAAAAGGCGATCCGCGACTATGCGCCAACCCGGCCGGATGCGAAAATGCTGGTCGGGCAGGGCGTCGACTACACGGTGCTCGGCAGCGAGCGGGTGACACGCCACCATCTCGACGCCATTTTGGCCGATCGCCCCTTCTGCATGGCCGCGCCCGATCATCACACAATGTGGGCCAACACCAGGGCGCTGGAAATGGCCGGCATCCTGCATGGGCGCACGCTCGGCCCGGGCAACGAGATCGTCATGGGCGATGATGGCCTGGCCGGCGGCGAATTGCGCGAGGGCGAAGCGTTCGGTCCGGTGCTTGACCTTGCCGGCGAGAGCCGGGTGCGGCTGGGCCTGGCCACCGGCGGCGAGCCGGACCCGATGCCGACCGCGGCCGAGCGGGCCGCCGACCGCGATATCATGCGGCGCGGGCTTGCCTGGTGCGCGCGCCATGGCATCACCTCGATCCAGAACATGGACGGCAATCTCTATCAGCTCGAGCTGCTGGCCGAGATCGAAGCCGAGGAAGGGCTGCCCTGCCGCGTGCAGATACCGTTCCACTACAAGAATTTCATGACGCTCGACATGCTCGACAAGGCATCCGACATGGCCAAGCGCTACATCAGTGAGTGGCTGTCGTCGGGCATGGTCAAGGTGTTCTACGACGGCGTGCTGGATTCCTGGACAGCGGTCATGGTCGAGCCCTATGCCGACCGTCCGGACTGGGTCGGCGAGCCGCTGTTCACGCCGCAACAATTCATCGACCTGGCTGTCGCCGTCGACAAACGCGGGCTGCAGATCGCCGTGCATTCGATCGGCGACGGCGCGGTGCGCGCGGTGCTCGACGGTTACGAGGCGGCGCAGAAAGCCAATGGCAAGCGCGACAGCCGCCACCGGATCGAGCACATCGAGGTCACCACCACATCGGATGTTCCGCGTTTCGCCGAACTCGGCGTCATCGCCTCCATGCAACCGCCGCACCCGCCTGGCGCCATGGATTTTCCGCTGGAGCCGACCGTATCGCGCATCGGGCCGGCCCGTTGGCCGCTGAGCTATGCCTGGCGGACCTTGAAGGATGCCGGCGCGCGTGTCGTCTTTGCGTCGGACTGGCCGGTGTCGCCGATCGATCCGATCCTGGGCATCCAGGCGGCAGTGTTGCGCAAACCGTGGGCAGAAGGCGACCCGGACCAGAGTTTCTCGCTGCATGAATCCCTCGCCGGCTACACCGTCGAAGGCGCCTATGCCGAATTCGCCGAGCACCACAAGGGCATGCTGAAGTCTGGCTATATGGCGGATCTGGTGGTGCTCTCGGCCGATATCGAGGCGACCGCGCCGGAGGCGTTGCACAAGGTGCATCCGGTAACGACGATCTGTGGTGGCAAGATCACCTATCAGGCCTGACTGTGGCATGAGGCTTGCTAGCCAAATTACGAATTGAACTGTGATTCAGTGCCGGGCTTGCCAACATACCGGCCTTGTGTTCACATCGAACAGGGGAAAATTCCGCCAGCAAGAGCGGGGTCAACAGTGAGGCGTAATCGTGCCGGACAAACCGGATCGGAATGCGATTGAAGTTGTCAAAGTAAGCAAAATTTTCGGATCAGGAGAGGGGCAAGTCGCTGCCCTCGACACGGTCTCAGTATCCATCCGTGAGAATGAGTTCTTTACGCTGCTCGGCCCGTCCGGCTGCGGAAAGACGACGTTGCTGCGGTTGATTGCCGGCTTCGACTTTCCAACCGCCGGCGAAATCCTGCTCTATGGTCAGGACATCGCGCCGCTGCCGCCCTTCAAGCGGCCGGTCAACACCGTCTTCCAGTCCTATGCGCTGTTTCCGCACATGACGGTGGCCGAGAATATCGGCTTTGGCCTGGAGATGCTGGGCAAGCCGAAGGCCGAGATCAAGGCGCGTGTCGACGCGATGTTGAAGCTGGTCAAGATGGAAGCGCTCAGCGCGCGCCGCACCAGCCAGATCTCCGGCGGCCAGCAGCAGCGTGTGGCGCTGGCAAGGGCGCTCGCTCCACAGCCGAAAGTGCTGCTGCTCGATGAGCCGTTGTCGGCGCTCGACTACAAGCTGCGCAAGGAAATGCAGATCGAGCTGAAGCGGCTGCAGCACGAGACCGGCATCACCTTCATTTTCGTCACCCATGACCAGGAGGAAGCGCTGACGATGTCGGACCGCATCGCGGTGATGTCGTCAGGCAAGATCCTGCAGGTCGGCTCGCCGCGCGACATCTACGACCGGCCGTCGGAACGCTTCGTCGCCGATTTCATCGGCGAGTCGAACTTCCTCAAGGCCGAGGTGGTTGGTGTCTCGGCAGGTCGCGCGACGGTAAAACTGTCGTCGGGCACGGAAATCCCGGCCTCGCTGCCGGAGGGCCTGGTTCCCAAGGGCAAGGTTACCATCGTCGTGCGCCCCGAACATGCGCAGTTGAGCGCCGCAAGCCCCAGTGCTTCGCTGTCGGGCACGGTCGAGAACATCGTCTATCTCGGTACCGACACGCATTTCCATCTGCGCCTCGCCGATGGTGAGCCCTTCATCGTGCGGCGCCAGAACAGCCGCGGCACCGGCGACGGTATCGTCCAGGGCGGCAAGGTCGGCATCGTGATTGGCGGCGACGCCGCCCAGGTCTTGAAGGACTGACGATGGCGACCGCAGAGGAAGTCGCCAAGGCAGCAGAGCGGCGCGATATCCGCGATCGCTGGCTTTTGTCAGCCCCAGCACTGCTGGTCATTTTTCTCGCCGCGACCGGCCCGTTGCTGATCGTGCTGGTCTATTCGTTCCTGACGCCGGGTTCCTATGGCGACGTGAAGTGGCAATTCTCGCCGGAAGCCTGGATAGCGGTATTTCTGGAGCGCGATATCTTCGACGATACGCTTTCCGTCGCCGCAGCCCACGTCACCATCTTCCTGCGCTCGATCAAGCTTTCGGTGGTGACGACCATCGCCACTTTGGTGCTTGGCTTCCCGACCGCCTATTTCATGGCGACGCGCAGCGAAAAGACCCGCGATCTATGGCTGTTCCTGATCACCATACCGTTCTGGACCAACCTTCTGATCCGCACCTTCGCGGTGCTGCAGATCATCCGCAACGAAGGCATCGTCAACACGATCCTGCTCAAGCTCGGCATCATCTCGTCGCCGATCCAGATCCTCTACACCGATACCGCGATCCTGATCGGCATGGCCTATGTCTACCTGCCGCTGATGGTGCTGCCGATCTATGCCAGCATGGAAAAGCTTGATTTTCGCCTGGTCGAGGCAGGCTATGATCTCTATGCGACACGCTTCAAGGTGCTGCGGAAGATCATTTTCCCGCTGGTCAAACCCGGCGTCATCGCCGGCTCCATCCTGGTCTTCATTCCAGCACTCGGCGCCTATGTGACGCCAAGCGTGCTTGGCGGCGGCAAGAACATGATGCTGTCCAACCTGATCGAATTGCAGTTCGGACAAGGCCGCAACTGGCCACTTGGCTCGGCGCTGTCGATCGCGGTGATGATCATCGTCATGGTGGCGCTGCTTGCCTATGTGCGCAATGCCGGCAAGTCGGGGGTGCGTCATGGCTAATCGCTTTTCCATCAAGCATCAGCCGGGATTCACGGCGATCGCCGCGACCTGCTTCATCGTGCTCTATCTGCCGATCGTCGTGCTGGTCATCTACGCCTTCAATGCCGCGACATCGACCTCCGAATGGGGTGGTTTCTCACTCAAATGGTTCCAGTCGGCGTGGCAGAACACCCAGGTCATCGATGCGACCCTGCGCTCGTTCCAGATCGGCGCCACCGCCGCGGTGTTCTCGACCATCTTCGCCACCATGGCCGCGCTCGCCACGACGCGCACGGCGCCCTATCCGGGTCTGACGTTCAAATACGCGGCGATCAACCAGCCGCTGATGGTCCCCGAGATCGTCACCGGCGTGGCGCTGCTGATCTTCTTCTCGCGCGTCAAGATCTTCACCGGCTATTCCGGCCTAGGTTACCTGATTGCCGCGCACACGGCGTTCTGCATTCCGTTCGCCTACCTGCCGATCCGGGCGCGGCTTGAGAACATGGACCTGACGCTGGAGCGTGCCGCCGCTGATCTTTATGCGACGCCGTGGCGAACCTTCAGGAGCATCACGCTGCCGCTGCTGTGGCCCGGCATTCTGGCCGGCCTGATGCTGGCCTTCGTCATCTCGCTCGACGATGTTGTCATCACGGAATTCGTCAAATCGGGCGGCCAGGACACGCTGCCCACCTACATGCTCGGCCAGATCCGCCGCGGCATAACACCTGAGATAAACGCGATATCGACCGTGTTCCTGCTCTTGTCGGTCGCTATCGTGACGTTGTTCTTCTTCATCAGCAGGAAACACGACTAAATCTAAAAATGGGAGTTAACACCATGAACTGGAAGAAAACAGCGACCGCCATGGGGTTGGCGCTGCTCGCATCGACGAGCCTGGCTCGCGCCGATGGCGAACTGAACATCTACAATTGGGGCAACTACACCAGCCCCGACGTGATCAAGAAGTTCGAAGCGAAATACAACATCAAGGTGACCATCACCGACTACGATTCGAACGACACCGCGCTTGCCAAGGTTCGCCAGGGCGGCACCGGTTTCGACATCGCGGTTCCGTCGCAGACCTATGTGCCGATCTGGATCAAGGAAGGCCTCGTTCTGGAGACCGATCCAGGCAAGATGGAGAACTTCAAGAACGTCGCGCCGGAATGGGCCAATCCCGATTTCGACCCGGGCCGCAAATATTCGGTGCCGTGGGCCCTGGGCACTGTCGGCGTGGTCGTCAACACCGACGCCTACAAGGGACCGGCCGACAGCTGGGGCATCATCTTCAACACACCCGACGAGCTGAAGGGCAAGGTCAATGTCGTTCCCGAAATGAACGACGTCATTTTCGCCGCGATCAAGTATGTCGGCGGCCAGCAGTGCACCACTGACAAGGAAGTGCTGAAGAAGGTGCGCGACACGCTTGTCGCCGCCAAGCCGAACTGGATCGCGATGGAGTACAACACCATCGAAAAGATGGGCGCCGGCGATTTCAAGGCGACCAGCGACTGGAACGGGTCGGCGCTGCGCCAACGGCTGGCCAATCCGGCCATCCACTACAACTATCCGAAAGAAGGCTTTGGCCTGTGGAGCGACAATGTGGTCGTTCTGAAGGAGGCCAAAAATGTCGAGAACGCCAAGCTGTTCCAGAACTTCATCATGGATCCGGAAAACGCGGCAGGTCTCTCGGCTTTCCACCGCTACGCCAATGCCATCGTCGGCTCGGACAAGTACATGCCTGCCGACATGAAGGACGCACCGGAAGTTGTCATTCCGGCGGCCGACAAGCCGCATGCGGAGTTGCAGCAGATGTGCGCTCCTGAGATCCAGGACCTCTACACCAAGATCTGGACCGAACTGCAGAAGTAACTGCCTTTCGACGGACCCGGCGGCACACGCCGCCGGGTCCGTTTTGATGTTCACCGAGGCTTGGCTTTCATGGACTCCTATCGCAATTCCGATCCGCGGCCGCCGATCATGCAGGGCTCGCCGCCTGCCATGGTGCTGCCCAAGCTCGACTGGGACCGGCCGCCATGGAATCGCTGGGCGTTCCAGCATGTCAGAGAGTTCCTGCCGACCGCCGAAGTCTGGCGCGGCAATGGCCATCGCCATCGCTTCGAACGCGCCGAAGTCGATCTCGACGGACTGGCGGTCGAGGACAGCACGGGCCAGCCGACGACGCTCGCCGGATTGCTTGACGAAACCTACACGGACGGCTTCCTAGTGCTCAAGGACGGCAGGATAGCCTATGAGCGCTATTTCAACAGCATGGGCGAGCGGTCGCTGCACCTGTCGCAGTCGATGGCCAAGTCGGTCACCGGCTCGGTTTTCGGCATACTGGTCGGGCGCGGCCTGATCGATCCGGCCAGGCCGGTGACGGACTACCTGCCGGAACTGAGCGTCACCGGCTGGGCGGGAGCCAGTGTCCAGCATGTACTCGACATGACCAGCGGGGTGCGTTTTTCCGAGGAGTATACCGACCGCTATTCGGACATCGGTCAGGTCGATGTCGCAACCGGCTGGAAACCGGTGCCACCGGACAGCGATCCGGCCTTTCGCTGGCCTTCGCACATGTTCGAGCTGATTCTCGGCCTCACGGAAACGATCCGCCCGCATGGCGCGGCCTTCGAATATCGCTCGATCGAGACCGATGTGCTCGCCTTCATCATGGAGCGGGTGACGGGCAAGCGTCTGCCGCAGCTGGTCTCGGAAGAACTCTGGCAAAAGCTCGGCGCTGATGAAAGCGCCTGTTTCACCGTCGACAGTGCTGGCTACGCGGTGGCCGACGGCGGCTTCAACGCGACGCTGCGCGACTACGGCCGCTTCGGCCAGCTGATCCTCGACAATGGCGGCGGTGTGGTGCCGGCCGACTGGATCGAGGCGACGCGCAGCGGCAGGCACGGGCCGGACTTCAATCCCAGCCTGCCCGAAGGCAGCTACCGCAACCAGTTCTGGATCGAGGATCCGCGCTCGCGCGCGCTGATGTGCCGGGGCGTGTTCGGACAGATGATCCACATCGACTGGAACACAAGTATGGTCGTGGTGAAGCTTTCGACCTATCCGGATTTCAGCAATGTCGCCTATTCGGTGGCGACCGTGAAGGCCGTGCATGCGATCGCCACGGCACTGAACTGAGGGGCTGCTTGGAAACCCACTCCGGCGGCCATCTGGCGGCGTTTTCTGCGCTTCCGGACCCGCTCCGCTCCGGTTCTCGAAACCACCGCCATATGACTCGCCGGAGCGACTTTCGAAACAGCCTCTAAGAAACCCAAAGAAATCCGGAAGGAAACGCCATGACCGGCAAGACCGCGTTCGAAACCCGATACGGCTTTCGCCGCAATGAGGTGCTGCTCGCCAACTGGCGTGAAAACCCGTTCAACCGGTGGTCGTTCCAGAATCTCGGCGAGCTGGTGCCGACGGCGCCCGTGGCCGCCGCCCCGGGTGGTGTCGAGGCGCCGGTGCGGGATATCAGCGGCCTGCTGGGCAACAAGGTCACGGTCGCCGGCGCGCCGGAGACGGTGGCTGATTTTCTTGTACGCTCGAACACCGACGCGCTGACGGTGATGAAGGGCGGCACGGTCATCGGCGACTGGTTCGCGCCGCATATGGATTTCGGCGCCCGCCACATCATCTTTTCGATCAGCAAGTCGCTGACCGCGATTGTCGCCGGCATATTGGAAGGCGAGGGCTTGTTCGATCCGGAAGCGCCGGTGACGCATTACATTCCGGAAGCCGCCGGATCAGCCTACGCCGACGCGAGCGTTCGGCATGTGCTCGATATGAGCGTCAGCCTCGACTTCGAGGAGGCCTATCTCGATCCGGAAAGCGCCTTTGCCCGCTATCGCCGGGCGACGCTGTGGAATCCGGGCGGCGGCACGGAAAGCCTGCGCGAATTCATCCTGACCTTGCAGCGGCTTGCCGAGCCGCATGGCCAGACCTTCCGCTACCGCTCGCCCAATTCCGACCTGCTCGGCATCCTACTCGAGCGCGCCTCGGGCCAGCGCTTCACCGACCTGATGCGCGAGAAACTATGGCTGCCGCTCGGCGCCGTCAGTGAAGCCTCGATCGGCGTCGACATGGAAGGCACGGCGCGCACCGCCGGCGGCATTTCGGTGACGCCGCGCGACCTGGCGCGTGTCGGCGAGATGATGCGGCAAGGTGGCACGGCCAATGGCCGCCGCGTCGTGCCCGAAGCCTGGGTGCGCGATACGATTGCCAGCGGCGGCAGTTCGGAAGCCTGGCAGCGTGGCGCGATGCTGCCGCTGTTCCCCAAGGGCCGCTATCGCAACAAATGGTACCAGACGGGCCTGCCGGGCGGCGCCTATTGCGGCATCGGCATCCACGGCCAGTGGCTCTATGTCGATCCCAGGACCGAAGTGGTGATCGCCAAGATGTCGTCGCAGCCGGAGCCGGTCGATGATCCGCTGGATATCGAGATCGTCGCCTTTTTCGAGGCGCTGAGCCGGATGGTCTGATCTCCCTACGCCGCCAAATTGGCGCGCGCTTTCCTGTGGACCCGCCGGGCTGACGAAAACGCGGCGGTTGGCGGACGGAACGTCTGCGCCTATGGTCGCCGCTCTTTTCGACGAGAGCAGGAACGACATGGCATCGGACATCAAGCGCATCGCAGCCATCATCGCGGCCGAGATCGCGGCGCGGCCCGAACAGGCGGCGGCGGCGATCGAACTGCTCGACGAGGGCGCGACGGTGCCGTTCGTGGCACGCTACCGCAAGGAGGTGACGGGCGGGCTGGACGATACGCAGCTGCGGCTGCTTTCGGAGCGTCTCGCCTATCTGCGCGAGCTCGATGCACGCCGCGACACCATCCTCGGTTCCATCCGCGAGCAGGGCAAGCTGACCGACGAGCTTGAAGGCAAGATCATCGCCGCCACCACCAAGGCGGAGCTGGAGGACATCTACCTTCCCTACAAGCCCAAGCGCCGGACCAAGGCCGAAATCGCCAGGGAGCGCGGGCTGGGACCGCTGGCCGAAGCCATCCTTGCCGACCGCTCGCTGGTGCCGTCCGACCTGGCGCTGACCTATGTGACCGACGAGGTGGCCGACGCCAAGGCGGCGCTCGAGGGGGCGCGCGACATCCTGTCGGAACAATTCGCCGAGAATGCCGACCTCGTCGGCAAATTGCGCACCTACATGAAGGAGCGCGCGTTCATGCGCGCCAGGGTGGTCGACGGCAAGCAGGAGGCCGGCGCGAAATTCTCCGATTATTTCGACCATGTCGAGCGCTGGGCGACCGTGCCGAGCCATCGCGCGCTGGCGATGCTGCGCGGCCGCAACGAGGAAGTGCTGTCGCTCGACATCGAGGTCGATGCCGATGACACGTCGCCGGTGAAGCCGGTCGAGCGGATGATCGCTAATGCCTATGCCATCGGCGGCAGCCTGCCCGGCGACCGCTGGCTGATGGAGGTGGCGGGCTGGACCTGGCGGATAAAACTGTCGCTGCACCTGACGCTCGATCTGATGCGGGATCTGCGCGAGCGGGCGGAAGAGGAAGCGATCCATGTCTTTGCCCGCAACCTGAAGGATTTGCTGCTTGCCGCGCCCGCCGGCTCGCGCGCCACGATGGGGCTCGATCCCGGCATCCGCACCGGCGTCAAGGTGGCGGTGGTCGACGGCACCGGCAAGGTGCTTACGACGACGACGGTCTATCCGTTTCCGCCCAGGAACGATGTGCGCGCCACACAGGCGGAGCTCGCAAAACTCATTCGCCTGCACAAGGTCGAGCTGATCTCGATCGGCAATGGCACCGGCAGCCGCGAGACCGAAAAGCTTGTGGCGGACATGCTGTCCGACATGCCGGCGGATGGTGGGCCGAAGCCGCTCAAGGTGATCGTCAGCGAGGCCGGCGCCTCGGTCTATTCGGCTTCAGCGACGGCGGCGGCGGAATTCCCCGGCCTCGACGTGTCGCTGCGTGGCGCGGTGTCTATCGCCCGACGGCTGCAGGATCCGCTGGCCGAACTGGTCAAGATCGAGCCGAAGTCGATCGGCGTCGGCCAGTACCAGCACGATGTCGACCAGTACCGGCTTGGCCGCTCGCTGGAGGCGGTGGTCGAGGATGCGGTCAACGCCGTCGGCGTCGATCTCAACACCGCCTCGGCGCCGCTGCTGGCCCGCGTTTCGGGCCTTGGCGCATCGCTGGCCGACGCCATCGTCGCGCATCGCGATGCGACCGGCCCCTTTGCCAGCCGCAAGGATCTGCTCAAGGTGCCCCGCCTCGGACCTCGCGCATTCGAACAATCCGCCGGCTTCCTGCGCATCGCCAATGGCAGCGAGCCGCTCGATGCCTCGTCAGTGCATCCGGAAGCCTATGGCGTGGCGAAGAAGATCGTCGCCGCCTGCGGCCGCGACGTGCGCTCGCTGATGGGCGACAGCGCCGCGCTGAAGGCACTCGATCCACACATCTTCGTCGATGAGCGTTTCGGCTTGCCGACTGTGCGCGACATCCTGGCGGAGCTGGAAAAGCCCGGCCGCGATCCACGCCCCGGCTTCAAGACCGCGACCTTCGCCGACGGCATCGACGACATCAAGGATTTGAAGCCCGGCATGCTGCTCGAAGGCACCGTCACCAATGTCGCCGCCTTCGGCGCCTTCGTCGATATCGGCGTGCATCAGGACGGACTGGTGCATGTCTCGCAACTGGCCGACCGTTTCATCAAGGACGCGCATGAGGTGGTCAAGGCGGGTGATGTGGTCAAGGTGCGCGTCGTCGATGTCGACATCAAGCGCAAGCGCATCGCCCTTACCATGCGCAGGGATGGCGGAGAGGGCGGTGCATCGAGAGGTGGACCGCGCGAGAGCGGAGGCGGCAGGCCGGCGCCTCGTTCGCCGGCGCCGCAGCGTCAGCCGGAACGGCCCGCGCAGCAAGGTGCGTTCGGCGCAGCGTTGGCCGATGCGCTGAAGCGGAAGTAGCTATTCGGCCAGGTGATTGAGCAGCCAGTCGCGAAAGCTGGCGACCGGCGGGTGGCCGCGCTTGTCGTGCGGGACGACGAGGTAGTAGGCGCTGCGGCTTTGCATGGGTTGGCCGGGCGCGGGCACCAGCTGGCCGCGCTGCAATTCACCGGCGATCAGGATCAGCGGCAGAAGCGCCACGCCGAGCCCTGCCATACAAGCCTGGGCGGCGGTGCCGAACTGTTCGAACTGCATGCCCGGTCCGGTCGGCGCGCTCAGGCCCTGGTGCTCGAACCATTCGGTCCAGGCGCCAGGGCGCGTCGCCATGTGCAGCAGCGGCAAGCGACCGATATCCGCCGGTGCGGCGATGGCGCGGCCGGCGAGGAATTCGGGCGACACGACCGGCGCCACCGTTTCGCGCACCAAGAGCGTCGAGTCGGCCTCCGGCCAGTCCGGCAGGCCGTAGTGGATGGCGGCATCCAACCGCTCGCGGGCGAAATCGAAGCGGCCGACGCGGGTGACGAAGTTGATGGTGATATCAGGATTTTTTTCGACGAAATCGGGGATCATCGGCATCAGCCAGCGCGTGCCGAAGGTCGGCAAGATGGCGAGGTTCAAGATGCCACTATGCCGATTGCTCATCAATCCAAGGGCGGCGTCACGCAATTGGCCAAGCGCCGACCGCACCGCGTCGGCATAGATTTCGCCTGCCGTCGACAGCCTGACGTTGCGGCTGTCGCGCTCGAACAGCCGGCGGCCGAACTGATCCTCCAACAGTCTGATCTGCCGACTGACCGCGCCCTGGGTCAGGTCGAGTTCCTGGGCGGCAGCGGTGAAACTGCCGAGGCGGGCCACCGCCTCGAAGGCGGCAAGGGCGCTGATGTTGGGCAAAAGGCGGCGCTGGACACTCATGATCCATTACTAACGCTCATTGATCGGCGAAGCAATTTCGTTTGATTTTTTCGGGCCGCGGGTCGATAAGCCGGGCCAGATTTTGCTTCATGCATGTCGTCATCCCAAAACCGCTGCACACTTTTGGGCGACCTGCATCAGTTGGGAGAGAGCCATGGCCGCCGACAAGAATGCATTCGTCTGGGAAGACCCGTTCCTGATCGAGGACCAGCTTTCGGAAGACGAGCGCATGGTGCGCGATGGTGCCGCGGCCTTCGCCGCCGACAAGCTCGCGCCGCGGATCGAGGACGCCTATCTCAACGAGACGTTCGACACGGCGATCTTTCGGGAAATGGGCGACGCCGGCCTGCTCGGCATCACCATTCCCGAGGAGTTTGGCGGGCTTGGCGCCAACTATGTGACCTACGGGCTGGTGGCGCGGGAAGTTGAGCGCGTCGATTCCGGCTATCGCTCGATGATGAGCGTGCAGTCGTCGCTGGTGATGTATCCGATCTACGCCTATGGCTCCGAAGAGCAGCGTAAGAAGTACCTGCCCAAGCTCGCCAGCGGCGAATGGATCGGCTGTTTCGGCCTGACCGAGCCGGATGCCGGGTCGGACCCGGGCGGCATGAAGACGCGCGCCGAGAAGACCGCAAACGGCTACAAGCTCTCCGGCTCGAAGATGTGGATTTCCAACTCGCCGGTCGCCGATGTGTTCGTCGTCTGGGCGAAATCTTCGGCGCATGACAACCAGATCCGCGGCTTCGTGCTGGAAAAGGGCATGAAGGGGCTTTCAGCGCCGAAGATCGGCGGCAAGCTGTCGCTGCGGGCTTCAATCACCGGCGAGGTGGTGATGGAAGGCGTCGAGGTCGGCGAGGACGCGTTGTTGCCGAACGCCAAGGGCCTTGGCGGTCCGTTCGGCTGCCTCAACCGAGCCCGCTTCGGCATTTCCTGGGGCTCGATGGGTGCGGCGGAAGATTGCTGGCATCGCGCCCGCCAGTACGGTCTCGACCGCAAGCAGTTCGGCAAGCCGCTGGCCGGCACGCAGCTTTACCAGAAGAAGCTCGCCGACATGCAGACCGAGATCGCACTCGGATTGCAGGCTAGCCTGCGCGTCGGGCGCTTGCTCGATGAAGGCAAGATGGCTCCGGAAATGATCTCGATGGTCAAGCGCAACAATTGCGGCAAGGCGCTCGACATCGCCCGCCAGGCCCGCGACATGCATGGCGGCAACGGCATCCAGATCGGCTACCACGTCATGCGCCACGCGCAGAACCTGGAGACGGTCAACACCTATGAGGGCACGCATGACGTGCATGCGCTGATCCTGGGACGGGCACAGACAGGTATCCAGGCGTTCTTTTGAACGTTTGGTAGCCGCTTAAATTAGGTGCACCGCAACATCCGCTTGGAGAATGGCGGCCAGATGTGTCAGGGTTCGGCTGATGCAACGCCGACCTCCGGGGCCCCATGGCAATTCTGGCAGCTGTCTACCATCTGACCCATTACAAATATGACCGGCCGGTTGTTCTCGGGCCGCAGATCATCAGGCTGCAGCCGGCGCCGCATTCCCGCACCAAGGTGTTGAGCCATTCGCTGAAGGTCGAACCGGCGAACCACTTCGTCAATCTGCAGCAGGACCCCTACGGCAACTTCCTCGCCCGTTTCGTCTTTCCCGAGCCGGTGACGGAACTGAAGATCGAGGTCGATCTCGTCGCCGACATGACGGTCTACAATCCGTTCGATTTCTTCGTCGAGCCGTCGGCCGAGGCGTTTCCGTTCGAGTATCCGGAAGAGATCCGCGACGATCTCGCCATTTACCGCACGGCGGAGCCGGCCGGTCCGCTGCTTTCGGCCTTGCTTGGGACCATCGACCGCAGCGCAAAGAATACCCTCAATTTTCTCGTTGATCTCAATGCCCGGCTGCAGCGCGAAATCGCCTATATCGTGCGCATGGAGACCGGTGTGTTCTCGCCGGAAGAGACGCTGGCCGCGAAAAAAGGCTCGTGCCGCGATTCAAGCTGGCTGCTGGTGCAGATTCTGCGCAACCTCGGCATCGCCGCGCGCTTCGTCTCCGGCTATCTGATCCAGCTCAAGCCGGATCTCGTCGCATTGGACGGACCGCCGGGAACAGCGATAGACTTCACTGATCTGCATGCCTGGTGCGAGGTCTATCTTCCCGGCGCCGGCTGGATCGGCTTCGATCCGACCTCCGGCCTGCTCACCGGCGAGAGCCATGTGCCGCTCGCCGCCACGCCGCATTTCCGCAATGCAGCGCCGATTTCCGGCATGGCGAGCTTTGCCAATGTCGATTTCGGCTTCGAGATGCGGGTCGACCGCATCGCCGAACATCCGCGCATCACCAAGCCGTTCTCGGATGAAAGCTGGCAGGCGCTCGACGCACTCGGCGACAAGGTCGATGCAGCACTTGCGGAAGGGGACGTGCGGCTGACGATGGGCGGCGAGCCGACCTTCGTCTCGATCGACGATTTCGAATCCGCGGAGTGGAACACCGCTGCCGTCGGGCCGACCAAGCGTGAGAAGGCCGATGCGCTGATCCGGCGGTTGCGCGAGCGCTTCGCGCCGGGCGGCTTTCTCCACTACGGCCAGGGCAAATGGTATCCGGGCGAGAGCCTGCCGCGCTGGACCTTCTCACTGTACTGGCGCGCCGATGGTGAACCGGTGTGGAGCGACCCGTCGCTGATCGCGCGCGAAAAGAGCGCGGCCGATGTCGGGCCGAAACAGGCCGAAAGCCTGCTGACGGCGATTGCCGGGGAACTCGGCATCGAAAGATCCATGGTAAGCGAAGCCTATGAGGATCCGGCCGAGTGGCTGCTCAAGGAAGGCAAGCTGCCGGACAATGTCGATCCCTCCAACTCCAAGCTCGAGGATCCGGAAGAGCGCAGCCGCATGGCGAAAGTCTTCGAACGCGGGCTGACCAAGCCGTCCGGCTATGTACTGCCGGTGCAGCGCTGGAACAGCCAGGCGTCGGGACCGCGCTGGCGTTCGGAAAAGTGGAAGACGCGGCGCGGCCGGCTGTTCCTGGTGCCGGGCGATTCCCCGGTCGGCTATCGCTTGCCGCTCGGCACGCTTCCCTATGTGCCGCCGGCGCAGTTCCCCTATATCGTGCCGGTCGATCCGTCGCTGCCGCGCGGGCCGTTGCCGGCGCGCGAGGCGATCCTGCCCATAGCGGCTCCGGCCGAGCTTGAAGGCGCCGATGAAATGGCGCGCCGCCAGCAGGCGGTGTCGTTCACCGCGGCAAGCGGCCAACAGGACCGGGTCGAACAGGAAATCACCGAGATCGGCGGCGCGGTGCGCACCGCACTCTCGGTCGAGCCGCGCGACGGGCGGCTCTGCGTGTTCATGCCGCCGGTCGAGGCGCTCGAAGACTATCTTGAACTGGTGGCGGCTGCCGAGAATGCAGCGCGGACCATCGGTCTGCCGGTGCATATCGAAGGTTATGGCCCGCCGCACGATCCGCGCCTCAACGTCATCCGCGTCGCACCCGATCCCGGCGTCATCGAGGTCAACATCCATCCTGCCGCCAACTGGCAGGATTGCGTGGCGACGACGACGGCGATCTATGAGGAGGCGCGGCAGACCCGGCTTGGCGCCGACAAGTTCATGATCGACGGACGCCACACCGGCACCGGCGGCGGCAATCATGTCGTCGTCGGCGGTGCGACGCCCAACGACAGCCCGTTCCTGCGTCGACCCGATTTGTTGAAGAGCCTGGTGCTGCAATGGCAGCGGCATCCGTCGCTGTCCTACCTGTTCTCCGGCCTGTTCATCGGCCCGACCAGCCAGGCGCCGCGCTTCGACGAGGCGCGTCACGACTCGCTCTACGAACTCGAGATCGCGATGGCGCAGGTGCCGCATCCCGACCAGGGCGCGGCACCTTTGCCGTGGCTGGTCGACCGGTTGTTCCGCAACCTGTTGACCGATGTCACGGGTAATACGCACCGCTCGGAAATCTGCATCGACAAGCTGTTTTCGCCAGATGGACCAACCGGCCGGCTCGGCCTGGTCGAGTTCCGTGGCTTCGAGATGCCGCCCAATGCACGCATGTCGCTGGCGCAGCAGTTGCTTGTCAGGGCGATCATTGCCCGCGCGTGGAAGAACCCGCTCGATGGCCGCTTCGTGCGCTGGGGCACCTCGCTGCATGATCGTTTCATGCTGCCGCACCATGTCTGGGCGGATTTTCTCGACGTGCTCGACGATCTCAAGCTCAGCGGCTTCGAGTTCCGTCCGGAATGGTTCGATGCCCAGCTCGAATTCCGCTTCCCGTTTTGCGGCGAGGTCCAGCATGCCGGCATCAAGCTGGAGCTGCGACAGGCGCTCGAGCCTTGGCATGTGATGGGCGAGCAAGGGGCTATCGGCGGCACCGTGCGCTTCGTCGATTCCTCTGTCGAACGGCTGCAGGTCAAGACCGAGGGGCTGAACCCCGAGCGTCATGCTGTGGTCTGCAACGGCCGCATCGTGCCGATGAAGGTCACCGACAACCGCGAGGTGGCGGTGGCGGGCGTCCGCTTCAAGGCGTGGCAGCCGGCTTCGGGCCTGCATCCGGCGCTGCCGGTCAACACGCCGCTGGTGTTCGACATCTATGACCGCTGGTCGGGCCGGGCGGTCGGCGGCTGTGTCTACCATGTCGCGCATCCTGGCGGGCGCAACTACGATACCTTCCCGGTCAACGGCAACGAGGCGGAGGCACGGCGGCTCGCCCGCTTCGAACCGCGCGGCCATACGCCGTCCTTCTATGTGCTGCGTGAGGAACAACCGGCGGAAGATTTCCCGATGACCCTTGACCTTCGGCGGCCGGCAAGATTCTGATCAACGATGGCAAAGGGGAATCACAAAAGGGTACGCGGCAAGCCGCAGATCCACAGCCTGCTGGAGCACTACCAGCCGATCGACGGCGTCGTCGACGAGATGGTCGATGCGTCAGGCACTCCCCGTCCGGTCTGGAAGCACTTCATCGAGGCGCTCGACGAACTTGGGGCTGAAAAGCTTGGCCAGCGCTTCGCGCGCGCCGACCAGTATCTGCGCGACGCCGGCGTCTATTACCGCGTCTATGACAAGGCCGGCGCCAATGAGCGCGAATGGCCGCTGGCGCATATTCCCCTGCTTATCGAGGACAGCGAGTGGGCCGCGATCAGCGCCGGCCTGGTGCAGCGCGCCGAACTGTTCGAAGAGACGATTGCGGACATCTACGGGCCGAACCGGCTGGTCGAAAAGGGCATCCTGCCGGCGGGGCTGATCGCCGCCAGCCCTGAATATTTGCGGCCAGTGGTCGGCACCAGGCCGGCTGGCGGCCATTTCCTGCATTTCTGCGCGTTCGAGCTCGGCCGCGGGCCCGATGGCCAATGGTGGGTGCTGGGCGACCGCACCCAGGCGCCATCCGGCGCCGGCTTTGCGCTGGAGAACCGCGTCGCCACCACACGCGCGCTGTCCGATATCTACGGCGAGATGCATGTGCACCGCCTTGCCGGGTTCTTCCGCCGTTTTCGCGATGCGCTGATCGGTATGGCCAAGGAGACCGACGGCCGTGTTGCCATCCTGACGCCGGGGCCGCTCAACGAAACCTACTACGAACACGCCTATATCGCCCGCTATCTCGGCATCATGCTGCTCGAAGGCGAGGACCTGACCGTCTCCGGCGGCAGGCTGATGGTGCGCACGGTCTCCGGCCTGATGCCAATCAGCGTGCTGTGGCGGCGGCTCGACGCTGCCTTCGCCGATCCGCTCGAACTGCGCCCGGATTCGCAGATCGGCACGCCGGGCCTGGTCGAGGCGATTCGCCATGGCGCGGTAGCGACCGTCAACGCGCTTGGCTCCGGCCTGATGGAAACACGCGCGCTGCTCGCCTTCCTGCCCAAGATATCGCGCGCCCTGCGGGGCGAGGAATTGCTGCTGCCGAGTGTCGCGACGTGGTGGTGCGGGCAGGCGACGGAACGCGCGCATGTGCTGGCCAATATCGACCGCCTGGTGATCGGTCCGGCGCTGTCGACACGGCTTGCCTTCGAGGATGACAACCAGACGAAGCTCGGCTCGGCGCTGTCCGCCGGGGAGCGGGCGGAGTTGGTGGCTCGCATCGAAGGCGAAGGCGGCGCCTTCGTCGGCCAAGAAGCGGTGACACTTTCGACGACACCGGTCTTTGTCGGCGGCTGGCTGGAGCCACGGCCGGCGAGCCTGCGCGTCTATCTGGCGCGCACGCCCGAGGGCTGGACGGTGATGCCGGGCGGTTTTGCCCGCGTCGGCCTGTCGCTCGATCCGACGGCGATTGCCATGCAGCGTGGCGGCCAGGCGGCGGACGTCTGGGTGGTCAGCGACAGACCGGTGGAGCGCGAGACGCTGCTGCCGCAAGAGGGTGACAGCTTCATCCGCACCAGACCGGGCAGCCTGCCCAGCCGGGCAGCGGAAAACCTGACCTGGCTCGGCCGCTACATCGAACGATCGGAAGACACGGTGCGCATCCTGCGCGCCTATCATGTGCGGCTCGCCGAGACCTCCGACCCCGACATGCCGCTGCTCGCCGACATCAGGGATTATCTCGAGCCTTTCGGCATCGACGTCGAGACGGCGATCCCGTCGGGACTGATCGGCACGCTGGATAGCGCCGTCTACAGCGCCGGGCAGATCCGAGACCGGTTCTCACCCGATGGCTGGCTGGCGCTTAAGGATCTGTCGAAGACCATCCATCAGTTCGCCACGACGGTGGCGCCCGGCGACGACGCGACACGGGCCATGACGGTGATCCTGCGCAAGCTCGCCGGCTTCTCCGGCCTGCTGCACGAGAACATGTACCGCTTCGCCGGCTGGCGTTTCCTCGAGATCGGCCGGCGGCTGGAGCGCGGCATCCAGATCGCCCGCACACTGTCCCGGTTGACCGGCGCCAAGGCGCCGGACGGCGCGCTCGACATGATGCTGGAGATCGGCGACAGCGTGATGACCCACCGCCGGCAATATCCGGTGCAGGCCGGCCGGCGCACGGTGGTCGATCTCCTAGCGCTCGACCCGCTCAATCCGCGCTCCATCCTGTTCCAGCTCGAAAGGCTCAAGGCAGAGATCGGCCTGTTGCCGTCGCTCGGCGGCGAGGGGCACATGTCGCCGGCGGCCAAGGAGATCCTGCAGCTCAACACCCAGATCGCCATCAAGGAGCCTTCCGACATGACGGCAAAGGCGCTGGACGATCTCGCCTATGAAATCGGCGGCCTCTACAACAGCCTCGCCAAAGCCTATTTCGGCTGAGCAGGTTCCGCAAAAGCGTCACACGGTTTTGCGACAAGAACCTGCGCCAAGACAAGAAAAGTAGCGCATGCTTTACGACATCCGGCTCCATCTCCATTACGACTATGCCGCGGCGGCCGGCGGCGGCCGCCACCAGATCCGCGTGCTGCCATCGACGATTTCCGGGGTGCAGCGCGTCATCGCCGCGTCATTGTCCTTTGCGCCGGCGCCCAACGAGCGTTCGGATTTTTTGGACTTCTTCGGCAACAACGTCACCTCGATCGCCTTTCGCGACGCGCATGACGCGCTCGACATCCGGATGAGCGCACGCGTATCGGTGTCGCGGCCCGAGCCCGGGCTCGACGTGTCGCCCGATATCGGCCGGCTCAGGCAGGAGCTCGCCGCGGTGCGGTCGCTGGCGTCTGATGCACCGCATCATTTCCTGACGGGCAGCACCCATGCCGGCATCGATGGTGCGATCACCCTCTATGCGCAAGGCAGCGTCGGCGGCTCCGCCGCCGGCACGGCGATGGACCTGTGCAATCGCATCCATCGCGATTTCACCTATGACGGCGAGGCGACGACGGTGCGGACTCGGGCCAGCGACGCCTTCAGGCTGAAGCGCGGCGTCTGCCAGGATTTTTCGCACATCATGATCGCCGGCCTGCGCGGGCTCGGTATTCCGGCCGGCTATGTCAGCGGCTTCCTGCGCACCATCCCGCCGAAGGGCAAGCCTCGGCTGGAAGGCGCCGATGCCATGCATGCCTGGGTCAAGGTCTGGTGCGGGCGCGACGCCGGCTGGCAGGAATTCGATCCGACCAACGGCATGCGGGCCAGCAACGACCACATCACCGTCGGCTACGGTCGCGACTATTCGGACGTGGCGCCGATCGTCGGCGTGCTCAGGACCACCGGCGGACAGGTCGGCGAACAGGCTGTCGACGTCATTCCGGTCGTGCTCGAAAAGGCCTGAAAGCAGCCTCGGCGCCAGTGCTGTCGCCGGCTTTTCGCACGACCTTTGGAACCAGCAATCGGCCCGCAGCTTATCTACTGATATTTGCGTGGAGCAGACATGCTGCAAAAATCCGGATTGTCGCACGGCCGGCCGGCTGACGAAGATGCTGTGCCGAAGAACGGGGCGCAATCCTCGGCCGATCATGCATCGCTTACCTATGTCAGCGATGCCGAGCCCGGTATAAGGCGGCTTAAGACAGGCAAGGGGTTTTCCTACAAAGGACCGGACGGACGGCCAGTTTCCGACGTCACGCGGGCGCGCATCGAGGCGATCGTCATTCCACCGGCCTGGACGGATGTGTGGATTTCGCCAGACGCCGACGGCCATATCCAGGCGACCGGCAGGGACCTGCGCGGACGCAAGCAGTACCGCTACCATCCGCATTGGGCCGAAGAACGCGACGGCGCTAAATACTCGAGCCTTGTCGCCTTTGCCGAAAGCCTGCCGGCCCTGCGGCGCCGGATCGACAGCGATCTGCGCCGTCGCGGCCTGCCGCTCGAGCGTGTCGTCGCCGCCGTCGTCTGGCTGCTCGACAACACGATGATCCGCGTCGGCAACGCCTCCTACGCCCGCGACAACAAGAGTTTCGGGCTGACCACATTGCGCGACCGCCACGTCGACATCGTCGGATCAAGCCTGCGCTTCGCCTTCAAGGGAAAGTCCGGCAAGGAGTGGAAGCTGAAGCTGGTGGATCGCCGCATCGCCAGGATCGTGCGCGGCGCGCAGGACCTGCCGGGCCAAAAACTGTTCCAGTATCTCGACGAAGACGGCAACAGGCGGCCGGTCCGTTCAGAAGACGTCAACTGTTATATCAGGGAGGCCGTTGGCGATGCGTTCAGCTCCAAGCACTTCCGCACCTGGGGTGGCACCATCCACGCCGCGTCACTGTTTGCGCAGGCGGAATTGCCGGAAAGCCAGGCGCAGCAAAAACGGGTGATGAACAGCGTCATCGACAAGGTCGCCGAGCGGCTGGGCAACACGCGCGCCGTCTGCCGCAAATGCTATATCCATCCGCAGGTGTTCGAGGCCTGGTCGAAGGGGCGATTGCTCGATGAAATGGCGCAAGCCAACAAGCATAAGCGCTCGATAGAGGGCCTCGATGGCGAGGAAGCTCTCGTGCTGAGATGGCTGAAGGTGCGCGAAAGCCGACCGGCGGCAAGGGCGGTTACCAAATGCGCGGCACCCAGATTTTTTTATCGACGTCGTGTCGGGATCGGTCCTAGTGTTTCGTCCTTTGACAGAGAAAAGGACCAACCATGCTCTACGCAATCCTCTGCTATGCCTCCGAAGACGTCGTCAGCTCGTGGAGCAAGGCGCAGGACGATGAAGTCATAGGCAAGCTTCTCAACGTTCAGGAAAAGTACGTCCAGGCCGGACGACTTGGCCCGGTGGCGCGGCTGTTGCCGACCACGGCGGCAACGACGCTGAGAAAGGTCAAGGGTGAAGCTGTCGTCATCGACGGGCCTTTCGCAGAGACCAAGGAGCAATTCCTCGGCTTCTACACGCTCGAATGCGCCGATCTCGACGAGGCTGTCGAGTTCGCTCGCGAACTGTCCAACGTCAACCCGAGCGGCGGCTCCTACGAGATCCGGCCGGTTCAGATGTTTCAAGCCAACAAGATTCCCGCATGACCGAACTCGCCTGGATAAGCTCGACAATCAACACCGCCCGTCCGCAGGCGATGGGCGCGCTGCTGCGTTATTTCCGCGATCTCGATACGGCGGAGGAAGCTTTCCAGGATGCGTGTCTCAGAGCCCTGAAGAACTGGCCGCAGAACGGGCCGCCGCGTGATCCGGCGGCCTGGCTGATCTTTGTCGGCCGCAACAGCGGCATCGATGCCGTGCGCAAGCGCGCCAAGCAGGCGCCGATGCCGGAGGAAGACCAGATCTCCGACCTGGAAGATGCCGAGAGCGATATGGCCGAGCGGCTGGACGGCGCGCATTACCGCGATGACATCTTGCGGCTGCTGTTCATTTGCTGTCATCCCGATCTGTCGCCGACGCAGCAGATCGCGGTGGCGCTGCGCATCGTCTCGGGCATCACCGTCAAGCAGATCGCGCGCGCCTTCCTGGTCGGCGAAAGCGCCATGGAACAGCGCATCACCCGCGCCAAGGCGCGCATTGCCGACGCCGGCGTGCCGTTCGAGACGCCGGGCGCTGTCGAGCGCTCGGAACGGCTCGCCGCTGTCGCCGCCATGGTCTACCTGATCTTCAACGAGGGCTACTCGACCAACAGCGGTGAGGCGCCGGCCCGCGCGCCGCTGTGCGAGGAGGCGATCCGGCTGGCGCGGCTTTTGCTCAGGCTGTTCCAGACCGAGCCGGAGATCATGGGACTGACGGCGCTGTTGCTGCTGCAGCATGCCCGTGCGCCGGCCCGTTTCGATGAAGACGGTGAGATCGTGCTGCTCGAGGATCAGGATCGCAGCCTGTGGAGCCGCAAGATGATCGACGAGGGGCTGGCGCTGGTCGACAAGGCGCTGCGCCATCGCCAACCCGGCCCCTACCAGGTGCAAGCCGCGATTGCCGCGCTGCATGCGCGAGCCGACAAGGCCGAGGACACCGACTGGGTGGAGATCGACCTGCTCTATGGCCTGCTCGAACAGATGCAGCCGTCGCCGGTGATCACGCTCAACCGCGCGGTCGCGGTCTCAAAGGTGCGCGGACCGGCGGAGGCGCTCGCCATGATCGAGCCGCTCGAACAGAGGCTTTCCGGATATTTCCACTTCTTCGGCCTCAAGGGTGGCCTTTTGATGCAGCTTGACCGGGGCGAAGAGGCGCGTGTCGCCTTCGACCGCGCCATCGCGCTCGCCAACACGGCCGCGGAAGCGGCCCATATCCGCCTGCATATCGACCGGCTGATGAAAGACGGTGCGGTACGGGGATCAGCCCGCTCGGCCAAATGATTGGCTTGCGGTCTGGTTCAACGGGTCTGCGCTCGGCTTGGACCATGCCGGGGTGGTGATTTTCCCCTGAAACGAGTAATGCCACGCCATGACAGTGCCTGAGGTGCCTTTTCGGCACGCAGGCGACATGGCGCAAGGCTTAATCCGGCGCCATATGATGGCGACGGGATCTGAAAGGGACAAAAAATGACCATTGCGAAGGAAACGATCGAGCTTCTGGCGAAACTGGGTGTGGCCAAGGACGCGCTTGTCGGCGGCGACCTGATCGTGCGCAGTCCGGTGACGGGTGAGCAGATCGCGGCGCTGAAGACGATCTCGCCGGCCGACGCGGCCAAGACCATCGATGCCGCGCACAAAGCGTTCCACGCGTGGCGGATGGTGCCGGGCCCGCGG
>NZ_JBWKME010000099.1:0-7382 GCF_056431085.1 Mesorhizobium waitakense | reverse complement strand
GACAAGCAGAAATACGAAAATCCCGACCATCGCCATGACGGCGATGGCCGAAACCACTCTGCGTAGGATGTAGCTACCCATTGCTCAGGCTTTTTCCATGTTCCACATTGGGTAGCGCAAGTTTGGAACCTCGATGAAACCAGTGAGCCTCTTACTGTGCGCCACTGGCGTATTAACTTTTCCCAGCATGATGCCGCCGACGAAGTCCCACCAAATGCCCTGCATTTCGCGGGCGAGCGCCTGCCGCTCTTCGAGCGTTGCGACATCCGGCCATTTGGCCCGAAGAGCCTCGTATTGGTCGTTCTTCGGCCAGCCATAAAAAGCGTCTGGGCCATTCATATAATGGAAGGGACAGGTGATCGGATTGCCAAAGATATAGTCGGACCAATCATTAATGGCCATGCTCCAGCCGCCATTCTCGACCGGGCCCTTGTTCTTCCGAGCCTCGACAAACGCGCTGAAAGTCATCGGCCCAAGCACTACATTGACCCCGATCTTGCGAAGCGCACTCGCAAGAAGCAGCGCCGCATCACTGGCCACCGGCCAGTCCGTAAATTGGAAAAGATAAACCTTCTCGCCGGCATATCCGGACTCCTGGAAGAGCTGTTTGGCCCTCGCCGGATCACCGCCCTTCTTGTACCATCCTGTATTCTCGTCATTTGAATAGGGACTGCTATTTCCGAATATCGAAATCACGGGGCTGCCGTAATCCGGATCTGGAGAAATGACGCGAAGGAAAGCCTCCTGGTCGATCAAGTGAAGCATCGCTTGCCGTGCCTTGACGTTGTTGAAGGGTGGCTGAAGGAAATTCATTTGCACATAGAGAACATCACCCCCCGTATCCAGGAGCTGAAGTTCAAGATTGGGGTCGCTCTTGATAGTGCCGTAAAGATCTGCGGGTGGGCTGTAAACGAAGTCGATTTCCCCTGCTTGCAAGGCCGACAAGGCTGTCTGCGGATCGGAAATATTTTGCCAGATGGCTCTATCGACCTTGACGACCTTTCCGCCGCCGTACCCGTCTGGTGGTTCCTGGCGGGGTATATATTGTTCGTTTCGGTCGTAGGTGAAGCTTGCACCATGCTTGGCTAGAGCCTCGTTGAACTTGTATGGCCCGGATCCGATATTCGCGGTCACCTGCTCCGTTGAGGGAAGCTTCGCGTCCTTCTCGCGCATGATAGCTAGGAAACGTTCGCCTCCTGCCAATAGGTCGAGCAGCAGCCCCAAGGGCTTCTTGAGAACGATTTTGAACGTCTTGTCGCCCGTCGGCGAGACGTCGCTGGCCCTCTCCAGGATCAGTTTTCCACCGCCGTCCACCTGCCCCCAGCGAAGGATAGATGCCACGCAGTCCGTCGCAGTGACGGGATTGCCGTCGATGAATTGCAGACCATCCCGGAGCTCAAACGTATACGTCTTTTTGTCTTCGGAGACGCCCCATTTCCCCACCATTTGTGGTTGCGGCACAAGCTTGGAATCGAACGCGAAAAGCGTGTCATAGACCGCCTGGGCATGCATGTAGGTGATGTTAGTGCTGGACAAGATTGGATCAAAAATAGTGAGGTCCTCCATCGCCATCCGCACCGTCCGCGCGTCATCTGGTGATGACTGCGCCCGAAGGATCGATGGCATTGATAACGCCGTTCCGGCAGCCAAGCCTGCCTTGATCAGGTTACGTCTAGAGATTGTCATGGTCTGTTCTCCTCTTTTTTGTTGGTGGCCATCTCAGAGCATTGGCTACTTTCTTATGAAAGTGCCGGCAGAATGCTGACGAGCAGTGATTGTTGGAGTAGATATATCGTGCTCCGGCCAGAAGCGCGCTCTCGGGTAGTCGAACTGATTTCTTTTGTAGTAGCCAACGCCCGGAGTATTCACGAGGGCTGGTGTGGCGAGACCGGCGAAGTTCAGAACAAAATGGAAGCCTGATTTCACGACTATGAAATCAAGATCTTCGATAACCACGTTCTGGCTGGTGAAAGCAGCTGGATCAATAGTGTCGGCCGGCTTTGTGGTCAGTAGCACATGGATGCGGTCATCCACCTTGAGAACGGCCGTTGGTCCCATGGCACAGAGGTCGCCTCTGCCGACAGGACCTTCCAAGACGAAATTTCCATCGCTCACGTTTTCAACTCGCCCGGTGACCAGTCGAGGCGTGAACCCCGGCGTGTATCCAGCACCAACGGACAGTGTAACAGTTGCACCCACGCCAGCCTCTATTGCCCGAGCCGCCGCGACGGGATCGGTGATGGGTACCGCACCACGCAGTCCGGGATGAGCATCGAGCGCTACGGAAAGCAAAATAGTGCCATCTCCCGGCGCACCCGCAGCGGTTCGATCGCCCATGTCACCGATCGCGAACGGCCGCTTGTCCGGCGAACTGTCGACAAGATCAAATACCTCGTCAATCGTCAGAAGGTCGTCCTTGAATCGTTCGCGTTCGACCCAAAAGCGGGTCGCTAGTTCCACTGCGAAGGAATGAGCGTCGGCATAGGGACCATCGCTCAGAATGGTGATAACCTGGCCAATCTTATCGTCATCGGTAAAGCGGAACACGTTGTAGATCGAGATATCCTTAATCGACGGATGCAGAGCCGCGTATTTGCGGGCTTTTGCATGGATTTCGGCCAACGGCCCGGAAGCGGTTTCAGCTGCACCCGGCAATATCATAGGCACCAGCGCGGAAACCGTGACCGGCTTTAGACGCCCCTCAAGTTGTTCGATCAGCAGTTCTGCAACTTTCTGGCCACATTCGACAAAGTCCGAATGCGGGTTTTCCTTGCAGGCAATACAAATATCGATGTTGTCGAGCATACGGGGCGTGATATGGCCATGAAGGTCGAGGCCGATGCCGATCGGCACGTTGGGCCCGGCGACAAGGCGAAGCGCTTGAAGAAGGTCGCCTTCAGCATCCGGCGTTTCCGTCGTGCCCATTGCGCCATGAAGGTCCAGGCCGATTGCATCAGGCTTGATGCGTCGAACCGCATCCAAAAGTTCCTCGCGCATACGCAAGTAGAAATCATGATCGACAAGGCCGCCGGCGCCTCCATTTGCCGAGAAAACCGGCTCAATATTTACGCCCGCCGCGACAAGCGTTTCAATCAGTCCCTTCAGCACCCCGGCTGGCGATCTTAGGATGTCGTGGCCACGTTCCACCACGAAGAGTTCCTCGTCGGTAGGCCTTGGGTTCAGCCTGTGGGATTCGTGGCTGAGGCGCCCAACAAGAATGCGATAAGGTTTTGAGATTTCTGGCACTCGATCAGTCCGTTCTTTGTAGGTCATGGCCCCATCAGACGGTTGGAACGCGGCAAACCGGGCGTGAATTCTTAACAGCCTGGGCCGTTAGACTAAACTACCGGTCAGTGACGCCAGCCAGGCCCTCTTTGGCAGCCTCAAATTTCTGTCTGCTCTTCGGGTTTGAGGTGTCATAGACGCGCTGCTCATGCGCACGATCGTAGACCGAGTTTCTGCGGACTGCTGCATCGTAGACGGTTCCTATCACCAGTGTTTCCAAGCTAGTTCGTGTCTATGCATCGCATGGAGAACGGACCCGTGAAACTCAGAATAGTTATTTGCGGCAGCGATTGATTATGCAATCGGTAGCCTAGCCTGTCTTCTGCATGAGAATGTGCATGCGCGGCTGGCGGATCACCGGAATCCTGCACCTCACGCACGATAGCCAGCTTCTGCTTGACCGTCCAGGAGCGGCGCGTCCGCTATCGGTGTACATCCGTCGGAAGCGAAGAACCCCGGGGCGGGGCGTTGGTGCATGGATTTGGGCTTGAGCGGACGGCGATCTTTGAAGCGGCAGACTGCCTTGCGGCGGGCGGATTTCGGGCGTGCGCAGGCAAACATGCGGTTGAGGACGGCACAGCCGATGGCGACTTCGGTTTGCTGAACGGGAAGCGACCGTGCCCGCAAACGTCGCCCGATAATGGACTTGTAGCGCCCTATGGCGGTCTCAACCAGCGAGCGTTGGCCGTAACCGTTGGAGACCTGCCATTTCATCCGACCGTCTCTCCTAATTGCAGCGATATGCTGGTCCCTTTGGTCGGAAGGTCGATCGTCGATCGGTTCGACCGCGTTGACGCGAGGGGGGATGACGATGACGACAGACGCGCTGTAATTGATGACTGCGTCGTAAGTTGGCTTTCCAGGGACCGTCGGCAGTAAACTGTTCGATCGGACCGCCAATTTGCTCGAGTAGTGGCTCAACTTGAGAGACATCGCCAGTGTCCTGATCAGTCAGGGTATGGGCAATGATCTCGCCGCTGTCGGCATCCAGTGCCAGATGCAGCTTGCGCCAACTGACGGGATCTGGCGCCGTGCCTCTCCTCCAGCAACTGGCCCGCGCCGTAGACCTGCAGGCCGGTGCTGTCGACAAGAACATGCACGTCCCTCCGGCGGAACCTGGCGATCATGCCATTTGTTGGGCGATTGCCATGTCCGCGCCCGCCGGCTCAGGGTGGTATGATCGGGGACAGCGAGCGCCAATCGCATCAGCTTCAGCACCGATTCCAGCAAGCCTTCTGCCTGACGCAGCCGCAGGCCAAATACAAGGCCCAGCGTCAAGGTGGTCTCGATCGCCAGATCAGAATAGCGGTGCTGGCCGCCACGTGTCTTGCGTCTTGGCGCTTGCCACCTGGACAGGGCTTCCGGCGTCACCCACAGGCTCAAACTGCCACGATGACGAGGTCCTGCCTCGTATTCCGGCCAGTTCGTCACCCTGAACTTCATCTTCTCAATATGATGGCGACGGCTGGCATTGTGTTTGAAAGGCATGGCTACGCTACAAAGGCTACTGCGGTTGCCGCTTGCCTAAACCCACATCAATAAACGATCCGTGCACCAACACTATGCCACAAGGCTCTGGCGCCCCGTTCTCCGCGGTAATGCCACAACCGGCGACATCATCGCCCCGATCCGGGACACAACGGGGGTGAACTTCCGTCTCGACGACGCGGGCGTCGTCGCCGTTGCAAAGGCGATCGTCGCCATCCGCTCGTACTTCATGCCCAAGCGAGTCAAAGCGGTCCACATCTGACCCTTGCCTCTGTCAAGCAAGGAAAGCCATGCGGTGCTCGTGACGCTTACCGCTTTGTCGCTCTTATGTCCCAGCAGGTTGTCGAGGATGACGACGTCGCCGGCAATCATCGGCGATAGTCGCGACCCGGTCTCGGGAGGGCGCTGACCAGTTCGAGCCCGCAGTCGGACCGCACTAGGATCGTGCGGGCGACGAGGCTGCCGGTGCGGCCGAATACGTTGATGGCGACTTTGATCATTGGATTTCTTGTTTCAGAGTAGCGGCACATTCGGTCGCGGCGAGCATCCTCAAGCGACGCATCGCTATAGCCTTTTCTCGAAACGCGACAGCATAACATTCAGCAATTCCTGCCCGAGCAAGCGTCCCCGACTGCCGTGACTTCGCCGTTTCGGCGAACTCGCCGAGGAGCCTAGAAGGTGCGGCGCATTCCAAGATCCTTCAGTATCTCGCGAGCGGCATTATGGCCCGGTACGCCGGAGACTCCTCCGCCGGGATGGGAAGAGGAGCCGCATTGGTAAAGGCCTTTGATCGGGGACCGATAGTCCGAATAATGAGCGGCAGGACGCTTGAAGAACATCTGGTCGAGCGACATGTCACCGTGATTGATATGACCACCAGGAATGTTGAGCTGCTCCTCAATGTCCTTTGGCAGGAGGAGCTGCGTATGGATGACACCGTCGGAAAACCCCGGTGCGAGCTGGTCGATGGTTTCAAACACCGACTTCAGGAATCTCGGGCGCTCCTGTCCCCAAGACCCGTTTGTCAATTCGTAGGACGTATGTCCGCCATAGATTTGAACAATATGCTTTCCTTTCGGCGCTAGGCTGGGTTCGAGAACAGTCGGGATCGTCATGATCATGAACGGTCGCGAAGAATACTAGCCGGATTCCGCCTCTTCATAGGCCCGTTCGAGATATTCCATGTCAGGACCAATTTGGATCATTGGCGGGCAATCCATGCCGGTCGAGGCGCTATCGTAGGAGGAGAAGCGCGGCGCTCGCTCGCAAGCGATATTTAGCTTGAAGGCCCCTCCCTTCGTCTTGAATCTCGCGATGTCCTCGGCAAACTCGGTAGGAAGCGCATCTGCGGACACGAGCTTGCCGAAGAGCAGCTTGGCATTCAGGTTGCCGACGACAGTCTTGGCGACATATTCGCCCCCGCCGGCGGTAACGGCGGAATGCACCCTTCCATTGCGCGTCTCGATGCTGGTCACGTCGCTGTTGACAAGAATGTCGACGCCGTGGTCCTCGGCGCACCGCGCCATTGCCTGAGTGATAGAGCCCATTCCACCGACGACCTGCCCGCGGATGGCGTCTTTCCCCTCATCGGCCGAGCTGCTGCCATGCAGCGCAAGCCACGCCGACCCGGGAGACTTTGGGCCGATCAGGCTCCCGCCCACCGCTTGCGCGAACGCAGCCTTCACTTCACTGCTCTCAAACCAACGGCTCAGATATTCATCAGAGCTCTGGGTGAAGAGATCTATTAGCTTATAGAAATCGTCGCCGACGTTGCGATTCTCCCATAGGAAGCTTGCTGTCTTTGCCCGCGAGCGCAAAGAACTCGCGACGAGGTCGACTGGCGTCATAAGCTTGAGTTCGTGGACAAACTTCGCAACGCTTGAGAGATGCTTGCGAAACTCCGGGTATCGGGCTGCGTCGGCTTGGGAAAATCGGGAAATGGCAGCCTGCATCTGTCCCATGTCGCCGCCGATCATCATCGAACGCTTCTCGTCGATGGGCCGCAACGTGCGATGGTCCCCACCCAAGGAACGAAGGCCATACTTCCTGAGTTCGAGCTCGGTGACTACCTTCGGATGTAGCTGCGTTGGCACGTAGGAAATCGGGCGGGCGTCGTGCCCACCCACGCTGCTCACGTCACATACTCTAGCGGCGGAGACCCTTTCAGCCAAAAGATCGCGCTGGCGCATGGCTTCGGCGAGGATTTCATCCTGATCCATCGTCGTGAGGCGGCCCTTCTCCATTACGACCTTACCATCGATGAGAACTGTATCGACCGGGATCATCGACGAGGACAGCGACAACAGAATGCCCATATCGTCGCGCCAGGAGTAATGGGTGATGTCGCGAGCTTCTCGGATGACCACATCGGCGCGCTTGCCCACGGCCAGGCTGCCCAGCCTGTCACCGAGGCCTACGTTTCTCGCAGCATCGATCGTCTGCATGTAAAATGGATCAGAGTCATTCAGCCTGTCCCCAACCAGTGCCGACAGATAGAGGCTCATGAGGCCGGCGATCCCGATCGGATGGATCATGATCGTGTCGACAGCGAGCGAAACGGTTGTGTTGCAACGTTTTGATTACCGGCACTATGGCAAGCCTCTTCCGCC
>NZ_JBWKME010000098.1:0-11625 GCF_056431085.1 Mesorhizobium waitakense | reverse complement strand
GCCACTCATTTAGGTCAAAGTCTGACGGCATCCGCGGCGACCAGGTCGAGCTCGACACAGCCGTTTCGTGCCGTCCGGCCTGCGGGCCTTCCGGCGTCGGCCACTCATTTAGGTCAAAGTCTGACGGCACTCGCGGCGACCAGGTCGAGCTCGACACAGCCGTTTCGTGCCGTCCGGCCTGCGGGCCTTCCGGCGTCGGCCACTCATTTAGATCAAAGTCTGACGGCAACCGCGGCGACCAGGTCGAGCTCGACACAGCCGTTTCGTGCCGTCCGGCCTGCGGGCCTCCCGGCGTTGGCCACTCACTTGGGTCAAAGCCGGACGGGACGTGCGGCGACCACGATGGGCTCGACCCTGCAAGCCGAGGTTCCCGACTCGGCTGCTCAGGGAAGGCCACACCCAGCGCTCTGTTTGCCTCGACGACTCGTAGGTACTGCCCAAGCTTCTTGAGGTTCAAGCCAGTTCTTCCTGTGGCTTTGGTGAAGTCCCGATAATCTGCGTTCAACGACCGTCGCTGCCGTTCAGTGCCGTTGATTCGGCTTACTATGCTCTCCCTACCCGTACTTTGGAGCCAATCACTAAAGCTACGTTGGTACGAAGCAGTATTCTGGATAGTTTTTTTTCTATTTTGGGACGCCGGGTCGGATCCGAGCTTGCTCAGATCGTCGCTGACCAGGCCATCAATGATGCTGACGTCGTCAGTATAGGCATTTCCTAAGTATTTTCTAAGCTTATCGAACGATGCGGTCCGATTTGTTGTTTTAACGTAGTTCTTGTAATCCGCGTCCAGCGACGCTTTCTGCCGAGAATTGCCGCTGATTCGGCTCATTATACTACCCCTGCTCTCCCTTTGGAGCCAATCGCTAAACGAACGTAGCTTGGAAGCCATGGTTGAGGCGGGGGCCTTCTTTGCGCGAGTCGCGTCGGGTCCCAGATTGGCCCAGGCTTCGTCTTGTAGGCCATCGATGGTGGGGGCGTCCTCCGGATAAGGGTGCAATATTTCGCGCCCCATCAGGCGGGGTCCGGCACCGACTGCTTGGAGCCCCTCAGCTCCGAGCCTCCGGAGGTGAGACAGTGCCGCGTCGAGCCGGTCACGATGGTCCCCACCAGTTGCGGTGTACTCCTCGATGTCGAGGGCTAGTGACTTTGGCTCGTTAAAAGCCCGAGTAGTCAGTGGACCCTTGTTCTCTTTTAGGAGCCAACGAGCAAACGCCCTAAGAGCCTGCACATTGCTCTTGATGGTAGGCGCGGGAACCCTTCCGGCCCTTCGACCGCTGCCGCCATTGTAGGCTTTGACTGCTTCCTCGAACTGTCGGATCATCCGCTTGTCCTGGGGATGCATCGGTTGGTCTTGCGTGTCCACCCACGCGGGGGCGGATATGGGATTTCCGGCCCGGAAACGCTGGAGCACGTCCAATGCTCCACCCAAATGATTCCTGCTATTGGCGCTCG
This sequence comes from Mesorhizobium waitakense, assembly GCF_056431085.1. Classification (NCBI taxonomy): domain Bacteria; kingdom Pseudomonadati; phylum Pseudomonadota; class Alphaproteobacteria; order Hyphomicrobiales; family Phyllobacteriaceae; genus Mesorhizobium; species Mesorhizobium waitakense. The sequence continues at coordinate 10,173 of NZ_JBWKME010000098.1, read as the reverse complement.
CCACTTTCGCAAAGTCATCCTTTTTGGCTTTCAGCAGATCAGCGTCGCCAAGTAGCTTTTCCAGTGTCACGCCTTCGGGTTGAAGGAATTCGCTAAACATTCTGAGAGCGGTCACGTAGTTATCAATGGTTTTAGGCTTGCGGTTCTCGCCGACCAACGCCACCTTGAATTCTTCAATGAGGCTCAGGTCCGCATCGGACTGGCGGCTCCGCTTGGCAAAATCCATGCGAGGCTCTGAATGGATCACGTACGACAGTGAGTCGCCGGACGACTTTTCGTGACGACTGCCCCCGAAGGCTTTGCCGAGCCCTGATTTAATACGAGAAAACAGTCCACGGCTCTTGCTATCCTTCGTCCGCGCCGCAAGCCGCGCTTCCGATGGTGCTGTGTAGCGCGTGCTACTGAATGGCCTGTCACGCAAGTCAGACTGCGAGGCCTTCGCAGCCGAGCCAAGGTGAACGCGAGGAATATCGACGCTGTACCGTGTACTGCTGACCGAATTGTCCAGTAGGCTGGAATGCGGCGGCATCCGCATCGAACCGCCGACGTTAGTGCGCTGGATACTTCCATGCGCCACTGCGGATCGAGTGTCGGGCGAACCAGCATCCCCGGAGCTCTCGTCAGGGGAACTGAGCTGCAAGTCGCTCAATTGCCGCTCAAAGCTCGCTTGGCCAGCAGGCTTATTGTCCGACTTTTGCCTCGCCCGCTGCTGCTCTTGCAAGGCAGCGTACTGGTGCATCCAAGCGTTGGTATTGAATGGATCGTGATTGGATTCCATGCCACTCTCCTTGATGAGATAGAACTGCCGCGTCAGATGGGATAGAATTGCCGCTTCGAAGACCTTGCGATGGTCAAACATCCATGTCTTAGCAGCGCTAGCTTTCGACGAGCTGACCACCTCCTACGGGGGCCTGTCGCGACGATCCGGGTAGCCGACAATTCGCAGATCGCCATGCCGCCTTCAGACTTTGTAAGCCTTGTGAAGTCCGAAGAGACGCGCAAGCTGGTCGATTTGGTCGTCGACAGGGATACGTTGCAACGTTTTGTTACTCGTGAGCGGCAAGGCCGATCACATCACAAGACCATCCACCGCTTGACCGCTCGTTTCGCGCCGCTATTGCTGGAGCGCTTCCACCGCAGCAAGCGCAGCGTGACCGGCAAATGGCATGTCGACGAGATCTCCACCAAGGTCCGTGGCCAGCGGATGTATCTCTATCGCGCCATCGACAATGTCGGCGATACCGGCGAATTCTATTTCGGCGAGCAGCGCTGGAGCGTCGTGGCCGACCGGACCGCATCGACATCGACGGTAGCCAGACCAATCGGGAGGCGATCGTTTCCTGCGACACCACAATCGCTTGCAGGATCGCTCCCGGCGCCGGCTGAAGCCGATCCGGATCGGCCGGAGCCAGTGTTTGACGGATGTATGGACAAGGGCCGTTCTGCTCCAATGTCCTGGGGGTGCTCTGTCCTGGGGGGGTGCTCTCGAGCGCACAAAAAGGACAAAGCAACCACCGGTGATTCGCTCTCTTTCATTACCGATCCTGGTTCAAATTGAGATTTTTGAAATACCAAGACGGGTCATCATCGGACGAGTTTGTCTCAAAGCTTGCTTCGCTGGAATTGGCCCCAATGCTTACTTCGCTATCGGCATCATAGCCCTCGGCATTGGACAGATATAGAGGAGGTTTGTCAGCCCGCTGCCATTCACCGTCACTATTCTTCGCCCATTTTTCGGGATGCTGTGTAGGATCAAGTATCCACCGATTGTCACCCACGTGAACAAAGCCCATTTGGTCTAGGCGGGCTTCATTTTCCGTCGCGGCAGGTCGTGACATGACCAGCGCCTGATTGCCGTCGAGCCGAAGTTGATGTTCAAGCAAAATATCGCCTGCATTGTCGGCTAGCGGATGAGTAACCCGAAGGTCTACGACGGATGTGATCCGATCTTTCCCAGGAAACTGTTCCCGCCACGATTCTCCTTCGATGCTAAATCCGCCTTCTGTTCTTAAGATCCCAACGCTTTTTTTGCCTAGCTGATAACTAAAGTATCGCGCCTCTTCCGTATCATCGTGGGTACCACCGCAGAGCCTTGCAACCATTACCGTGCGCGCGGCTTTTGAGGACACGAAATCCGTGTACTCTTGCGGATTGTCCGCGATTTGTTTGATTTCATCGCCGTAAAATTCCCTCACTTTCCTACCGAATGAAGACCTGTCGATCTCGACGATAGGAGGCTGGGAAACGAGCGCGTATGGCCGTGCGGGCGCTGAAGACGAACTAGCATGGAGATCAGGCGCCATGCTTGCAATTGTTTCCCCAAAGCTATCACTGTCGTTAGACGGCGTTGTTTCGTTAGCTTCGCAGGCGCTTGTAGATGAGCCACTGATTCGACTGTACATGGCAATTCGTTTCCCTTTTTGGCATGAATCTTTGGAAGTGAGCTTGGGGCGTTGGGTTGCGCTCGAAAAGATACTCGAACGAGCTGACAGTGAGCTGATCCGCACGTAAGAGTCGTTGCCGCGCGGCGACGCGCTGTTTGATCTGCACGTTCTCATCCAATTCCTGGGCCTTCAGCATCTCGCGCAGCGCATCGCGGAGCGGAACAGCTTGCGGATTGATGCTGCCGGCTCGATGCCGGCATCAGCCTCGGAAACTATCTTCGGGCAGTCGAACGGCAACGACGAGATTGGTCGACCTCGCAATACGCTCTCGCGCTCGGCTATCGATCTTGTCCATGATGTCGAATACGTCATGAACACTGCGAACCCGCCCGGCTTCAAGAGATCGATCGAGCGCGATGCAGTAGTCATGAAGACGCAAACCCATCGAGCGATAGGCGCGCTCGCATCGTACCGCGCGATCGTATAAGGGCGGACCAATGGGGATCGAAACTCGCCGGCAGCTTGGTGCGGGCGAAGTCGCCGGTGAGGATGCGCGCGGCTGCCGCAGCCGGACGACGCGTGCGATCACCGGATCGAGCTCGATCCCGGTGGCACCGCGAGAGGTCCCCACCTATATCCAGCGTCGAGCAGCCCGCACCGACCGGTGCTCCGCCTCGGCAAGCGGGTGGTGTGGCTGGCCGCCAGGCACTGTGGTCAACAAGGACTTACAGAACGCAGGGGTGAGCTTGCCGCGGTGGATCACGACGTTCTCGTGACCGATCGCAGCCCGGGCGTCCTGCCACTGCCGATTGTGGCCGCGCTGTTCATTGGACTTGACGTGGCAAGCGGCGAAGTCGGCGTCATCCAGCATCGCCAACTGCCCTGCAAATACCGGTTGCTGTGTATGGATGTGCACCCACATCGGCCTCGGCATTGCACCATTGCGCAGCGCCTTGGGCTGCAGCCTGATCTCGAACAGTGTCCCTGGCTCGTCCCTCAACGCGCGTGGTCGATCGGCAGGCGTCAACTCGTTGGCCTCCCGCAAGTGTTCAAGGTACTTTTGTGACGGAAAGGCGTAGGTCTTCATGCATTCGATCGAAGTAGAGGCCTTTTCCTCGGTCAAAGCCTTGGCCAGTCCCCGCGCTTCGGACAACATCCCCTTGAGCTGGACTGTTTTGTCGTGCACTTCGACCACTTGCGCAGGCGTGAATAGGCCGCGTCGACGAGGTTCCTCCAACGCAGCCAGACAGGCCTGCATCTCGGTGGCCTGCGTCTGCAGGCGCTCGACCACGGTGTCCACGGCGTGGTCGGAGTCCTCGGGTTTCATCTGGCGCGCTCGCGAGACGGTCCGTTGCTGACTAGCCAGATCGAACTGCAAAAGTTCGTCCAACCGCGTGAGTCGTCCCGTCAGGGCCGCCCTCGACGCCGGGGTCTGCCAGATCGCCAAATGTGCAGCCGCCGACGACGCACTTGCATGCGCCTCCTTTGCGCTCACGAGCTTCTTCGTACCTAGATCCGAGCGCACGAGAACCTTGGTTGCTGGCGCCGTGACGCTGCCGCCGGCAGCGACTTGCGGCCGCCCGGTAGCCGAGCTGCCGGCGCCAGCGGCCTGCTTGCTCTTGCCTTTCCCCTTCCTGCGCGATGCAGAGCCTTCGGCCACTGCAGCCTTGCCGTCGGCCGGTATCGCAGCGCCGGCGTCAGCCCACGGTGTAATGACGGCTGAGGTATTCGGCTGCAGTGCCAGCAAGTGCATAACCTCGTGCGCAGTGATCCAAGCGTCGTCCACGATCTGGCCCAACAGTTGCAATGGGAGGTCGGCACCTGTTCGGCCATCGCTTAGCTTGGCAACGATGTCGTCTTGCAACGCCAATGCAAATTCCGAAAGCCGCTCCATGACGCCTTCCAGAACGGCACAGTGCTCTGCGTCGAGTGGGCGCCCATTGCTCTTCAGAACAGCGTCGGACGTAGAGAGGAATGCCGGAAAAACGTCACCGACGAAGGTTCCCAGCAGACGCACCCGTCCCTTCTCATCCATGAGGATGTCCCTCACGGCTGGTTCGAACGTGCTCGCCAGCGGCTCAATCTTGACCTGCGCGAGAGAGATCCGCGATTGCACCAGCGTGACCTTGTTATTCACTAGCCAGCCGGTGTGCAGCCGCAGGGCGGCCTGTTCGACCTGTCGGATCTCGGTAGTTGCACTTGGTAAGTTGACAGTGGCCGCGCAGACGGACCGCATCCGTTCGCAGCGCCATGTCTTCTTTTCCCACCACTCCATGCTGAGCACATGGGGCTGCGCTAGACTGGAAACCGATCGGCTCAGCTGGTCGCCGGTAGCGCTGGCTTGGAGCCCCCTGAGCAGGGCGGTCGTACGCTCCTTGCTCTGTTCCAAGGCGTAGATAGTCGGTCTGCCCAGTTGGTCGCATTGGTCCGCCGCATCGAGCACAGTGGAGCGGACTTGACGCGCTTCATCGTCGGACAGAATGCTCCGCGCCACAGCCTGTGGCAGGCTCGCGTAGTAGTCCAGAACTGCTGAGCCTGCATTGACCACCCGATCGATCAGCTCTTGCGCCTCCTCCAGGTTCCGGGCCTTCATGGCCGCATTGCGGCAAGCCTCCAGTTCCTCCTGCAGGCCGTCCACTCGTTGCTTTGCCGCGTTGATTTCTTCGCCTCTCAAGGAAATGGGGACTGCCACATCCCAGGTTGGCGGCTGGCTGGCTCCAGCCTCGGACATTGAAGGATAACCGCGGCGGCGCGCAGTGACAGCCCGCCTCGTAGTGGCTGTATGTGGGCTTCGATGCGCGCCAACGGAGGGACCGGAAGGCCCATCGCCAAGGACATCATCGGCACCGGGCGGAACGCGAGCGAAGGATGTGCCGCTATCTTGAGGTCCAGAGCGCATTTGGTCTACGACGGAATCGAACGATTGGCTGCCTTCCCCAGGGGCAAGATTTGATTGCGAGCGTGAACTGCTCGATGCCCATGTGCTGTCGGTTCCAGCATTGCCCATGCGCGATCTTCCGGGTCGGCCAATGCCCGTCATATTCCATCTCCGATGGTGTTGGGGCTGATCTCGGTCAGCCGTGGTGTTTCAGAACTTCGGCGTATAAGTGCGATCGCCCAGATGAAACGTGGCATGAGGTGTGAAGACCAGCAGCATGGCCGTCGACCGTCGCGGTCAGCCCGGGGCCGGACGGCGCGGCCTACATCCTGGCCAAGCTCACCTTAGCAGTAGCGGCCAGGACTCGCAGCGATCGCCTCATGCCGCACGTCGACGCGATCTGGCGTCGCAGATCTTCTGGAAACATGCCAGGATCGAGCCCGTCAGACCAAACCACGAAAGCCAAAATCTGACATGCTTTCCTTCCTCCAATTGTTGCCCAAGGCTCCTATTAGGAGGTCTAACTTTCGAGAAGCTGACGACTCCAAGAGCCAATGATGGCGACATTGATTGGCCCTATGGGCGGTGCATCCTGCGTCCGAGCATCCCTGCCCGGCAGGATCAGCAGAGCTTGCGAGTACTGCGCAGGATTCACAGGTCTGAACGCGAAAGGCGACAAGGGGAGCAGCTCTCGCTCGGTTGCGAGTTCGCCTTCTCTTGCTGGTACCTTTTCTTGCCCGGCACCGCCTAAAACGCCCCTGCGGTTCAGGCCGGCGCGACCCAAACTATTGCTTTATGGTCGTCGTCCCAAAACCACTGCGGTCTTTGGCGGATATGCATTAGCCAATAAAAAACCGGCCTCAGCGTGCTTCTGATGCCGGCCATTCAGGTCTTGGGATCGTCGCACCCGATTTCCAGGGAAACCGAGTTGGTTCGATCCGACGCTGACCCGTAGTTGGAGGGCTGGGGGTTTACGAGCCGGTGCCGGACCGAACCGTCTCAGGCAACGCCGACTGTCTCGTTGGAGATTGAGGCGGCGGCGCAGCTAAATTCCGGCGACAATGCGTCAAAGCATCACCAATTCCAACAGCCACTTCGCAAACGTGACTGGATGTTTCCGAAATAGCGGTGCCGGCTCTCGTAGCCGGCCTTGGTGCCGAGCGAAGGGTCGAGCATGCCGGATCACGGTGGCGGGACGCAGGACGCAAACCATCCGCAATATTGATCCGTCTGCATGAGCCGGCCACGCGCGCGCCGCGATTATAGCCGTGCGCTTCGGCCAGCGCGAACTCGACCAGATCCTCAGGCCTACGAACGTATGGCAGCAGTCGTTGCAACAAATCCTTCAAAGAAATTCGTAGAGTCTTTGCAACTCCACCCCCCCGCGAATGGTACGCATGTCGCATGATGGAAGTGGGGATCAAATCATGGTGCTGCATGCTCTCCGAGGGCCGAACAGCATGCATCTCGGTTTTGAAGGCAGGTCAATAAAAGCCCCCACCTTGGTTGCGGCCCAACGTGTAAACCTTGGTCCAAGAAGCTATTGGTTTCGGAAGCTGTAGCATCTTCGGAGACGCCAAATGACGAAGTCAGCAGGACCAGTGCCGCAATTTTTGATGTGGCGTGATGCTTACCAATGATGACACTAGTCAATCGCCTGAGGACGGCAGCGCATCTTGATCGACTTCGAATCCTTGGCCTTTGCGCACACGCGAGCCTAACGGTTTGCGAGCTAGCGAAAGTTCTGGGGTTGCGGCGCGAGCTTGTTGGACGACACGTCCGGCGGCTCGCCAAGGCTGACTTTCTTTGCTGCAACGAACAACGTCGGGGGTCTTCGTACCATCTCAAAGCGGGAGGCAGGGACGGCGGGCTGGTTCAATTGTTGATTGATCTCCTGCCCCACGACGATGGCTATCATAAACGAGACCTGCAACGCCTCGAAGAGATACGAGATGCGCGGTCCAAGGAGACCGCCTGCTAGCCGTGAGAAGGATCAATCCAATTGGAACGGGAAACTGCCATGGAAAATTCCGCTGCCAGTGCAAGCGCGCCGCTCGACACCTACGGACGGTCTCCCCTGGCCGCGGTTGATTCCCGCGTTCACGAACTGCTTCAAAAACAGGTGCGGCAGGAGCGTACGACGCTCAAACTCATCGCATCGGAGAACTTTGCCTCCTCGGCGGTGCTGGAAGCGACCGGCTCGATTTTCACCAACAAATACGCTGAAGGGTACCCTGGTGCGCGCTATTACACGGGAAACGAGATCGTCGATGAGCTGGAGAACCTCGCTATCGAGCGCCTGAAGGCGCTATTCGGCTGTGAGCACGCTAACGTCCAGCCTTATTCCGGCTCGCCGGCCAACCAGGCCATCTATCGAGCACTTTTGAGCCCTGGGGATAAGGTCATGGGCTTGCCCCTCCCCGAGGGAGGCCATCTCACGCATGGTTGGTCGGTCAACTTCTCCGGCAGTGATTATCAACGCGTCCCCTATGGCCTGCACGAAAACACGCAGCAAATTGATTATGACGGCTTGCGCGACACGGCCAAACGGGAACGGCCGAAACTCATTTGGGTCGGCGCAACTGCTTATCCGCGTGTCTTTGACTACGCGGCAATGGCCGAGATCGCTTTGGAGGTGAACTCCTATCTGGCGGCCGACATCGCACACATCAGTGGCCTGATTGTCGCCGGAGCCCACCCGAATCCTGTCGGCCATTGCGACGTCGTCGGCAGCACGTCCCACAAGTCGATACGCGGTCCACGCGGTGGGTTCATTTTGTCAAGGAATGAAGACCGCCATCAGGCGCTCCATCATCCGAAGAACAAACACAATCTCGCCAAACGCATAGATCGCGCGGTGTTCCCTCTCCTGCAAGGCGGGCCCCATATCAATATCATCGCCGGGCTAGCTGTCGCTTTGGAGGAAGCCTCTCACCCGGCTTTCCGTGTCTACGGTCAGCAGATCGTCAAGAATGCCAAGGCTCTGGCCGAGGCGCTTCTGGAGCGAGGTTATGAGCTGGTCACCGGCGGGACCGACAATCACATGCTGATCCTTGATCTTCGGGATCGACCATTGTCAGGCAAAGCCTATGCCGAGCGACTGGCAAAGGCGGGCATCATTACGAACTTCAATATGGTGCCGGGCGACCCGCGAGACCCGGCGGTCACAAGTGGTATCCGCTTAGGCACACCAGCAGTGACGTCCATGGGCATGCGCCAGGGAGAAATGGTGCAGATCGCCGCTTTCATCGACCTGATCTGCCGCGAGCCCGCCGACCCAGATGTTCATGCCTCGGTGCGAAAAGACGTTGCCGACTTCTGCGCTGCCTTCGATGTCCCTGGTATCACCGACCGATAAGACGGCCGAATCCAGCGCACTCCCATACAACTCCAGCACCCAGAAGCGAGGGCATTCCATGACCAGGCAATTCGTGTTCACTTCCGAATCCGTCGGCGCGGGACATCCAGATAAGATGGCCGACAACATCTCGGATTCCATCCTCGATGCAATCCTGCGTAACGACCCCAAGGCGCGCGTGGCCTGTGAAGCATTGGTCAAGACCGGAATGGTCGTTCTGGCTGGCGAGATCACCAGCAGTGCGCAGATCGATTACAGCCAAGTTGCCCGCGATACGATACTCGATATTGGATACGACGACGATGCCATCGGCTTTGATGGTCGGCGTTGCGCCGTCGTTCTGGCTCTCACCGAGCAGTCGCCCGACATTAGCCAGGGCGTTGACAAGGGTCGAGGACAGGATCTCGAGCAGGGGGCGGGGGATCAGGGCCTCATGTTCGGGTACGCATGCAACGAGACCGATACATTGATGCCTTTGCCGATCCAACTCGCTCACCATTTGACGAAAAGGCAGGCAGAGGTCCGGAAAACGGGACAGCTTAGCTGGTTGCGTCCGGACGTAAAATCTCAAGTGTCCGTGCGCTATGAAGGTTTGCGCCCGGTGGCGCTGGATACCATAGTCCTGTCGACGCAGCATGACGAGGTGGTCTCACAAGAAACAGTAAGAGAAGGCGTCATTGAGGAGATCATAAAGCCGGTTTTGCCGCCCCACCTGGATACGACGGGGCTCAGGTTCCTGGTCAATCCAACGGGCCGGTTCGTGATTGGTGGGCCGCGCGGCGACTGCGGGCTCACCGGACGCAAGATCATCGTCGATTCCTACGGCGGGATGGGGCGCCACGGCGGCGGCGCCTTTTCGGGCAAGGACCCATCCAAGGTTGACCGGTCAGCTGCCTATGCGGCGCGGTACGTTGCGAAGAATATCGTAGCTAGCGGACTTGCGCAGGTGTGTGAGGTGCAGCTTGCCTACGCCATCGGCGTGGCCGCGCCGGTGTCTATTCACGTCAACACCTTCGGGACCGCAAGGATCGATGAAAAGCGGATCGAGCGCCTTATTCCCGAGTTATTCGATCTGCAACCGAAAGGCATTATCAAGATGCTTGATCTCCTACGCCCGATATACCGCAAGACCGCGACGTACGGGCACTTCGGCCGTGAAGAGCCCGAGTTCACCTGGGAGAGGACGGACAGAGCCGACGACTTGCTGCGTGAGGCAGGACCTGCAGCAGCTTGAGGGCCGACGCTGGATCAAGCGCATGCGGCACCCATTCCAACTCGCTAGACCCGCGCCCGACCGGCATGGCAAGAAGCCGGCTGGGTTTTTTGGCGGAGACATTGATGCCGGATTATGACGTGCTCTGCATCGGCAATGCCATTGTCGACATCATCGCCCAGTGCGACGAGGAATTCCTCGAGACCAACGGCATCATCAAGGGCGCGATGAACCTCATCGACACCCAGCGCGCCGAACTGCTCTACAGCCGCATGGGCCCGGCCATCGAAGCGTCCGGCGGCAGCGCCGGCAACACGGCGGCCGGCGTCGCCAGCTTCGG
>NZ_JBWKME010000097.1:0-51449 GCF_056431085.1 Mesorhizobium waitakense | reverse complement strand
TCACCTATGCTATCGGTCCATTCTGTTACCTATCTATCAGGTTCGGACACCGGCACCTTCTCCCCGTATAGTGACGGGGAGAAGGGAACTGGCCGCAACGTCGGCGCCCTTCCTCCCGCGCAGATTGGCGAAATCATCAAGGACGGTGTCTTTCTCCCCGTCACTATACGGGGAGAAATGTCCGGCAGGACAATGAGGGGCGGCGCCTACCGAACGAAAAACTACTCGAACACGATGTTCGGCACCGCATCCGCGGCCGCATCACGCTCTTCATTGATCCGGTCCCAAACCTTCGAGGCGATATCCCGGTAGATCCTTGCCTCGGCGCCGTCGGGCTTCGAGACAACCACCGGCGTTCCGGCATCCGAGCTTTCGCGAATGCCCATCTCGAGCGGCACTTCGCCAAGGAAGGTGACGCCCAGACGCTCGGCTTCGCGGCGCGCGCCACCATGGCCGAAGATGTCGTAGCGTTTGCCGGTATCCGGAGCGATGAAATAGCTCATGTTCTCGACGATGCCGAGCAGCGGCACGTCGACCTTCTTGAACATGTTGAGGCCCTTGCGGGCATCGATCAGCGCCAGATCCTGCGGCGTCGAGACGATGACGGCGCCAGCCAATGGGACCTGCTGGGCCATGGTCAGTTGCGCGTCGCCGGTGCCGGGCGGCATGTCGACGACGAGCACATCGAGCCGGCCCCATTCGACCTCGCGCAGCATCTGCGTCAGCGCCGACATCACCATCGGACCGCGCCAGATCATCGGTGTCTCCTCATCGACGAGGAAGCCCATCGACATCACTTTAAGCCCATAATTCTCCATCGGTTTCAGGATCTTGCCGTCGACGGTCTGCGGCCGGCCGTGGATGTTGAGCAGGCGCGGCATGGACGGGCCATAGATGTCGGCGTCGAGCACGCCGACGCGCAAACCATTGGCGGCGAGGCCAAGAGCGATGTTGACGGCCGTGGTCGACTTGCCGACACCACCCTTGCCGGAAGCGACGGCGATGATCGCTTCTATGCCAGGCACGCCACGCTTGCCCTGGCTGTGCGAAGCCGGAGCGTGCGGAGCGGCACGCGGCGCGGTGGCAGCCGGCGGCGCTGGCCTGGGTGCAGGGCGCGATGGAACCGGCGCTTCCATACCGCCGCCTTTCTTTTCCGCCGTCAGTGCAACGACGGCACCGGCAACGCCGGGAATAGCCTTGACGACGCGCTCGGCAGCAGCCCGCAGCGGTTCCATCTCCTGGGCGCGGGCGGCGGGAACGGTGATCGAGAAGAAGACCTTGGAATCGGCGATGAAAATCTCGGAAACCATGCCAAGGTCAACGATGTTGCCGGTGAAATCCGGGCCATTGACCGTCTTCAGCCGCTCGGTGACGATTTCCTTGGTGACGGACATCAGTTCTTCCTTATGCAAGCTTTGGCCTGAGATAGTGCAGTTTCCGGACAGAACCAAGCCGTGGAGCAATTGCTGCCTTGGTGTGCCCGCAAAAACGACGGGCGGTGTCGGAGCAGCCGGCATTTTGCGAACCGGCGATCGCCAAACGGCCCCTCTGATCTATTTCAAGGATCGACATGAGCAATCAATCGAGATGAGCAATCAGGGAAGGAGACGATCATGCTCGCAAACAGCAATGCAACGGCCAATGTGGCGGTGAAAGACCTGGCGAGGGCAAAGGCCTTTTATGAAGGGACGCTGGGCCTCGAGCAGGTGGATGATATGGGTGGCGAACTGATCGTCTACAGAAGCGGCACCACGCTTATCAATGTCTATCATTCGCAATTCGCAGGCACCAACAAGGCGACGGCGGTGACCTGGACGGTCGGCGACGAGATCGAGACCATCGTCAAGTCGCTGAAATCCAAGGGTGTCGCCTTCGAGCGCTATGAGATGCCCGGCCTCACGCTGGAGGGCGACGTCCATGTCGGCTACGGCATGAAGGTCGCATGGTTCAAGGATCCCGACGGCAATATCCTGAACCTCGTCGATAGATAGGCTATTGCGCATTTCGGGGAGGCGGGGCGAGCATGATCCGGAACAGGCACTCCTGACCGAGCCGTTGGCTCGCTCTAACCGTTTGTTCTGCTGCATTTATGCGGACACCAAAATGCTCTAGCTTCCGTCCATGATCGACAAGCTGGAATTCTTCATCGCACTGGCCAAGGAAGAGCATTTCGGCCGGGCGGCGGAAGTGTGCGGGGTTACCCAGCCGACGCTGTCGGCCGGCATCAAGCAGCTCGAGGGCCAGCTCGGCGTGATGCTGGTGCTGCGCGGCTCGCGCTTCCAAGGGCTGACGCCCGAAGGCAAGCAGGTATTGGTCTGGGCGCGTCGCATCGTCGGCGACACCCGCACCATGAGAGAAGAGATGCGGGCGGCGCGCCACGGCCTGTCTGGTCGCATCCGCATTGCCGCGATTCCGACCGCCCTGGCCATGGTGGCGCGGCTGACGACCCCCTTTCGGGCAAAACATCCCGGCGTCACCTTTTCGGTGCTGTCGCGGACCTCGATCGAAGTGCTGTCGCTGCTCGGCAATTTCGACATCGATGCCGGCATCACCTATCTCGACAACGAGCCGCTGGGGCGCGTCACCAGCGTGCCGCTCTATGACGAGCGCTATCAACTGATCACTGCGATGGGGAATCCCTATTCCGACCGCGACAAAGTGACATGGGCCGAGCTTAGCAGCCTGCCGCTCTGCCTGCTGACGCCCGACATGCAGAACCGCCGCATCATCGACCAGCACCTGGCCGAGGCCGGGGTACAGGTGCGGCCGACACTCGAATCCAATTCGATGATCGTACTGTTTTCGCACATCCGCACCGGCAAATGGTCATCGATCATGCCCCTTAACCTGGCGGAAACATTCGGCTTTTCCGAACCGATCCGAGCCATCCCGATCGTCGAGCCAGACGCCAGCCACACGGTCGGCCTGGTGGCTGCGCCGCGCGAGCCGCACACGCCACTGGTCTCGGCGCTGCTGGACGAGGCGATGGCGCTGGCGGACGATTTCCACGCCCGCCGCTAGGCTAGACAATAGCGGCCGACCAAGCTCGATAGAAGATTTCTATCGAGCAACGAAACGGCTTTATTGATTCCGAGGGTTTCCTCTGATTTTGTAAAGACTTAGCGATAAAAGCTATCGACCAGGGAGGGCGCTGCATGCCAATGCAGCCTGCAAGTACCGAGATCACATCGCGCACGACCGCGATCATCCAGGAGCTGAAAGGCCTCGAAGGCCCGCTGCTGCCGATCCTGCACGGCATCCAGGAAGAGTTCGGCCATGTGCCGCAGGATGCGCTGCCAGTCATCGCGGAGGCGCTGAACATCTCCAGGGCCGAGGTGCACGGCGTTGTCACCTTCTATCACGATTACCGCAGCCATCCGGCCGGCCGGCATGTGCTGAAGGTCTGCCAGGCAGAATCCTGCCAGTCGATGGGTTCCGACGCCATCGCCGCCAAACTGAAGCAGTTGCTGGGCATAGGCTTCCACGAGACGACCCGCGACGGTTCGGTGACGCTGGAGCCGGTCTATTGTCTCGGCCTGTGCGCCTGTTCGCCCGCCGCCATGCTCGATGGCGAAGTGATCGGGCGGCTCGATGACGAGAAGCTCGACGAGATCGTTGCCGAGGTGCGCTCATGATCCCGCGTATCTACATTCCCGCCGATTCCGGCGCACTGGCGCTTGGCGCCGAAAAGGTCGCCAAGGCGATCGCCAGTGAACTGGCGGAGCGCGGCATCGAGGCCAAGATCGTGCGCAACGGCTCGCGCGGCGCTTATTTCCTCGAACCCATGGTCGAAGTTGCGACAGCCAACGGCCGTGTCGCCTATGGCCCGGTCAAGCCATCCGACGTCAAAAGCCTGTTCGACAGCGGCTTCCTCACCGGCGGCCCTCACAAGCGCTGGCTGGGCGCGCCGGACAAAATCCCCTTCCTGGCCAAGCAGACGCGGCTGACCTTCGCGCGTTGCGGCGTGATCGATCCGCTGTCACTCGAATCCTACAAGAAGCATGGCGGTTTGAACGGGCTGACGAACGCGTTGGCATTGACGCCCGCCGCCATTGTCGCCCAAGTCACCGAATCCGGACTGCGCGGGCGCGGCGGCGCTGGCTTCCCGACCGGCATCAAGTGGAAGACGGTGCTCGATACCGTTGGCGACCGTAAATACATCGTCTGCAACGCCGACGAAGGCGACTCGGGTACCTTCGCCGACCGCATGATCATGGAGGGTGACCCCTTCGTGCTGATCGAAGGCATGACGATCGCCGGAATCGCCACGGGTGCCACCAAAGGCTTTGTCTACGTCCGCTCGGAATATCCGCATGCGGTGGCGATGATGAACAAAGCCGTCGAGGTTGCCCGCAAGGCCGGCGTGCTTGGCGCGAGCGTGTTGGGCTCACCCTACACTTTCGACATGGAGATCAGGGTTGGCGCAGGCGCCTATGTCTGCGGCGAGGAGACGGCGCTGCTTGACTCGCTCGAAGGCAAGCGCGGCATGGTCCGCGCAAAGCCGCCGCTGCCGGCTCACAAGGGGCTGTTCGGCAAGCCGACGGTGATCAACAACGTCATCTCGCTGGCCTCGGTGCCCGTCATCATGGACAAGGGTGCGGCCTTCTACAAGGATTTCGGCATGGGCCGTTCGCGCGGCACGATCCCGATCCAGATCGCCGGCAACATCAGGTATGGCGGCCTGTTCGAAGCGGCCTTCGGCATGACTTTGGGCGAGATCGTCGACGACATCGGCGGCGGCACGGCGACGGGGCGCCCGGTCAAGGCGGTGCAGGTCGGCGGACCGCTCGGTGCCTATTTCCCGCGCGCGCTGTTCGACACGCCGTTCGATTATGAAGCCTTCGCGGCCAAGGACGGGCTGATCGGCCATGCCGGCATCGTGGTGTTCGACGACACTGCCGACATGCTGAAACAGGCACGGTTCGCCATGGAGTTCTGCGCCATCGAAAGTTGCGGCAAGTGCACGCCCTGCCGCATCGGTTCGACGCGCGGTGTCGAGACCATCGACAAGCTCGCCGCAGGCATCGAGCCGGAGAAGAACCTGGCTCTGGTCACCGACCTCTGCAACACGATGAAATTCGGCTCGCTCTGTGCGCTGGGCGGCTTCACGCCTTACCCGGTTATGAGCTCGATCACCCATTTCCCCGACGACTTCAAGCCTGCGCCAGTGCGCGTGGCTGCTGAATAGGAGCTGGCAGATGAACATCAAGGCCGACTTCCCATCACTCGTCGAAGAGATCGACTACGGAACTCCGCAATCGAAGGCGCACAAGCAGGTCACGCTGAGTGTCGACGGCCGCAGCATCACCGTGCCGGAAGGCACCTCGATCATGCGTGCCGCGATGGAAGGCGGGGTCGAGATCCCGAAGCTTTGCGCCACCGACATGCTGGACTCCTTCGGTTCATGTCGTGTCTGCCTTGTCGAGATCGAAGGGCGCGGCGGCACGCCAGCATCCTGCACGACACCTGTCGGCGAAGGCATGGTGGTGCATACGCAGTCCGGGCGGCTTGACGCCATTCGCCGCGGCGTCATGGAGCTTTACGTCTCCGACCATCCGACCGGCTGGAACGAGACGGCCGGAACCGGAGCCAGCGAGTTCGATGCGGTGGCGAAGTCGATCGGCTTGACCGAGAACCGCTACGGCATCGAGGGCCGCAACCACGTCAAGCAGGAAAACGGCGTAGCGCCCGGCCATGGCTCGCTGACGGTCGATTACATCGCACGCGACGAATCCAACCCCTATTTCACCTATGATCCCACGCAATGCATCGTCTGCTCGCGCTGCGTGAGGGCCTGCGAAGAGGTGCAGGGCACCTTCGCGCTGACCATCGAAGGACGTGGTTTCGAATCCAGGGTTTCGGCGGGAATGCACGAGGCGTTCATCGATTCGGAATGCGTGTCCTGCGGCGCCTGCGTGCAGGCCTGTCCGACCGATGCGCTGCGCGAAAAAACAGTCCTTGCCAAAGGCCTGCCGGAGCGCTCGGCCGTCACCACCTGCGCCTATTGCGGCGTTGGCTGCTCGTTCAAGGCCGAAGTGAAGGATGACGAGGTCATCCGCATGATGCCCTACAAGGAGGGCAAGGCGAACCACGGTCATTCCTGTGTCAAGGGCCGTTTCGCTTATGGCTACGCCACCCACAAGGACCGCATCTTGTCGCCGATGATCCGCGAAAAGATCACCGACCCCTGGCGCGAGGTGACCTGGGAAGAGGCTATTTCCCACACGGCCAAGGAATTCCGCCGTATCCAGTATCAGTACGGCCGCACCGCGATTGGCGGCATCACCTCGTCGCGCTGCACCAACGAGGAAACCTACCTCGTCCAGAAGATGGTGCGGCAGGGCTTCCGCAACAACAATGTCGACACCTGCGCGCGCGTCTGCCACTCGCCGACGGGCTACGGGCTCGGCCAGACCTATGGCACCTCGGCCGGCACGCAGGATTTCGACTCCGTCGACTACACAGACGTTGCCGTCATTATTGGCGCCAATCCCGTTTCAGCCCACCCGGTGTTCGCCTCGCGGCTGAAGAAGCGGCTGCGTCAGGGCGCCAAACTGATCGTGCTCGATCCCCGTCGCACCGAGATGGTCAAGTCGACACATGTTGAAGCGGATTATCACCTGCCGCTGAAGCCCGGCACCAATGTGGCGGTGCTGACGGCGCTGGCGCATGTGATCGTCACCGAGGGTCTTTTCAACGAGGCCTTCATTCGCGAACGTTGCGACTGGGCGGAGTTCCAGGATTGGGCATCGTTCGTCGCCTTGCCGGAAAACAGCCCTGAAACCGTCGGCAAACTGTCCGGCGTCGATCCGGAACTGATCCGCGGCGCGGCGCGTCTCTATGCTACGGGGGGCAACGGCGCGATCTATTACGGCCTCGGGGTGACGGAACACAGCCAGGGCTCAACCACGGTGATGGCGATCGCCAACCTCGCCATGGCCACCGGCAATATCGGCCGGCCGGGCGTCGGCGTGAACCCGCTGCGTGGCCAGAACAATGTGCAGGGCTCCTGCGACATGGGCTCGTTCCCGCACGAACTGCCGGGCTACCGTCATATCTCCGGCGAAGCCGTGCGCGACATCTATGAAAGCCTGTGGGGCGTGAAGCTGGACGACGAACCCGGCCTGCGCATCCCCAACATGCTGGACGCCGCCGTCGACGGCAGCTTCAAAGGGATCTACATCCAAGGCGAAGACATTCTGCAGTCCGATCCCGATACCAAGCATGTCGCCGCCGGTCTGGCTGCCATGGAATGTGTCGTCGTGCATGACCTCTTCCTCAACGAGACGGCGAACTACGCGCATGTCTTCCTGCCGGGCTCGACCTTCCTCGAGAAGGACGGCACCTTCACCAATGCCGAGCGTCGCATCAACATGGTGCGCAAGGTTCTGGAGCCGAAGGCGCGCTACGCCGATTGGGAAGCGACGCAGGAGCTTGCCCGGGCGATCGGGCTGGATTGGAACTACCAGCATCCCTCCGAGATCATGGACGAGATCGCCCAGACGACGCCGAGTTTCGCCGGCGTCTCCTTCGAGTTGCTCGACCGTGTCGGATCCGTGCAATGGCCCTGCAACGAGAAGGCACCGCTCGGCACCCCGATCATGCATATCGATGGTTTCGTGCGCGGCAAGGGCAAGTTCATCCGCACCGAATATGTGGCAACGGACGAAAGGACCGGCCCGCGCTTCCCGCTGCTGCTGACCACCGGCCGCATCCTGTCGCAGTACAATGTCGGCGCGCAGACCAGGCGCACCGACAACATCATGTGGCACAGCGAGGACCGGCTGGAGATCCACCCGCACGATGCGGAGAATCGCGGACTGCGCGACGGCGACTGGGTCCGGCTGACAAGCCGCTCAGGCGAGACGACGTTGCGCGCGCTGATCACCGACCGGGTGTCGCCCGGCGTGGTCTACACGACCTTCCATCATCCGGACACGCAGGCCAACGTCATCACCACCGACTTCTCCGACTGGGCGACCAACTGCCCGGAATACAAGGTGACGGCGGTGCAGGTCGGCGCCTCCAACGGCCCGTCGGAATGGCAGCGCGACTATGACGAACAGGCCAAGCAGAGCCGGCGCATCGCCTCGCTGCAAGCGGCGGAGTAGTCTTGAGCGAGCGCCGCAAAGCCACGACTCAGGTCTCGCGGCTGGCGCGTCGCGCGAGCGGGACGACGGCTGCCAACCGGATGGTGCCGGAAGAGACGCCGGTGGCGTTCTCGTTTGCCGGCACCACCCATGCCGTGATGATGGCAAGCCCGGCCGATTTCGAGGATTTCGCGCTTGGCTTCTCGCTGACCGAAGGCATCATCGCCAAGCCTGACGAGATCGAAGCCATCGAGGTCGAGGATCATGGCGCCGGCATCGATATCCAGATCCGGTTGAAGGACAGCGCCAATACGCGTTTCGAAGCGCGGCGCAGACGACTGGCCGGTCCGGTTGGTTGTGGCCTGTGCGGCATCGAATCGATCGAGGAAGCGATGCGTTCGGTCGACGCGGTCGGTTCGTCGACGCTTACATTTGATGCCGACGATATCGCCCGCTCGGTTAAGCTTTTGTCGAAAGTGCAGCCGCTGCACACGGAGACCGGAGCCGTGCACGCCGCCGGCTTCTATATGCCGGACAAGGGCATCGTCATGGCGCGTGAGGATGTCGGCCGCCACAATGCGCTCGACAAACTCGCAGGTGCGTTGGCGAAAGCCGGCATCGACGGCTCAACGGGCGCTGTGGTGGTGACGTCGCGCGTTTCGGTCGAAATGGTGCAGAAGACGGCGGCTATCGGCGCCGCAATCATCATCGCCGTTTCGGCGCCGACCGCGCTGGCCATCCGCACTGCGGAGGCCGCCGGGATGACACTGGTTGCGCTGGTTCGCGGCGATGATTTCGATATTTTCACCCACCCCGACCGGGTGGTTTGCGGAGTTGCCAAACATGTCGCATGACGAAGAACACATCATGAGCACCAGCGAGAAGCTGGTGCGCATGGCAAACCAGATCGCCGATTTTTTCCATTCCAAGCCGCGCGAGGAAGGCATTGCCGGCGTCGCCGAGCATATCAACAAGTTCTGGGAGCCGAGGATGCGGCGGCAGTTGTTCGATTTGCTGGACGGCGGCACCGAGAATTTCAACGAGTTGGTGGTCGCCGCCTCGGCCAAGATCAGGCGACCGATCACGCCGGCTGAGGCCGACCTCCGACTCGGGCTCGAGGCCTCCCCGGCCGACGTTGCCGCTTCGCAAAAATAGCGCCGAGGCACCGCGCCTATATTTTCCATCGCTAAAGTTTGAACTGCCGCGATCAGGCTGTTCTGCTATGGTTTGACGACCAGAAATCGTCAGGCCGGGGCGGAACCTCGTGAGGCCGATCGAGACCCGATATGCCCGTAGCGGCGATGTGCGGATCGCCTATCAGGTGGTCGGGCAGGGATCGTTCGATCTCGTCTTCGTGCTTCCAATCTCGACCTGCACTGGGAAGACGAAGGCTACAGCCGGCTGCTGAAGCGGCTATCGGCGTTCTCGCGGTTGATCCTGTTCGACAAGCGCGGCACGGGACTGTCTGACCGCGTCGACGCGCACCACCTGCCCAGCCTCGAAACGCGCATGGACGATGTGCGTGCCGTGATGGACGCGACCGGCAGCGGCCGGGCCGCACTGCTTGGCGCCTCGGAAGGCGCGCCAATGGCGATGCTGTTCGCCGCCACCTATCCGGAGAGGACGCGGGCGCTGGCGCTCTATGGCGGCTATGCGCATTTCCACAAATGGGTGATGCCACCGGAACGCCTCGATGCCTTCATCGAGACGGCTGAAACGTCATGGGGCACGGGTGCTACCTTGCCCAGCTTCGCGCCGGGCCGGGTCGACGACCCCCATTTCACCCAATGGTGGGCGCGCTTCGAGCGTTTGTCGGCAAGCCCGACCGCAGCGGCGGCACTGGCGCGCATGAACGCCGGGATCGACGTGCGCGGCGTGCTGGCGGCAATCCGCGCGCCAACACTGCTGATCCATCGCCGCAACGATGTGCGGGTCGATCCTGACGCCAGCCGCTTCCTGGCCAAGACCATCCCGAATGCGCGGCTGGCGGAAATCCCCGGGCGCGACCATCCGATCTGGACCGGCGATGTCGATCGGGTGGCTGACCTGATCGAGGAATTCCTGACCGGGGCACGCGCCGTGGCGGAAGCGGAGCGTGTGCTGGCGGCGCTTTTGGTGACACGCATCCATGACACGGCGCGGCTCGGCGACCGCATGTGGGGCGAACGCAGCCAGCGCTTCCAGGAAACATGGCGAACCCTTGTCGGACGCCATGGCGGGCGCTGCGTGGAAACGCATGGCGAAGTGATGATTTCACGTTTCGACGGACCGGGGCGGGCCTTGCGGTGCGCGGCGGCGTTGCGCGAGGCAGCGCAGGAGATCGGCGTAGCGAGCGCACAGGGGGCGCATGTCGGGGAAATCGAGGTGCGCGGATCGCCGGAAGGACTGACAGGTCGCGTGACGATGCAACTCGCTGCTCATGCCGGGCGCGGCGACATCCTGGCATCGCGGCTGGTCGCGGAGTTGGCGGCCGGCTCAGGGCTCCATTTCGCCGATGCCGGCCGCATCAGCATCGACGAACTGGACGAGCCGCTGGCGCTCGTGCTGGCGATGTCCGAACAGCATCTGGAACCGGCCTGCCGTCCCAAGGCCAGGGCGACCGAGCCGGCTTCGCTGACGGTGCGCGAGAGCGAAGTTGTGAGCCTGATCGCCGATGGCAAGAGCAATGCCGCGATTGCCGCCGAGCTCAGGCTGAGCGAGCACACGGTCAAGCGCCACGTCGCCAACATACTACTCAAGCTGGACCTGCCGTCGCGGGCCGCGGCAGCGGCATTTTCCGCCAGGCATACTGGCCCGGACGGGCCATAGGAGCCATGGCGCTTTCGGGCGAAGCGGCGCGAGGCATGCAAGCGTTATCAATTCTCTTCATGCAGGCCAGGCGGATGTCGCCGGGAAAGGCACTGCGAAGGAGGAAGAAATGCTGGAGTCAAGCCGGACGCTCAGATCGCTGGTGATTGCGGCAGGTGTTGGAGCGTTGTTCGCTATCGCTCCCGCAAAGGCCGAGGACGCGTCTGCGACAGCCGCCTACAAGGACATCCAGGCGACGCTCGGCTCGGTGCCGGACATGTTCAAGACCTTGCCGGATGTAGCCGTCGCCGGCGCCTGGGCCGAGATCAAGGGCGTACAGCTCAACCCGAAGACCGCGCTCGACGGCAAGACCAAGGAACTGTTGGGGCTCGCCGTCGCTGCGCAGATCCCGTGCCAGTACTGCATCTATTTCCATACCGAGGCGGCCAAGCTCAACGGCGCCAGCGACGAGGAGATCAAGGAGGCGGTGGCGATGGCCGCGATCGTGCGCCACTGGTCGACAATGCTCAATGGCAGCCAGGTCGACCTCGCGACCTTCAAGAAGCAGACCGACGACGTGTTCGCGGCCGTCAAGGCCAAGTCGCAGTGAAGAAATCACTGCCCGGCGATGAGCGCGGGGCGGCATCATGATCATTGACCGCCCGATCGCGAAGACGGGCATATGGAGGATAAAATGCTGACCAAGACACAGGCCGTGGACGGCGCGGCGATCAAGAAGGCGATCGAAGGCCGTGATGGAAAGATGCTGTCGAGCTTCTATACCGACGACGCGCTGGTGCGGGTGATCGACCGCAACAACCCGCCGAGCAAGCCACGCGAAATCCGCGGGCGCGCGGCGATCAGCACGTTCTGGGACGACATCTGCAGCCGGGCGATGACCCACAAGGTCGATACCGCGATCGCCGATGGCGACAGCCTCGCCTTCACCCAGGCCTGCACCTATCCGGACGGCACTAAGGTGTTCGCGGCAGCGATGCTGGAGATGAAGAACGGGCAGATCGCACGGCAGACGGTCGTGCAAGCCTGGGACGAGTGAGGCGGCGATGTTCAGCGCCAGATGGCAGATCGACGCCAAGTTCGGGCACAAGCAGACCGTGCTTGAGCTGATGAAGAAATGGGAGCGAGAGATCGGCTCGCAGGTCGGCATCGCCGACCTGAAGTTCCAGATCATGACCGGATCGATCGGCGCGCGCGAAGCGACGGTCGAGTCGCATCACCAGGTCGAGAGCCTTGCCCAGCTGGAGGCGTTCTTCGCCAAGATCGGCAAGATCGACGCCCACGCCAAATGGGGCAAGGAGATGGAGCCCTATGTCGTGTCGGGCACCAGCTGTGGAACATCTATCGTATTGTGGAGTAGTGGCCCGCGCCCTTCTCCCCGGCAACGGGGAGAAGGGATGCAGACGGCGCTGCTACATCAGGCCAAGCTGCTTGTAGAAGCCGAGCGCATCGTAGTAGTCGCTCTGTGTGGCGATCTTGCCGTCCTTGATCGAGAACATCGAGGCGCCGGTGAAGGAGAACTTCTTACCAGTGGCGGCGGTGCCGTCGGCCCAAGCGCCGGTATTGGTGCCGGAAAACTCCCATTCGAACGAGACACGGTCGCCCTCCACGACGGGCGTGCCCTTCATCGTCCACACGGCGTCGGGGACTGCTTTCAGGAAATTGTCGATGACGCCGGTCTTGGCGGCTTCCTTGCCCTTGACCGGTTTGCCGACCGAGGCATCGTAGTAGGTCACGTCATCGGCAAAATAGCCGGCGGCTTTGGCCGAGTCATGGGCGTTCCAGGCAGCGACATAGGCTTCGACCACCGATTGCGCGGTGTCAGCGGCAAGGGACGGCGCCGCGACGAAGAGCGTGGCGGCGGCAGCTGCGGATGTCAGAAATTGGCGGCGATGCATGGTTCTTTCCTCCTTTGTTGAATGCTTGCCTTGCTTGCGTGCGCTAGCCGTGAGCAACCATCACATGGCGCACGGCGGTGTAGTCTTCTAGCGCATAGAGCGACATGTCCTTGCCGTAGCCGGATTGCTTCAACCCGCCATGCGGCATCTCGTTGGTCAGCATGAAGTGGGTGTTGATCCAGGTGCAGCCATATTGCAGGCGGGCAGCCGTCGCCATGGCGCGCGAGACATCCTTGGTCCACACGGATGACGCTAGGCCATAGCCACTGTCATTGGCCCAGTTCACCGCCTCGTCGACCTCGGAAAAACGGGTGACCGAGACGACCGGGCCGAACACCTCGCGGCGAACGATCTCGTCTTCCTGCAGCGCGCCGGCAACGACGGTCGGCTGGTAGTAGAAGCCCGTGCCCTCGCCCGGCTTGCCGCCGGTGGTGATCTCGATGTGCTTCAGTTCCGAGGCGCGCTCGACGAAGCTCGAGACACGGTCGCGCTGGCGGCGCGAGATCAGCGGCCCGATCTCGTTTTCGTTGTCGTCGGGGCGGTTGTACTTGATGGTCGAGACAGCCAAGGACAGATCGGCGACGAGCTCGTCGTAGATCTTCTTGCCGGCATAGATGCGGCAGGCGGCGGTGCAGTCCTGGCCGGCATTGTAATAGCCGAAGGCGCGCAGGCCACTGACCACCGCGCCGAGGTCGGCGTCATCGAAGACGATGACCGGCGCCTTGCCGCCGAGTTCGAGATGCGTGCGCTTGACCGACTTGGCGGCGGCCTGCAAGACCTTCTTGCCGGTGGCGACATCGCCGGTGATCGAGATCATGTTGACCTTGGGGTGATTGATCAGCGTGTTGCCGACGCTGTCGCCGCGGCCGAGCACGACATTGACGACGCCTTCCGGCAGGATTTCGGCAAGGATTTTTGCCAGCTTCAGCGCCGTCAGCGGCGTCTGCTCCGACGGCTTGAAGACCACTGTGTTGCCGCCGGCGATCGCCGGCGCCAGCTTCCAGGCCATCATCATCAGCGGATAGTTCCACGGTGCGATCGAGGCGACGATGCCGATGGCGTCGCGACGCACCATCGAGGTGTGGCCAGGTAGATATTCGCCGGCGACGACGCCTGGCATCGAGCGAACGGCGCCGGCAAAGAAGCGGTAGCAGTCGACGATCGCCGGGATCTCGTCATTGAGCACGGCGTTGATCGGCTTGCCGCAATTGAGCGCCTCGAGCGTCGCGAATTCCTTCGCGTCGGCCTCGATGCGATCGGCGATCTTCAGGAGATAGCCGGAGCGCTGCGCAGGCGTGGTGCGTGACCACAAGACGAACGCTTGTTCGGCGGCCATGACTGCCGCCTCGATCTGGGCGGGGCTGGCTTCGGGCAGGTTGAGAATGGTCGCCCCGGTCTTTGGATTGAGGATCGGCTCCTCGGTTTCGGTGCCCTTCTCGAATCTCGAGCCGATCAGCATCTGGGTGTCCATGGACGTCTCTCCCTTACGAATTCGTGGATTTACTTGCCCGAACCGGCGATCTGGTCGCCCTCGCGGGTTAGGTAATAGGCGGCGAGGATCGGCAGCAGCGTCACCAGCACGACGACCATCGCGACGACATTGGTGACCGGGCGCTGGCGCGGTCGGATCAGCTCTTCCAGCATCCAGATCGGCAGCGTCTGCTGCTGGCCGGCGGTGAAGGTGGTGACGATGACCTCGTCGAAGGACAGAGCGAAGGCCAGCATTCCACCGGCGAGCAGCGCGGTGGCGATGTTGGGCAGCACAACATGGCGGAAGGTCTGGAAACCGTCGGCGCCGAGATCCATCGACGCTTCGATCATCGAACCCGAGGTGCGGCGGAAACGGGCCACGGCATTGTTGTAGACGACAACGACGCAGAAGGTGGCGTGGCCGAGCACGATCGTCCAGAACGAGAATGGAATGTCGGCCAGCGAAAAGGCCGAGCGCAGCGCGATGCCGGTGATGATGCCGGGCAGCGCGATCGGCAGGATGACCAGCAGCGAGATGGTTTCACGGCCGAAGAATTTGGTCCGCGACACTGCCGCCGAACACAGCGTGCCGAGGACCAACGCGATCGCCGTTGAGATCGCGGCAACCCTGACCGACAGCGACAGCGCCTGCCAGACATCCGGCCGGTTCCAGGTGACGGCGAACCACTGCGTGGTCAGACCGGGCGGCGGCCAGACGAAGCTCTTTTCCTCCGTCGTGAAGGCGTAGACGAAGATCAGCAGGATCGGCAGATGCAGGAACAGCAGACCGCAGGCGGCCGCGATCTTCAGGCTGAGCGGAGCCGACTGAGAGCCGTCAGAGCGCATCGAAGGCCCCCATGCGCTTGGCGCCCCAGAGGTAGAAGCCCATGATGACGATCGGCACGACGGTGAAGGCGGCGGCGAGCGGGATGTTGCCGGCGGTGCCTTGCTGCGAATAGACCGCCTGGCCGATGAACAGGCGCGAGGTGCCGATGATCTGCGGGATGATGTAATCGCCGAGCGTCAGCGAGAAGGTGAAGATCGATCCGGCGACGATGCCCGGCAGCGCCAGCGGGAACAGCACATTGCGGAAGGTCTGTCCCGGCGAAGCGCCCAAATCGGACGAGGCCTCGACCAGATTGCCCGGCACGCGCTCGAGCGCCGCCTGCACCGGCAGGATCATGAACGGCAGCCAGACATAGACGAAGACGATGAAGGTGCCGGTGAACGACACTGACAGCGAATTGCCGCCGACGACCGGCAGCGACAGCCAGGCGTCAATCAGCCATTGCAGATGCAGCTTGCCGAACATCCAGGTGAGGATGCCTTCCTTGGCCAGGATCAGCTTCCAGGCGTAGATCTTGACCAGGTAGCTCGACCACAGCGGCAGCATGATGCCGAGATAGAACAGCGCCTTCCAGCGGCCACGGGCATAGCGTGCCGCGTAATAGGCGATCGGAAAGGCAATGATCGCCGAGGCCAGCGTGACCAGCGCCGCCATCGTCACCGTGCGCAGGATGATGTCGAGATTGGCCGCCTGGAACAGGTCGCCATACGTCTTCAAAGTGAACTGGCGGTTGATGAGGCCGGAAAACTCGTCGATGGAGAAAAAGCTTTGCGCCAGCAGCGCGAACAGCGAGCCTATGTAGACGATGCCGAGCCACAGAACCGGCGGCAGCAGCATGAGGAGCAGCAGAACCTTGGGTCTGCGCCAGAAAAGATCCGATAGCGCGCCGCGCAAGCCACCGCTGCCCGGTAGGATGGCGGGCGCCGTGGCGCGCGGGATGGCGGCGTCGAGGCTCATACCGGCTCGTCCATCAGATGCAGGTGCTCGCGGTTGAAGGTGAGCATGACCGCCTCGCCTTCCACGGGTAGCGTGTTGCCGGCCGGCACGATGGCGTGCAGTTTCAATCCGTCGGCATCGAGCGCGAGTTTTGTCGTGGCGCCGAGATAGTTGGTCGAGACAAGGCGAGCGGAAACGCCTTCGCCACTTGCCGCCCCCTTGGCCGTGCGGCCGACGCGAATGGATTCAGGCCGCAGGCTGCCCCAGCGATGCTGGCCACAATAGCGCTGGACGAAATCCGGCGGCAGCACGTTGGAGGAACCGACGAAATCGGCGACAAAGCGGGTCTTCGGCCGCTGGTAGATATCCTCCGGCGTGCCGATCTGCATGATCTTGCCGTCATTGAAGACAGCGACGCGGTCAGCCATCGACAGCGCCTCGCCCTGGTCGTGGGTGACGAAGACGAAGGTGATGCCGAGCACTTTCTGCAGCGACTTCAGCTCCTCCTGCATGTTCTCGCGCAGTTTGAGGTCGAGGGCGCCGAGGGGCTCGTCGAGCAGCAGCACCTTGGGCTGGTTGACCAGCGCACGGGCGAGTGCGACGCGCTGGCGCTGGCCGCCGGAAAGCTGGCCGGGGCGGCGGGCGCCATAGCCGGGCAGCCGCACCAGCGACAGCGCCTCTTCAGCCGCCTTGTGCCGTTCAGCCTTGCCGATGCCCTTGACCATGAGGCCATAGGCAACATTGTCGAGCACGCTCAGATGCGGGAACAGCGCGTAGTCCTGGAACACGGTGTTGACGTTGCGGCGATAGGGCGGCACGCCCTCGGCGCGTTCGCCGAAGATCGAGATCGAGCCCGAGGTCGGCTGCTCGAAGCCGGCGATGAGGCGCAGGCACGTGGTCTTGCCGGAACCGGACGGCCCGAGCATGGCGAAGAACTCACCCGGCGCAATGTCAAGATCGACCGCGTCGACGGCGCGAACGCTGCCAAAATGGCGCGAGGCTTTCTGGAAGGAAACGGCAGAGGTCATGGGCTGTCCTGATCTGTCAGGCTCATCAAATTCGGGCGGCTGCGCTGCCCCTCATCCGCCTACCGGCACCATCTCCCCATATAGTGATGGGGAGAAGGAAAGCGCTCCAACACCGGCGATCCCCTCTCCCCGTTCTTCACGGAGAGAGGGTAAGGGTGAGGGGCGGTGCCGAGCTCAGCAAAGAGGCGAAATCACCGTCCACCGATGACGCCGATATAGTCCGACACCCAGCGGTAATAGGGCACGCACTGGTCGTTCTCGGTGGCGCATTTCGACACCGGCGTCTTCCAGAACTTGATCTTGTCGAAATTATCGTAGCCGTTGGTCTTGCAGCCTTCGTCGGTCAACAGCTCGTTGCCCTTGCAGGCAGCCGGCACGACCGGCAACGAACCGAACCAGGCCGAGACATCGCCCTGCACTTTCGGCGACAAGGAATGTTCCAACCACATATAGGCGCAGTTGGGGTTGGCCGAGTCGGCCTCCATCATGGTGGTGTCGGCCCAGCCGGTGACGCCTTCTTCCGGCACGGTCGACGCGACCGGTTTCTTGGCGGCGACCAGCGCATTGACCTGATACGGCCACGAGCCGGAAGCGACGACGCCTTCGTTCTGGAAATCGTCGACCTGGATGGCGGCGTCATGCCAGTAGCGGCCGACCAGCGTGCGCTGCACGCGCAGCAGTTCGAGCGCTGCCTTATATTGGTCCTCGTTCAGTTCGTAGGGATCCTTGATGCCGAGTTCCGGCTTGTGGAACATCAGATAATTGGCGGCGTCGGCGATATGGATCGGCCCATCATAGGCCTGGACGCGGCCCTTGTTGGACTTGCCGTCCGGCAGCTTCATTTCCTCGAAGACGATATTCCAGCTCTTGGGCGCTTCCTTGAACACCTCGGTGTTGTACATCAGGACGTTCGGACCCCACTGGTAGGGAACGCCATAGTGGACGCCACCGACGGTGAACCAAGGGGCTTCCTTCAGCCGTTCGTCGACAGTCTTCCAGCTCGGGATGAGATCGGTGTTGATCGGCTGCACGCGCTTGCCGGCAACGAGGCGCAGCGACGCATCGCCCGATGCGGTGACGAGGTCGAAGCCGCCCTCGTTCATCAGCGAGACCATCTCGTCGGAGGTGTTGGCGGTCTTGACGTTGACCTTGCAACCGGTCTCCTTCTCGAAGGAGGTCACCCAGTCATAGCCCTTGTCGGTTTCGCCGCGTTCGATGTAGCCCGGCCAGGCAACGATGTTGACCTGGCCTTCGCCCTTGCCAAGTTCCTTGACCTGGGCGACGGCCTGGCCGGAGAAGGTCAGCGCGACCGTCAAAGCAGTGCATGACTTCAGGAATGAATTCATCATCGATCTCCCATTTGGCGCCTGACCCCGAAAGCCGGTTTCGGTCTTCGCTAGGGGTCACGCGCGGACTGAAAACTGTCAGCTCGTGCGTTGGACTTGATGTCGCTCTGGTGACGACTTTGGTCCCTGGACAGAAAGTGCTTTGAAAATTCCGGTTTCGCAAATTCATTTATCAGAAAGGCGATATCGGTTTTTCCGATAGCCCGACACCCCTTCAAGCCAGCGCCGTCACCAGCCAGCAGGCGGCGTTGAAGCGAGCCTCACCGTCCTCCACGAAAGGCGCGAACGCAGCAGGCAACACCGCAGTGATTTTTTCGGCCGTTGCCCGGTCAACCTCACGTAACGCGGCGCCGACCGGCCCTAATCGGGTGACAAACGTTATCAGATCATCTTCGGCGATCCGACACTGGACATCCACCTGTTCGACTTCGATTGACGACCAGCCACCCGCTTCAAGAATCCGCTTCACCTTGGCGGCGTTGGCAAAAGCAAACTGCCCCGGCGCATCGGGGTCCGGCGCGGGTGCGGGGGGCAGGAAAGGCGCAGCCGCTCGCGCGGCGGTCGTCATGAAATCATTCTCGGCCGGACTGCGCCAAGCAACAAAGGCGAGTTTGCTACCGCGGCTTGCGGCCTGTCTTATGTTGGCGAACGCGGCCACGGGATCATCGAAGAACATGACACCAAAACGCGAGACAACAGCGTCGAAGTCCCCTAATTCGAACGCATACGTCTGGGCATCGCCCACTTCAAAACTTGCGTTTGGTACCTCTTCTGCCCCTGTGCGCTCCGTCGCCAAGGCGACAAGCGGCTGCGAGATGTCGAGCCCAACACAACGTCCGTCGTTGCCCACGCGACGCGCCATTGCCAGAGTTGTGGCGCCGGCGCCGCAGCCGATGTCCAGGACATTGCCCCCTTCTCCGGGATAGCCGGCATCGACTACCAGCCGCTCGAACGGCGCCAGTATCTGGTCGAGGATCGGTTGCATCTCAACCCAGGTTTTTCCGCTGGCGTCGTTCCAGAGCGCGGCTTGCCGTGTGTTTGGCTGCGCGGATTGCGGCATGACGGACCTCGCTTTTCTGTTGCTCTCACTGATCGTCGCGAGCACTGTACGAGTTCAAGCCGACTTGAGGTCAAGCATGAAAGATATAGACATTGCCGAAGTGTCGCGGCGCACCGGCGTGCCCGCCTCGACACTTCGCTACTATGAGGAGAAGGGCCTCATCGCCTCAATCGGCCGTCGCGGCCTGCGCCGCTTGTTCGACCCGGCCGTCCTGGAACGGCTCGCTTTGATCACGCTTGGACGCGCCGGTGGATTCGCACTGGACGAGATTTCCGCGATGCTGAGGCCCGACGGCCTGCCGAAAATGGATCGAGGGCGCCTGGATGCCAAGGCGAACGAACTGGACCATACCATCCAGCGCCTGACCGCGATCCGAGAGGCCTTGCGTCACGCCGCCCGATGTCCGGCCGCCCGGCCGATGGAGTGTCCGCCGTTCCGCCGCGCCGTCAGGCTTGCCGGCGCTGGCCGCTTCGAGGTTGCTCCGATCGGGTCGTTCAAGGCGGAGGCGGTTTCCGTCACAAGGCGCAAGCGCGAGACTGGCGACGCCAGGCCGGAGTAGGCCACTAGCGGCGGATCGTGCGCTGCGACTGGGCAAGGCCTATAAAATCGCGCGCCGCCTGCGGCAGACCGGACCCGCGGCGCCAGACCATGCCGACCTGGACAACCGGCAAGGAGCCGGAAATATCGCGCGATTCGATGCGGTCGCCCTCCAGCGACCAGGGTCGGTAGACGAGGTCGGGCAGCAGCGCCACGCCGGCGCCGGTGGCAACGAGACTGCGCACGGCTTCCACGGAACGCGTACGAAAGGCGACATGCGGCTTGGCGCCGATCGCCGTGAGCAGCTTGCCGGTGTTCTCCTCGATCTCGTCGACGGTCAGCATGATCAGCGGCTCGAAGGCGATGTCGCCAATGCTGATGATGTCGGCGCCGGCGAGCGGGTGGCCGAGCGGCAGCCAGAGGCGATAGGCCGAGACCTCGAGGATTTCCGACTGCAGTGCCGTGCGGTCGCGCAGGTTGGAGGTGACCATGACGGCAATGTCGAGCTTGCCGCCGATCAAGAGATGTTCGAGATAGTCGCCATTGTCCTCGATGGCCGAGACCTCGACGCCGGGATAGGCGCGGCGGTAACGGGCAAGAAGATCCGACAGCACGTAACCGGCGACCATCGAGGTGACGCCGAGTTGCAGCCGGCCGCCTGCTGCTGCCTGTTCGCCGGAGAAAGAGCGGCGTGCATCCGAAACGTCGGCAAGGATCTTTGTTGCATGGCGCAGGAACTGGTGGCCCTTGTGGGTGATGTTCAGGCCGCGCGGATGGCGTTCGAACAGTTCGACCCCGAGATCGCTTTCGAGTTCCTTGATCGCTTCGGTGACCGAGGATTGCGAAATCGACAGGTTCTGCGCGGCACCCGACACCGTGCCTTGCTCGGCGACGGCGATGAAGAACTGCAACTGGCGGATGGTGAAGGCCATGGCCGGACTAAACACCGGCGCGCAAGGGAAGGAAAGCCGACGGCAGAGCTTATCCCGTGACTGGTGACTGGTGCTGCGAGCTCAGCCTCGCACCAGCCTGATACGCCGCCGGCAGGCATGGCCATAACGCAACGCAAGCATGAATGCCGTCTCCAGCGCCACGACAATAACAATGATGCGGAAGCCGACAGTGAAGGAGTCCTGGCCACTGCCCTGCAGCAGATAACCGGTGACGAGAAACCCCGCATTCCAGAGCATGGCGCCGAACAGCGTCGTGGCCGCGAACGGCAAAGCAGGCAGACAAAGTGCGCCGGCCGCGATCGGGAGATAGTTGCGCACCGTCGGGATGAACTGCGCCAACAGCGAGATCCCGAGATGATTGCGGCGGTAAGTCTGACCAAGCTTGTGGTAGGTTGCGGGGCGCAGGAAGACATATCTGCCGAAGCGTTCGACCAGCCTGCCAGCACGGTCAAATCCGATCCGGCGGCCGACCGCATACCAGACAAGGCAACCGCTGGTGGAGGCAAGCGTCGTCACTGTCAGCAGGATCAGCAGTGTCACGCCATCCGGGGCCGCCGTCATGCCAAGGAACAGCAGCATCACGTGCGACGGCGGCACCGGCAGGATCTTTTCGGTGAAGGCGAGGCAGAAGACGCCGAACAGACCGAGGCCAAGAACGACCGACAACGGCCCCGTCATGCGAAGCGCCAGTCATAGGTGCTGATCGTCTTGATCCTGGCGATGCGATAGACCGTTGCCGGCGGGAAGTTGCGAAAGGTATTGCCGACCCGCGTGACCTCGAGGTCAAGCCGATCGAGCAGCGACTGGTCGAACGGGCAGCGCCGACCAAGCGTGAACTGATAGAGCGCGCCGCCCGGGCGAAGATTTGCGAAAACACCATCGAGAATGGCGAGCGTCTTGCGCGGTGAAATCAGCCGGAAGGGCAGTCCGCTGACGGCGGCGCAGGCCATCGCCCCGGGGAACAGCGACAGATGGCGCAGACCGACGGCATCCATTTCGAAAACCCGGGCCGCGGGAAAGCGCCGCCTGAGCAGCGCGGCGAAATCCGGATCGGATTCGATCAGCGTCAAATGCTCTTCAGTCACCCCACGGCCCAGCAGCGCCCGGGTGAACGGGCCGGTTCCGGGGCCAAGTTCCAGCACCGGTCCGGTGTCGGGACCGATATCGCGCGTCATCAGCGCCGCCAGGCTGGTACTGGACGGCGTGACGGAGCCAACCCTGAACGGCGCCACGCTCCACGCCACGAGAAAAGACAAGGCATCACTTGCAGGCATAGCCAACCTCAATCCTGACCGCTGCGGTTCAACCGGATTGCGGCCATCTGCAGCTTTTGTTTCAGCGTCGGACGCGAAATCGGTTCCGATCCGGGTCCTACGCCTTAGTGTCGGCTGCGGGCGAATCGCCGACACTCGACCGGCGCTGTTTGCCGCGACTGGATTGCAGAGACATTGCGCAAGGCGGCAAATGCAAAGAAAGGGCGTGTCGACGGCCACCGCCGGGTTTTGCCATGCTTGCGCAATGTTGGCGTTGTAGCGCCCGAGGCAACTAACCTCTTCAAGGGATGATGGATGCGCATCTTGTTGGTCGAAGACGAGCCTGAAATGGTTGCCGCCCTGCGTGCCGCGCTGAAGCGGCATGACATGGTCGTCGACCATGCCGGCTCTTTGCTCGAGGCCGAGGGCTTCGTTGCCGCCGACAGCTACGACGCCATCCTGCTCGACCGTCAATTGCCGGACGGCGACGGGCTGTCGCTGGTGCCCAGACTGCGTTCGGCGAAGAACACCACGCCCGTGCTGATGCTGACCGCGAAAGGCGATACGTCGGACAAGGTCGACGGGCTGGACATGGGAGCGGACGACTACCTGGCGAAACCGTTCGCCTTCGAGGAATTGCTGGCCCGGTTGCGCGCACTGCTCAGGCGCCCGGTGCCGATGCAGTCGCAGTTCATCCGCGCCGGCCATCTGGTTCTCGATGTCGGGCATCGCGAGGTGTCGATCGGTGGCGAACCGCTCGGCCTGCCGCGCCGTGAACTTCTGGTGCTGGAGGCGCTGATGCGGCGGACCGGCCGCATGATACAGCGCGAGGCGCTGATGGAGGCGGTGTTCGGCCTCGACGACGAGATCCAGTCCAACGCACTCGACACCCACGTTTCGCGCCTGCGCCGTAAGCTTGCCGACGCGAACAGCGGCGTGACGATCAACGGCATTCGCGGCGTCGGCTATCTTTTGCGCGAGACGACATGAGCATCGGGCGCCCGCGTTCGCTCAAATGGAGCCTGGTGCTGCGCATCGCGTTGTTGCAATGCGCGATGCTGACGCTGATCATCGTCGGCATTCTCGGCACAATGCTGGCCACGGGGCTCATTCCGCATGATTACGAGGATGGCACAATGGACGTGCTGGCGGACGCGGTGGCGCGCGATGCAAGCGGCAAGCTTGTCCTCAACGAAACGCCGGATATGACGACGCTGCGGTCGAACGTTGCGGACCTCTGGTTCATCATCCGCGACAAGCAGGGGCGGCGGCTGCAGGAGGGAACGGTGCCTGCCACCTTCCAGCCCTTCGTCGGGCTGCTGGACAACATCAGCGACGCCCGTGTCGACCACGCCCTCGGGCAAGCCGCTCCGCCGGCGGGAAAGATACGCTGGACCGACACGGCGGCCGGCAATGTCCAGATCATGACCGGCACCAAGGGCGGACTTTCGCTCCTGCGCCTGCTCGCGCAGGCGCCACAATTCTTCCTGCAGGGGATACTGCCGCTTGCCGGGTTGATGGCGCTGGCCACGCTGTTCGCCACGCCCTGGGTGGTGCGCGGCGCGCTCTCGGGCCTTGGCCATGCAGCCGCCGAGGCCGAGCGCATCGATATCGACCAGCGCGGTGTGCAGTTGCCGCTGAAGGACGTGCCTATGGAAGTGACGCCGCTGGTAAGGGCAGTGAATGCCGCGCTCGCGCGCCTCGACAAGGGCTATGAGCGCCACCAGCGTTTCCTGACCGACGCGGCACATGAGCTCCGAACGCCGGTCGCCATCCTCAACACGCGCCTTGCCTCATTGCCGGCGACACCGGAGCGGGCGCGGCTGCTGCAGGATGCAGCCAGGCTTTCGACGCTAACCGACCAGTTGCTCGACCTGCAACGCCTCGACCGGCAGGCGGCGGTTTTTGAAAAGGTGGACCTTGTGGCGATCGCCCGCGGGGTCATTGTCGACCTTGCGCCGATGGCATTTTCGGCCGGATACGAGATGTCGTTCGAACCGGCGAGAGAGACGGTTCTCGCCACCGGCGACCGCACCGCAATCGAACGCGCCGTCACCAATCTGGTCCAGAACGCGATCGAGCATGGCGGCCGCATCGGCAAGATCACTGTCGCCGTCACCGCGCCAGCCATCATCGAGGTGCGGGACGAAGGCGGCGGCGTGCCACCGGGCGAGCGGGAGCGCATCTTCGAGCCCTTCTACCGGTTGCGCCCGCAGGATCATGGCGCCGGGCTTGGCCTCAACCTGGTGCAGGAAATCATGCAATTGCATGGCGGGCGGATCGATATCCTCGACGGCAGACCGAGCGGCGCCTGCTTCAGGATCACTTTTCGCGCTCTGCCGGCATAGGCATGTCCGCAGGCGGCCACCGCGCATAGCAGCGCGTTTGAGATCCGTATGCGTCCACCAATTGCTAATGTTCGGCCAGGCTCTTGCGGATTCTAGAACCCGGCTGCGCCACCGGCAATGCTGAGCCGCGCGCCGGCTTGCGACAGGGCGGCGGCAATGTCGCGTGATGGCGACCGATCGGTGGCGAGTTCGGAAAAACCGTCGAAGCTGCAGACCTGAACCAGACCATGGCGGCCGAACTTGCTGTGATCGGTGATGACGAGCGAACGCTGGCCGCGCGACAGCACCATGCGGGCGAACTCGGCCTCTTCCAGATCGTAGTCCATGACGCCCATCACCGCATCGATGGCGCCGGTGGAGATAATGGCATGGCTGACCGAGAAACGGCTGACGAAATCGATGGCCGAGGCCCCGAAGGCAGCGCCTGAATCGCTGCGCAATTCGCCTCCGGCCATGTAGACCTTGTTGCCGTTGACGGTGGCCAGCGTGCGGGCGATGTCCGACGAGTTGGTGACGACGGTCAGCCGACGGTGGCCGAGCAGTTCACGGGCCAGGAACGAGGTCGTCGTGCCGGTGTCGAGCATGATCGATTCACCGTCGCGGATGGTGCCGGCGACCATGCGGGCAATGATCCGCTTGGCATCGGCATTCTCGCGCATGCGCCGTTCAAACGGCGCTTCGCCGATCATCGACGGCAGGCCGATGGCGCCGTGCATCTTGAGGACGGAGCCGTCGCCGGTGAGCGGCTTGACGTCACGGCGCACGGTCTCGAGTGAAACGCCCAGCCGATCGGCCAGGCTGGCGATGGTGACGGTCCCCTCTTCCTGCAGCAGCCGCAGGATCTCGCCGTGTCGTTTTGAATGGACCATTTGGGTTTCCCGGACTTAACCCTTTGCCCGATTCTAAGCTAATTCGAGCGGTTTTAAAGCAATTGCTTGTGCTTTCGGGCAAAATACCCAAAGAAAGTCACAACTTTTTGTTGACAAGCAGGCAACCTTGGCGTGAAATTGAGCTATCAAACACGGGTTCGGAGCTGCAACGGGAGGGTGATGGCAGAGCCGCAACTCAGTGACCAGGCAGTTTCGAACGTGTCTGGCGCAAGGAATTTTCAGATCCGCGGGGGCGGATGCCGGGGTCAAAAACCTGGCCAAGGGGCTCGTCGGTGCGGTGCGGGATACCGATCCCGGCGTCTCGCACCGACGAGGTTTTTTTGTTTCTCCTCGCTGTCGTTGGGCTGTCCATGGCGCCCTTGTCGACGCTCGGCAGAGTCGACGCTCAGCAAACCAGGGATGATTCCGTGATTGCCGAAGACCGCATCCGCGCCCTGCCCTGCTGGACCGGCAACATCGAGATTGCGCCGTTGCCGGGCGGTCTCAGCAACGCCAATTATGTGGTCAAGGACGCGGCCGGAAAGCACGTCGTGCGCTTCGGCAGGGACTATCCGTTCCATCATGTCTTTCGCGAGCGTGAGGTGATGACCGCACGCGCGGCACATGCCGCCGGTTTCGCGCCAGCCGTCCTGCATGCCGAACCGGGCATCCTGGTGACGGAATTTCTTGGTGCGAAAACCTATCTTGCACAGGACGTGCGCGCCAATCTTGGTCGTGTCGCAGCCCTGATGCGCGGCTTCCACCGGGAGATGCCCAATCACGTCTCCGGCGCCGGCTTCATGTTCTGGGTGTTCCATGTCATTCGCGACTATGCGCGCACGCTTGAAGAAGGCGGCAGCCGCAAGCGCAGCGAATTGCCGCGCCTGCTGACACTGGCTGACGAACTGGAGCGCGCGCAGAAATTGCTGCCGATCGTCTTTGGTCACAACGATCTTTTGCCGGCTAATATTCTTGACGACGGCAGCAGGCTATGGCTGATCGACTTCGAATATGCCGGCTTCAACACCGCGATGTTCGACCTTGCCGGCGTCGCCTCGAATGCCGGTATGAGCGATGAGGAATCCTTTGCCTTCCTGACCGCCTATTTCATGAAGGAACCGGACCAGGCGATCCGCCGCTCGCACGCGGCCATGCAATGCGCCTCGCTGCTGCGCGAGGCGATGTGGAGCATGGTGTCCGAACTCTACCTCGACGCGCCCGGCATCGACTACGTCGCCTACACCGAGGAGAACCTGACGCGGCTCGAAGCCGCGCTCGATAACTACAGAACGAAGTACGGGATACAGAAATCATGACATTGCCCAGCCAGGCCGCGATCGTCGTCATTGGCGGCGGCATCATCGGCTGTTCGACGGCCTATCATCTGGCGCGTGACCACAAGGCGGACGTGGTGCTGCTCGAACAGGGCAAGCTGACCTCGGGCTCGACCTGGCATGCCGCGGGGCTGGTCGGCCAGTTGCGTTCGTCGGCCTCGATCACCCGCGTGCTCAAATATTCCGTCGACCTCTACAAGGGGCTGGAGGCCGAAACCGGCCTTGCCACCGGCTGGAAGATGACCGGCTGCCTGCGGCTCGCCACCAATGCCGACCGCTGGACCGAGTACAAGAGGCTGGCGACGACGGCGAAAAGCTTTGGCATGGATATGCAATTGCTGTCGCCGGCGGAGGTCAAGGCGATGTGGCCGCTCCTGGAAACCGGCGATCTCGTCGGCGCTTCCTGGCTCCCGACCGACGGCCAGGCGAGCCCTTCGGACATCACGCAGTCGCTGGCGAAAGGCGCGCGCATGCATGGCGCCAAACTGTTCGAGGATGTGCGCGTCACCGGCTTCGAGATGAAGGATGGCCGCATCGCGATGGTGCAGACCAGCAAGGGCGACATTGCCTGCGACAAGGTGGTCAACTGCGCCGGGCAATGGGCGCGGCAGGTGGGTGCGATGGCCGGCATCAACGTGCCGCTGCAGCCGGTGAAGCACCAGTACATCATCACCGAGAAGATCGATGGACTGGCGACCGACGCGCCGACCATCCGCGACCCGGACCGGAGCACCTATTTCAAGGAGGAGGTCGGCGGGCTGGTGATGGGCGGTTACGAGCCCAACCCGCAGGCCTGGACGACCGGAGATGTGCCTGACGATTGGGAGTTCCGGCTCTTCGACGACGATTACGATCATTTCGAACAGCATATGCGCCAAGCGATGACGCGCGTGCCGGCGCTCGAAACCGTCGGCGTCAAGCAGATGATCAACGGGCCGGAGAGTTTTACGCCGGACGGCAATTTCATTCTCGGGGCGGCGCCCGAATGCGCCAATATGTTCGTTGGCGCCGGCTTCAACGCCTTCGGCATCGCCTCGGGTGGCGGCGCCGGCTGGGTGCTGGCGCAGTGGGTGGTCGACGGCGAAGCGCCGCTCGACCTGTGGGTTGTCGACATCAGGCGCTTTTCCAACCTGCACCGCGACCGGCAGTGGGTCTGCGACCGCACGCTGGAAGCCTATGGCAAGCACTATACGATCGGCTTCCCGCATGAGGAGTACGCCTGCGGGCGGCCGCGCATCGTCTCACCCCTTTACAACAGGCTGAAACAGCAGCGCGCCGTGTTCGGCTCGAAGCTTGGCTGGGAACGGCCGAACTGGTTCGCGCCCGAAGGCGTCGAGCCGCAGGATGTCTATTCGATGGGTCGCCAGAACTGGTTTGCGGCAGTCGGCGAGGAACACCGGCACGTGCGCGAGAAGGTCGGCATCTTCGATCAATCCTCCTTCGCCAAATACGAACTGAGCGGGCCCGACGCACTGAAGGCGCTGGACTGGATCTGCGCCAACGACGTCAGCAAACCCGTCGGCCGGCTGACCTACACGCAGCTTCTCAACACACGCGGTGGCATCGAGGCCGACCTGACCGTGGCGCGGCTGGCCGAGGAGAAATTCTACATCGTCACCGGCACCGGGTTCCGCACGCATGATTCCTCATGGATCGGCGACCATATCGGCGAAGGGCTCGATGCCACGCTTGTCGATGTCACCGAGGAATTCGGCACGCTGTCGCTGATGGGGCCTCGGGCGCGCGACGTGCTGTCTGCCGTGACCGAAGCCGACGTGTCGAACACCAGCTTCCCGTTCGGCCATGTGCGTGAGATTGCCATTGCCGGCCACACAATTCGAGCGCTGCGCGTCACCTATGTCGGCGAACTCGGCTGGGAACTGCATGTGCCGATCGCGGCGACAGGCGAAGTCTTCGATGCACTGATGGCGGCCGGTGGGAAGCATGGCATCCGCCCGGTCGGCTATCGCGCCCTGGAATCGCTGCGGCTGGAAAAGGGCTATCGCGCCTGGGGCTCCGACATCACGCCCAACGACACGCCGCAGGAAGCCGGCTTGGGCTGGGCGGTCAAGCTGCGCAAGAACACCGATTTCGTCGGACGGCGCGCGCTCGAGAAGACCAGCGGCGCGGCCTTGAAGAAACGCTTTGCCGGCTTCACGGTCGCTGACCCAGAGATCGTGCTGCTCGGCCGCGAGACCATCCTGCGCAATGGCGAGCCGGTCGGCTATCTCACCAGCGGCGGCTATGGCTACACGGTGAGCCGGAACATCGGCTACGGCTACGTGCGCAACGCCGACGGGGTGAGCGACGATTTTCTCGCCTCGGGCGACTATGAACTGGTCGTGGCGATGGAGCGGACGCCGGCCCAAATCCATCTCGAGCCGATGTACGACCCGACAGCCGCCAAGGTCAAAGTGTAGATCGGGGTCAAAGCGTAGATCAGGTGACGCGCAGGGCGAGACCGCGGCTTGGCACGGTGTCGGCCTCGCCCGGCATGGAGACGTAGGGACGCGTTTCCTCGATGCGGGTGACGAGGCCTTGCGCCTCGAGTTCGGCGATGCGAGCGCCAAAGCCGGCTTCCCACAACGTGTTCTTGACTGTCAGCACGATGATGCCACCCGGCCGGCAGATACGGATCAGCTCGTCCAGCCCCTCAGCGCCGACATGGCCGGAGGTGAAGACGCCGGCCGAAATGATGCCGGCATAGGCATCGTCGGCAAACGGCAGCTTGCCGCCGAGCGCCAGGCAATGCAGCGCCGAATAGACCCCCTTGCGGGCGGCCTGGGCCAGCATGCCTTCAGATATGTCGAGCGCCTCGACCAAGGGATAGCCTGTTATATCAAGCCATTCGCCGATAAGCCCAGTGCCGGCTCCCGCATCGAGCAGCGGCGCGGCACCGCGTGGCAGATGGCGGGCCAGCAAAGCAAGGCAGATCGTCGGATGGCGATAGCCGGCGGCCGACATGTCGGCGTCATAGGTCTGCGACCAGCGGTCATAGAGTGCCGCGACGTCCTCTGGCCGCTTCGCCGCGTAGGCCGCTGCAAGCGGGCCTCGATGTTTGCTGTGCGCCACTTTTGTCCTGTCCACCAATCGGTCTTGCATCGCATGATAGCCAAACCACAAAAATTGTGGAACCGTCGCTGCGACAAATAACAGCGTGGGGGCGCAGGCATGGTGACAGACGAGGCGCGTGCGGCACTTGCCGACATTTCCTTGGCCACCATTCCCATGCTGGCCGGCTACACCGGGCCGCTCGAACGGCTCGGCGGCCTCACCAATCTGGTCTTCAAGGCTGACGAGTTCTGCCTGCGCATTCCCGGCAAGGGCACCGAGGAATACATCAACCGCGCCAACGAGGCGGTGGCGGCGCGCGAAGCGGCAAAGGCGGGGGTCAGTCCAGAGGTGCTGCATGTCGATCCCGCCACCGGGGTCATGGTGACGCGCTTCATCGCCGGCGCGGAGACGATGTCGCCGGAGAAATTCAAGGTTCGGCCCGGCAGTCCGGCGCGGGCCGGCGAGGCCTTCCGCAAACTGCACAATTCCGGCGCGGTGTTTCCCTTCCGCTTCGAACTGTTTGCGATGATCGACGACTATCTCAAGGTGCTGTCGACCAAGGACGTCGCCCTGCCGGCCGGCTATCATGACGTGGTGCACGAGGCCGGGAGCGTGCGGTCGGCGCTGGCCGCCCATCCCTTGCCTCTCGCTGCCTGCCACTGCGATCCGCTGTGCGAGAATTTTCTCGATACAGGCGAGCGGATGTGGATCGTCGACTGGGAATATTCGGGCATGAACGATCCGCTCTGGGATCTCGGCGACCTCAGCGTGGAAGGAAAATTCGATACGGCGCAGGACGAAGAGATGATGCATGCCTATTTCGGCGGCGAGGCCAGAGCGGCCGAGCGCGGCCGCATCGTCATCTACAAGGCGATGTGCGACCTGTTGTGGACATTGTGGGGGCTGATCCAGCTCGCCAACAACAATCCGGTCGACGATTTCCGCGCCTATGCCGACGGGCGGTTCGTGCGCTGCAAGGCGTTGATGGAGACGCCGGAGTTTTCACGGCACCTGGCGGCGATACGCCTGGGTTAGGCACCGGAAACCTAATTCACGCCCTTCGGCACGTTTTCGGGCGGCACCGTGGTGTCGACCACTTTCTGGCGGTGGAAGATGAACAGGCCGGCGAGAACGACGATGCCCGAACCGATAAGGATGCGCGGACCGGGAACGTCACCAAAGAACACCAGCCCGAACACCACCGCCCACAGGAGCAGCGTGTAATGCAGCGGCGCCAGCGTCGAGGCCGGCGCCAGCTTGAGCGCCCTGGTGATCATCAGATGCGCGCCGCATGAAACGATACCGAGCAGCAGCATGGCGCCGAAATCGAGCGCCGACGGTGTCTGCCAGGCGCCGATGGTCAACACGCCGCCGACCACCATCGTGCCGATGGTCTGCCATGTCACCAGGTTGGTGTCGCTGGTGCCGCGCAGGCGCCGGTTGAGGATGATGGCGAAGGCGAAGGCAATGCTGCCGGCGAGCGCGAAGCTCGATGACAACGAGAACGCCGCCGAGGACGGTTTCAGCATGATCAGCACGCCGCAGAAGCCGAGCAGGATCGCCATCCAACGGCGCCAGCCGACCTTCTCGCCAAGCAACAAATGCGAGAGTGCCGCGACATAGATCGGTCCGGCCATGTAGAAGCTCATCACGTCGGCAAGCGGCAGGTAGACGACGGCGGCGTAGAACAGTGCCGTGTCGAGCGTCGTCATCACCACGCGCAGCAGCTGCAGCTCCAGGCGCTCCATGTGAAACAGCTTGGCCGTGCCCTGGTGGGCGATCATCGGGCCAAGCACGAAGAACGCGCCGATGGAACGGATCAGCACCACCTGGCCGACCGAGAAGCTGGCGACCAGCCACTTGCCCATGGCGTCGTTCAGCGCAAACAGGAAATCGCCGGCCAGCATCAAAAGGATGCCGGCCAGAAGCACGTTCCTGATTGTGGAATTCTGCGCCACGGGCTGCGTCATGCCGATCCCGATTCCTCCCTAGAGCATGATGCCGAAAAGCGTGAAGCGGTTTTCGGACGACATCATGCTCTATCTCGATTTAGAGCCGCGTCGTAGACTGAAGCGCCTGCTTTGACGAGGAGAAATCCGGAAATCCGCAAGGCCAGAACCGGGAATCGGCTGGGTCTGGCCTGTTCTATTGGGCCTGATGCGGCGTCCGGTGCCTGCGGTTCACGAGGCCGGGCCTGCCCGGGATGGACAGCCTGGTGTCCTGCTTCGACCGCTGCGCCACCACCTTGCCCCTGGCGATGACGCACAGGCGTTCGGCGCGCAGGCGCAGGGCTTCGATCGGATTGCCGGCATCCAGGATGACCAGGCTGGCGCGCTTGCCGACCGCCAGGCCCAGATGATCGAGCCGCATGATCGACGCGTTGACATTGGTGACCATGTCGAAGCAGCGGGCCATGTCGGCCGGGCTCGACATCTGGGCAACATGCAGGCCCATGAAGGCGACGTCGAGCATGTCGGCGGTGCCCAGCGAATACCAGGGATCGAGCACGCAATCCTGGCCCCAGCCAACACGGATGCCCAGCGCCTGCATTTCCTTGAGCCGGGTCATACCGCGGCGCTTGGGGAAGGTGTCGTGGCGGCCCTGCAGCATGATGTTGATCAGCGGATTGGGGATCGCCGAAACACCCGCCTCGGCGATCAGCGGCAGCAATTTCGAGACATAGTAATTGTCCATCGAATGCATCGAGGTGAGGTGTGAGCCGGCGACCTTGCCCTGCAGACCCAGACGCTGCGTCTCATAGGCAAGCTGCTCGATATGGCGCGACAGCGGGTCATCGGTCTCGTCGCAATGCAGGTCGACCATCAGGCCGCGCTCTGCCGCGATCTCGCACAGCTCCGTCACCGAACGCGTTCCGTCGGCCATGGTGCGCTCGAAATGCGGGATGCCGCCGACGATATCGACGCCCATGTCGAGCGCGCGGATGGTGTTGTCGCGTGCCGTCGGCGAACGATAAAGCCCGTCCTGCGGAAAGGCGACCAATTGCAGATCGATATATGGAGCGATCGTCTTCTTGACCTCGAGCAGGGCCTCGACCGCCAGCAGCCTGTCATCGCAGACATCGACGTGGGTGCGGATGGCAAGCAGACCCATCGACACCGCCCAGTCGCAGTAGGCAAGGGCGCGGTCGCGCACGGCTTCATGCGTCAACAGCGGCTTCAGCTCGCCCCACAACGAGATGCCTTCGAGCAGGGTACCCGACGCGTTGATGCGCGGGATGCCGTAGGAAAGCGTTGCATCCATGTGGAAATGCGGGTCGACGAAGGGCGGCGAGACCAGATTGCCACTGGCATCGATCGCCGTGCCGGCGGTGACATCGAGCTTCGGCTCGATCGCCGCGATTGTCTCGCCGACGATGCCGATGTCGGCGACCCTGCCATCAGGCAGCGTGCCCCCGCGAACGATAAGGTCGAAATCCATCCGTCGTCATCCCGCTTGAAGAATCAGCATCCTATCGTGGCGGCAAAAAATCTGCAGCGCTTGTGCCGCCCCTGATCCGCCTGCCGGCACCTTTTGCCTATACCGGGAGAAAGATGCTGCGACCTCGTCGCTGTTTGTCAACGCCTACAATTGGCGAATCGTTGGTGCCGGCCCCTTTCTCCCCGTCACTATACGGGGAGAAATGTCCGGCAGGACGATGAGGGGCAGCACCACGCTGATGGAATTCAGCCC
The DNA here is from genome assembly GCF_056431085.1 of Mesorhizobium waitakense. NCBI lineage: Bacteria > Pseudomonadati > Pseudomonadota > Alphaproteobacteria > Hyphomicrobiales > Phyllobacteriaceae > Mesorhizobium > Mesorhizobium waitakense. The sequence goes on along the minus strand of NZ_JBWKME010000097.1, from coordinate 17,931 downwards.
TACTCCGGCACGAACCTGACCGCGCCCTTGGCAGCGCTGGTCGCCATCGCGGCGTAGGCGCGCAAGGCTGTCGTGACCTTGCGCTTGCGCTTTTCCTCGGGCTTCCAGGCAGCAATCCCCTTGGCCTCCATCGCCGCCCGGCGGCTGGCAAGTTCAGCGTCGCTGACGGCAAGGCGGATGCTGCGCTTCGGGATGTCGATCTCGACCGTATCGCCTTCCCGCACCAGACCGATCAAACCGCCCTCGGCGGCTTCCGGCGAGACATGGCCGATCGACAGGCCGGAGGTGCCCCCGGAGAAGCGGCCGTCGGTGACCAGCGCGCAGGCTTTGCCCAGGCCCTTCGACTTCAGATAGCTGGTCGGGTAGAGCATTTCCTGCATGCCGGGGCCGCCGCGCGGCCCCTCATAGCGGATGACCACGACATCACCGGCCTTGATCTCGTTGGCCAGGATCGCCTTGACGCTGGCGTCCTGGCTTTCGAACACGCGGGCCGGGCCGGTGAACTTCAGGATCGATTCATCGACGCCGGCGGTCTTCACGATGCAGCCGTCGAGCGCCAGGTTGCCTTTCAGCACGGCAAGGCCGCCATCCTTGGAGAAGGGGTGCTGGACTGAGCGGATGACGCCTTTCTCGCGGTCGAGGTCGAGGTCGTCCCAGCGGCGGTCCTGGCTGAAGGCAACCTGCGTCGGCACGCCGCCAGGCGCGGCGAGGAAGAAATCACGCACGCTTTGGCTGGTCGAGCGCGAAATATCCCAATGGTCGAGCGCTTCCCCAAGAGTGCGCGTGTGCACGGTCGGCAAGTCGCGGTTGATCAAGCCGGCATTGTCGAGCTGGCCGAGGATCGCCATGATGCCGCCGGCGCGGTGAACGTCTTCCATATGCACATCCGCCTTGGCGGGAGCCACCTTGCACAGCACCGGCACCTTGCGCGACAGCGCGTCGATGTCATCCTGATCGAAGTTGATCTCGCCCTCATGCGCGGCGGCCAGGATGTGCAGCACGGTGTTGGTCGAGCCGCCCATGGCGATGTCGAGCGTCATGGCGTTTTCGAAGGCACCCTTCGAGGCGATATTGCGCGGCAACGCGGTTTCGTCGTCCTGCTCGTAATAGCGCTGGGCGAGATCGACGATCAGGTGGCCGGCTTCGACGAACAGGCGCTTGCGGTCGGCATGCGTGGCCAGCGTCGAGCCGTTGCCCGGCAGCGACAGGCCAAGCGCCTCGGTCAAACAATTCATCGAATTGGCGGTGAACATGCCCGAGCAGGAACCGCAGGTCGGGCAGGCCGAGCGTTCGATGACCTTGACGTCCTCGTCGGAGATCTTGTCGTCGGCGGCCGCCACCATGGCGTCGACCAGGTCGAGCGCCTGCGTCTTGCCGGCCAGCACCACCTTGCCGGCTTCCATCGGCCCGCCGGAGACGAAGACGGTCGGGATGTTGAGGCGTAAGCTGGCCATCAGCATACCGGGCGTGATCTTGTCGCAATTGGAGATGCAGACCATGGCGTCTGCGCAGTGCGCGTTGACCATGTATTCGACGGAATCGGCGATGAGCTCGCGCGACGGCAGCGAATAGAGCATGCCGTCATGGCCCATGGCGATGCCGTCATCGACGGCGATGGTGTTGAATTCCTTGGCGACGCCGCCGGCCTTCTCGATCTCGCGCGCGACCAGCTGGCCAAGGTCCTTCAGGTGGACATGGCCCGGCACGAACTGGGTGAAGGAGTTGACCACCGCGATGATCGGCTTGCCGAAATCACTGTCCTTCATGCCGGTGGCGCGCCAGAGGCCGCGGGCGCCGGCCATGTTGCGGCCATGGGTGGTGGTGCGGGAGCGATAGGCAGGCATGAATTTTCCTTGGCTGGATGGCTTCGCTCCATGCGGAGCGTGGCGGCGCTGAATTCGGACCGCAGGCGTTATAGACGCGCAAGCCTGGTCTGGCCACAATTTTGCAATGCGCCAAGAAATCCGCATGGGCGGTTGACGGGCGGCGTTCGCCTGTATATAGCCAATCAGGTATATACCCTTTTGGCTATGGACATCCAATGGACCAGCTGGACGCCACTTTTGCCGCACTCGCCGATCCGACGCGCCGCGCCATTCTTGCCCGGCTCATCCAGGGCGAAGCATCCGTGATGGAACTCGCCGAGCCTTTCGCGATGAGCCAGCCCTCGATTTCCAAGCACCTCAAGGTGCTGGAAAACGCCGGACTGATTTCACGCGGCCGCGACGCACAGCGCCGGCCGTGCCGGCTCGAAGCAAAACCGCTGGCAGAGGCCAATGACTGGCTGGAGCGTTATCGAAGGATCTGGGAAGGCAACTTCCAGCGCCTCGACGCGTTGCTCGGCGCGATGAAGGCCGAGAAAGCCCCCGACAGTACCGACCAATAGCGCGAAAACATCGCGGCCTGTGTCGGATCACCGGCCTGCCGCACGTCCTTTGGCAAACATGAGGAGGATCATCATGAGCACCACAACCTTGCCCGGTTCGACCGTCGCCACACTGACGGTGACCACGCCCAGCGACCGCGAGGTCCAGATCACTCGCATCTTCGATGCGTCGCGGCCGATGGTCTTCGACTGCTGGACGATACCCGAGTTGCTGAAGGGCTGGCTGCACGGCCCCGATGGCTGGCGGCTGGCGGTCTGCGAAATCGACCTCAGGGTTGGCGGCGCCACACGCTACGTCTGGCAGCACCGCGATGGCCGCAGCATGGGCATGAGCGGCGCCTATCGCGAAATCGTGCGTCCAGCCAGGATCGTCGCCACCGAATTGTTCGACGAGGACTGGACCGGTGGCGAAACCATCGGGACGGTGGTCTTCACCGAACAGAGCGGGAAGACGCTTCTGACGCAGACGGTGCTCTACGCTTCGCAAGCGGCCCGCGACGGCGCGATCGGCACCGGGATGACCCGCGGCATGGCCGAGAGCTATGCCCAGCTCGACGCTTATGTCGCCTCACTTCAGGACGCTGCCAAAGGCGCCGCCTGACGCTTCCTTCATCCCCCAAGAGAAAACGAGGAGAAAGAACATGCAAAAGATCACCACCTTCCTGTGGTTCGACGGGCAGGCCGAGGAGGCCATGAACCATTACATGTCCATCTTCAAGAATTCCAAGGAGCTGAGCGTGACGCGTTGGCCCAAGGGCCACGCTGATGAGGGCAAGGTGCTGGTGGCCTCGTTCGAACTCGACGGCGTCCCGTTCCTGGCGCTCAACGGCGGACCACAATACAAGTTCACCGAGGCGATCTCACTATCGATCGACTGCAAGACGCAGGAAGAAGTCGATCATTTTTGGACCGGGCTCACAGAGGGTGGCGGCGAACCAGGACCCTGTGGCTGGCTGAAGGACAAGTTCGGTGTTTCCTGGCAGGTCGTGCCGGAACAATTGCCGCGCCTGCTGCAGGATCCGGACAGGGCCAAAGCCGGCCGGGCGATGAATGCGATGATGCAGATGGGCAAGATCGACATCGCCAAGATCGAAGAAGCGGCCAGAGGGTGAGCGGACTTTCCCTTCTCCCCGTTGTGGGAGAAGGTGGATCGGCGCGCAGTGCCGAGACGGATGAGGGGTCTTCCAGCGGAGTGAGGCGTTGGCGTTCCCTGGAACCATCCGTCGCCTTCGGCGACACCTTCTCCCACAAGGGGAGAAGGCAAGATGGCGCTTCAAGCCGCCTTGTCGCGAACCTGATAGTCCTTGATCGTGGCGAAGCGGATCGCCTTCCAGCGTTCCGCTTCGTAGTTCAGCGAGAAGGCGTGCTGGGCGAGGAACACCGGATCATTGTCGAGGTCGCGGGCGATGTCGCCGCGATGTGCCTCGATGAAACGCAAAACCTCGGCCTTGTCCTCGGCCGAGATCCAGCGGCAGACCGAAAAGCGTGACATCTCGAACTCGACCGGGAGCGTGTATTCGAAGCTCAGCCGCTCCTTCAGGACGTCGAGCTGCAGGGCGCCGACGACGCCGACGATGGCCGGCGAGCCATCCTCCGGCGAGAACAATTGCACGACGCCTTCCTCGGCCATCTGGTGCAGCGCTTCCTTCAGCTTCTTGGCCTTCATCGCGTCACCCAAGCGGACGCGGCGCAGGATTTCCGGGGCGAAGTTGGGCACACCTCGGAACAGGATTTCTTCGCCCTCGGTCAGCGTGTCGCCGATGCGCAGCGTTCCGTGGTTGGGGATGCCGACGACGTCGCCGGCAAACGCCTCGTCGGCGGTGACGCGGGTGCGGGCAAAGAAGAATTGCGGCGCCGACAGGCTCATCGGCTTTCCGGTGCGCACCAGCTTGGCCTTCATGCCGCGCTCGAGCTTGCCCGAGCAGACGCGGACGAAGGCGATGCGGTCGCGGTGATTGGGATCCATGTTGGCCTGGATCTTGAAGACGAAGGACGTCATCTTGTCCTCGGTCGCTTCGACCTTGCGGGCATCGGCCTCCTGCGCGCGCGGCGGCGGCCCAAAGGCGCCAAGCGCCTCGATCAGGTCGCGGACGCCATAGTTGCGCAGCGCCGAGCCGAAATAGACCGGCGTCAAATGGCCCTCGCGAAAGGCGTCGATGTCGAGCGGACGGCAGGCCTCGCGCGCCAGTTCCAGCTCCTCGATGAAGGCCTCGCGCTCGTTCTCCGGCAACAGGCCGGCAACGCGGTTGGAATCGGGACCGTTGACCGGCGTGCGCTCCTTCTCGTCGTCACCCTTGCGCACCGCATTCAGCGCCAGGTGATAGGTGCCGGAAAATGTCTTGCCGCGACCGATCGGCCAGGTGATCGGTGCTGTATCCAGCGCCAGCTTCTGTTCGATCTCGTCCAAAATCTCAAACGGATCGCGGCTTTCGCGGTCCATCTTGTTGACGAAAGTGATGATCGGAATGTCGCGCAGCCGGCAAACCTCGAACAGTTTCAGCGTGCGCGGCTCGATGCCCTTGGCGGCGTCGATGACCATGACCGCGCTGTCGACCGCCGACAGCGTGCGATAGGTGTCGTCGGCGAAATCCTCGTGGCCGGGCGTGTCGAGCAGGTTGAAGACATTGTCCTCGTATTCGAACGTCATCACCGAAGTGACGACCGAAATGCCGCGCTCGCGCTCGATCTTCATCCAGTCGGAGCGGGTCTGGATCCTATCCTTCTTGGCCTTGACCTCGCCGGCAAGCTGAATGGCGCCGCCGAACAGCAGCAGCTTTTCGGTGAGCGTCGTCTTGCCGGCGTCCGGGTGCGCGATGATCGCGAAGGTGCGGCGGCGCGCCACTTCTTCTTCTATTGCTTCAGGCATTCTACAGGATTTCCGTGTGACAGGCCGGGCTTCTAGCAGCGCAGTGCCGGGCTGTCGACCGGTCCAGCGGCACTGACACCGCCGGTTGGCGTGGCTCGCTCAGGCCAACTCGGTCATGTGGCTCGCCGGAACGATCTCCGGAAGCCAGCCGGCAATGGCCTCGCCTATAGCGTCGGCATGGTCCTCCTGCAGATAATGCGCGCCGGGTCCGAGATTGATGAACCGGCAGTTCTTCAGCCCGGCGGCGAATTCGCCTGCGGCCTGCGGCGCGATCAGCGCGCCGGGATCACCGGCGAACAGCAGTTTCGGGTAGGTGGAAAGCCGCAGCGCGCGATGGTCGTGCTCGCTGATGGCGGCGACGTCGGCAGGCTGACCCTCGATCGGCAATTCCCTGGGCAGGCGCAGCACCGGCTTGCGCGATCGCGGTGTCGGGAACGGCGCCCGGTAAGCCGTCATCTCCTCGTCGCTCATCGTGCGCAACACCGAGGCCGGCAGCACTTTCTCGACGAAGACATTGTCTTCCAGAACCAGCTTTTCGCCGACATCCGGCGTGCGCAGCGCCTTGAACAGTTCGCGGGCCTGCGGACGCTGGTGAAAATCCTCCCAACGCTCGAAGGGCCGGATGAATTCCATGAAGGCGAGGCCGAGAATGTTGCGCGGCCGCCGCGCCGCGAGATGGAAGGCAAGTGCGGTGCCCCAGTCCTGCGCGACCACCACCATTTCCCTGATGTCGAGCGCATCGAGGAAGGTGTCGAGATAGCGGACATGATCGAAGAATCGATAATCGATATCGGGCTTGCCGGACTGGCCGTAACCGATCAGGTCCGGTGCGATGCAGCGACCGAGGGGCGCGACATGCGGGATGATGTTGCGCCAGATGTGGGATGAGGTCGGATTGCCATGAAGGAACAGCACGGTCGAACCGGCCGCGCCGGCCTCGACATAGGACATCGTCGAATCGAGCACGGCGATTTCCTCGCGCCGCGATGCGGTGGAGCCCGATTTCGGCTTGTCGGCGTTCAAACTCATTGGATCGGCTCCTTTGCAAAGACTGTGCTGAAGATGATTTTCTTGAAGCGCTCGAGCGGCGCGGGGCTGCGCTCGACCTTCATGCGAAGCATGGCGCCTTGCCAGGACGACAGCAGGAAGTCGGCGAGGTCGTCGGCATCGAAAGCTCGAGTGATGTCACCGGCCGCCTGGCCCTCGGCGATGCAGGCCGCGAATGGCTGGCGCCAACGCTCGAAGATGGCGACAAGCTGTAGGCGCAGCGGTTCACTGTGCACTGCGGTTTCGAGGCTGAGATTGCCGATCATGCAGCCGCGCGCCCAGTCATGCGCTTCGAGCTTCGAGGTGATGACATCGAGGTAGCGACGCAGCCTGCCGACGGGCGGCGTCCCGTCCTGCGCAAGGGCTGCTTCGACCAGGCCGCTGACATAGGCGAAATAGCGGTCGAGCACCTCGCCGGCAAACTCCTCCTTGGAGGCGAAATGGTTGGTGAACGAACCCGGCCGGGCATCGGCCGCGGCAACGATGTCGCGCACGCCGGCAGCGGCATAGCCTGAATTCCATATGGTCCGGAAACCAGCGTCGAGGAGTTTTTCGCGGAGTGATTGTCTAGCCATGTTGAAATAATACGTACGTACGTATTGATGTCAAGTGGTGTATTTGGTGTTGGCAAGCGACCATGGGGATGGCACTGGAATCAGTGCCCTCAGGGGCCACGAGGCAGAGGTCCAGCATGAGCACCGCGAAACAAGTCATCGTCATCGGCGCCGGCATCATCGGTGCCTCCATCGCCTGGCATCTGAGCAAGGCGGGTGCACAGGTGACAATCATTGCCGACAGCGCCGCCGGCGGCGTCGCAACGCCAAACTCTTTCGCCTGGATCAATGCCAGCTGGGGCAATCCGCAGCCATATTTCCGGCTGCGCACCCGCGCCATGGCCGAATGGACGCGGCTGGCTCGGGACCTGCCCGAAATTCCGCTCAGCTGGTGCGGCAGCCTGTGCTGGGATTTGTCGGCGGCCGCAATGGAAACCTATGCCGCCGAGCACTCCGCCTGGGGCTACGGCATCAAGCGTGTCGACCGCGCTGGCGTAGCGCGTATCGAGCCCAATCTCGCCGAGCTTCCCGATGTCGCCTTGCATGTCGCCGAAGAGGGTGTCGCCGAGCCGGTGGCCGCCACCAAAGCGCTGCTGGCCGATGCCGAACGGCGCGGAGCGCGCATCATCTCCAGCACGGTGACGGCGCTGGTCCAGCCCGGTGGTCGGATCACCGGCGTGGACACGTCGCATGGCCTGATAGCAGCCGACGAGGTGGTGATCGCGGCCGGCGTTGGCTCACCGGCCATCGCCGCGACGGCCGGGATCAACCTGCCGATCGAGACGCCGCCCGGCCTGATCGTCCACTCGCGGCCTTACAGAAAGCTGCTCAACGGGCTGGTGCTGGCCGAGCGGCTGCACATGCGCCAGAGCGCGGAAGGCCGCATCATCGCTGGCTCGGATTTCGGCGGCGCCGACCCTGGCATGGATGCCGAAGTCACCGCCCGCGACCTGTTTGCGGCCCTGAAAGCCATGCTGCACGGCGGCGACGAACTGGAGCTGGATTTCCATACCGTCGGTTATCGGCCGACGCCGATCGACGGTTTTCCGATCATCGGCCGCGCCGAGGGCATGGACGGTCTCTACGTCGCGGTCATGCATTCGGGCATCACGCTGGCGCCGGCTGTCGGCCTGTTCGCCGCCCGGGAAATCCTCGACGGCGAGCGCGACCCGCTGCTGGCGCCCTACGGGTTGTCGCGCTTCACTCAGTAACCCGGCGGACGGCGAAAGCCGCCGGTCAACGGTTCGATTGCCTTGGCGATGCCGAGCAACCGCGATTCCGACCAGCGTTTGCCGACCAGTTGCAGGCCGATCGGCAAACCGTCGCTGTCCTGTCCGCACGGCAGCGAAAGTGCCGGATGGCCGCTGTAGTTGAACACTGCGCCATAGGCCGGCAGCATCCAGTAGCTCTGCTCCTTGCCGTCGACCTGGATCGGTGCGCCCGGCTCGCAATGCGGGAAGGCCGTCGTCATGGCGACCGGGCAAAGCAGCGCATCCCAGGTTTCGAAGAACTGGTCCCAGGCGAGAATGGATCTGTCGCGGCGGGCGAGTGCCTCGAACCAGCGCGAGACCGGTGTCGGCTCCTCCGGCGGCTCCGGCTGCGCGGCCTCCATCATCATGCCGATCAGCGCGCCGCCTTGCTTGAGATCGTCGTGCAGGTCGAGCTTGGGCAGTTTCGCTTCCTCGACGGTCGCCCCTGCCGATTGCAGCTGCCGTGCAAGACTTTCGACCGCGGCGCTGAAGTCTCCAGTCACCGGAAAGTCGGGAAAGGACGGCGCAAAGGCGATACGCAACGCCTTGAGGTCGAGCTTCGGCATGTCCTCGACCGGCACCGGCGCAAGATCGGTGTCGCTTCCGTCCGGTCCGGCGATGATTTTGTAAATCAACGCCAAATCTTCCACGCTGCGCGCCAGCGGGCCGAGACAGGACATCAGCCGCACGCTGCGCGCAGCGTCGCCGGGAGCAGGAAAGGCGCCGGCCAGCGAGATGCGATGCTCGGTCGGCTTCAAGCCATAGACGCCGCAGAAAGCGGCGGGCAGGCGGATCGAGTCCTGCATGTCGGTGCCGACATCGAACGGAGTCATCCCTGCGCAAAGCGCTGCCGCGGCACCGCCACTGGAGCCGCCCGCGGTGCGCTGGAGACCCCACGGATTGCCGGTGCGGCCGAACAACGGATTGTTCGACTGCCAGTCCGACAGCATGGTCGCGACATTGGTCTTGGCCATCAGCACGCCGCCGGCTGCCTTCAACCGGGCAACGACCGGGCTGTCCCGTTTGGCGACGTAGTCGGCGAAGGGCGGGAAGCCGACCGTGGTCCTCATGCCTGCAGTCTCGTGCATGTCCTTCAGCGCGAACGGCACGCCATGAAGCGGCCCGAGCGCCTCGCCGCGCGCCAGTGCCGCGTCGACCCTTTTTGCGCGGTCGCGGGCGCATTCCCGGTCGAGCGAGATGACGGCGTTGACCGCCCTATTGTGGTTGTCGATCTGCGCCAGATGAGCGTCGAGCGCCTCGACAGCGGAGACTTTTCGAGTGGCGATCGCGGCGGCCAGCGCCACGGTTGAGGAAAAGACGATGTCCATGATCAATGCTCCGGCTTGGCCGCGCGTGTCTGGATCAAGATGGCCGACAGCGACGCGACTTCAAGCGGAGTTGAGCATTGGAGGATCGTCTGCGCTTGATCGGAATTGCACTGATAGGTTTTGTTGGGTCGGCGCTCTACGGCGCCCCCCCTCTGTCCCGCGACGCTGCCGCAATTTGTAACTAGACGGCCAGTGCCAGCCGGGCCGATGCGGGTGCAAAGGGACGGATGGCGATACCATCCCTGGTCATGGTGACGAAGCTCGATGGCGGGATCGCCTGCCAGTCGCCGCCCTCGCGATCGAACGGCTCGGAAACAACGCAGCGGCCGCCGCCTCTGCGGAAAACGGAGGTGTAAAGTGTCGGGGCGTGAGCGTCGGTGGCATAGCGCACCGCATGGAGCGCCTGCCCGTCGGAGAAGGCGGCGGTGAGCTTCAGCGCGGGCTCCAGGCCGGCCCGGCGCGAGGCTTCAAGCACGCGGCTGGTGGCGCGCGAGACGGCGCCTTGCGGATCGGTGGCCAATCCTTCGTCGATCATCAGCAGGAAAAACAATTCGGAATCGGTGGTGCCTTCGCGTTGGTCGAAGACGGCATCGGACAGCGAGTTTTCCAGCGTCCGGCGGATCTTTTCGAAGCCGCCGATCTGGCCGTTGTGCATGAACGACCAGCGCTCCGAAATGAAGGGATGGCAGTTCATGCGGCTGGTGGCGCCGCCGGTCGAGGCCCGTACATGCGCCAGGAACAGGCCGGATTTGATCTGCCGGCACAGGCTCTTCAGATTGGGATCGGACCAGGCCGGCAAGATGTCACGGTAGAGACCCGGCTCCGGTCGGTCGCCATACCAGGCAAGGCCAAAGCCGTCGCCATTGGTCGGTGATTTCGCTTCCTGTGCACAATGGCTCTGGGCAATCAGCGAATGACAGGGCGCCGTGAGGATGTCTTCGAGAAAGACCGCTTCACCTAGATAGGCCGCCCACCGGCACATCGCTTCTGTCGTCCTCTAGGCACGATCCATGAGAGCGGCTGGCTCCTTGGTCCCGTGCGAGCCTCTGTTGTGCGTCCGCTCGTAAAGCTCGCGGACGATTCGGCTGGCGGTAGTCTCGAACAGAAATGGCAAGAAAGCGTGAACGAGCGCGGCACCAGCCGCCATCAGCAACCGCGACGAGAACCAGGCGGCAAAGGCCATATGGCCGAAATAGGTTTCGCCGACCTTGGCCGGATGAGAGGTGAAGATCGTTGCGAGCGACATGCTGTTCCCCTTTCAGTGCTTGACGTTCCTGATGTGAGTATCCTGACACGCTTTGCCGGTTCATCGGTCTCAAAATGTCCTTGTATTTGGCCACTCCATGAGACAAGCATCCCACATGGCACCGGAAATCGACGAAATCGACCGTAAATTGCTGACCGAACTGCAACGCGACGGCACGCTGTCGGTCGACCAGCTTTCGGAACGGGTGGCCTTGTCGCGCAATGCCTGCTGGCGCCGGGTGAAGCGACTTGAGGAGGACGGCATTATCACTGGCCACGTGGCGCTGGTCGATGCCGAAAAGCTCGGGCTTGGCCTTTCGGTGTTCATCCTGATCCGCACGTCCAACCACGACCCGGACTGGCTGCAGAAGTTCCGGGCGGCGGTGACCAGCTTTCCCGAGATCATCGGCGTCTATCGCATGTCGGGGGACCTCGACTATGTGCTGCGCGCCCGGGTCGCCGACGTGAAGGCCTATGACCGGCTCTACCAGCGGCTCATCGCCAAGGTGGCGCTGTCGGACGTTTCCGCCTCCTTCGTGATGGAGGAGATCAAGGAGACCACCGTGGTTCCAATGGAACTGCGGTAGGTCTGCTCGGATTCAGGTGATGTCGGACTGATCTGGATGCCGGAGGCCATAGTGATGCCCGAAAGAAAGCCGTTGATAGCGCTAGACCCGAGTTGACCGAATCGCCGTTCGCGCCGATAGGATCGATTTTATGCGCGCAGCCCTTCAAACTCCCTCCGTCATCGGTCCGACCGTCGGCTTCGTCAGGTTGCCGCATGGTGAAGGACTTCCCCTCCCCGCCTATGAAAGCCCCGGTGCGGCCGGCATGGATCTGCGCGCTGCGGTGCCCGACGACCGGCCGCTGCTGATCCTGCCTGGAAAACGCGCTCTGGTGCCGACCGGGCTGATCCTGGAAATTCCCGAAGGCATGGAAGGCCAGGTCCGGCCACGCTCCGGCCTTGCTTTCAAACATGGTCTTACCGTCCTCAACACGCCCGGCACCATCGACAGCGACTATCGCGGCGAGGTGAAGGTGCTGCTGATCAATCTCGGCGACGAGGATTTGGCGGTGACGCGCGGCATGCGCATCGCCCAGATCGTGTTCGCGGCGGTGACGCAGGCGGCCGTGGAAGAGCGCAGCCTGGCTGGCGGCACGGCGCGTGGCTCGGGCGGGTTCGGATCGACCGGCACCGCCTGATGCCCGAACTGCCGAAACTCGTTATCTTCGACTGCGACGGGATCCTGGTCGATACAGAGAACCTCGCCAATCGACGCCTCGCCGAATGGCTTGTTACCGCCGGCTATCCGACGAGCTTCGAATATTGCCGCAAGCATTTCTCCGGCCGCAGCATGGCGTCGGTGCAAAAACAGATCGAAGAGGAGACCAGCGTCAGGCTCGGCGCCGATTTCGTCGACCGCTGGAATGCCGGCCTGCCGGACCTGTTCGCCCACGGGGTCGAGGCGATCCCTTACGTACGCGAGTTTGTCGAAGCCGTGGGCTCAGCCGGCATCGCCTATTGCGTCGCCACCTCGGCCAGGGTGTCGAAGATGCACATCACGCTCGGCCAGACCGGGCTGTTGCCGCTGTTCGAGCACGCGATGTTCAGCTCGACGATGGTCGGGCGCGGCAAGCCATTCCCCGACCTGTTCCTGCATGCGGCCAAGACCATGGGCTTCGCGCCCTCCGACTGCATCGTCATCGAGGACAGCGTCGCCGGCACCCAAGCCGGCATTGCCGCCGGCATGCGGGTGTTTTCCTATCATGGCGACCCCTATTCCGACCGCGACGGCTTGATCCAGGCCGGCGGCATCCTGTTCAACGACATGCGCGAGTTGGCCGGGCTGGTGCCGATCCACTGACCTGATCTTCAGGGCACGGCTGTACGCCTCGGTTGTCCGTGCTCTATCTGCTTGTTTGAGCATGATCTTTGCCGAAAACCGGGTTCCACTTTTCGGGATCATACTCTAGCGTGGCGCCGCCAATTCGGAGCCACGCATGAAATTCCCGCTGCTTCGCTTCATCCTCGCCTTGACGCTGCTGCCATTTCTCTGGACAGCCGCCGGCGCGCAAGCCGTCAGCTTCCCGGAACTCGGCAGCGCCCTGCCCGGCCACCAGGACGTCACCTATCTCGACCTGGCGAGGATGGTCATCCCGGATCTCGCCGTGGACAAGGACGGCTTCTACAGGGGCGGGCTGCCGATCGACATGCGCCACATCGAGGGACCTGACAGCGGCGGTTCGCCGCCCGAGACATCGGGCTTTTCAAATGCCGCGGTGCTTGCCATCAAGGCTGGCGGCAAGGACCGGCTGACGATGTTGTTCGACCTCGGCGATTCTCCCGATAGTGCCGAAGGGTATGCGGTGCTGGCGCTGTACGACACTTCGGCCAAGCCAAAGCTGCTCGACGCCGTCAATGTCGCGGTCGACCGTGGCACCTATTTCCGCGAACCGGGCAAGCTTTCCGTCAGCGCCAACGATGACATCCTCATCACCATGAGCGCGCATTTCAATTCGAACCAGAACTATGTGGCCACGCCGCTGATCATGGTCCGCGGCGACAAGTTCGAACTGATCGACATGATCTATACGTTCGATGAAAACCTGTGCAGCTACAGCCGCAAGCAGAATGTGGCTTTCCAGACCATCGCCGACGACCAGCTTTTTGCCGCCATCAAGGTGACGGTGACCGATGCCACGGTGCCGAACGGCGAAAGCTGCGATGACGCGCCGCCCGCGGCTGCGTCGCAGGACATTTCCGTCACCTACCACTGGGACACCAAGGCCTCGCACTACGCCAAGGACTCCGACGCGCTGGACAAATTGGCAGGAGAGAACGCCAAACGCTTCTGAACCAATGGCATTCGTTTGCCCGGCAAGGGAGGGCAGGATAAAATCCTCTCCGCCACGCCGCACATGATGGGGGGAATTACCATGGACAAGGGCAAGATATTTCGTGACCTGCATGCCTCGACCTTCGTCATGCCCAATCCCTGGGATGTCGGCACGACAAAGCTGCTGGATTCTTTCGGCTTCAAGGCGCTGGCGACGACCAGCGCCGGCTTTGCCTTTTCGCGCGGGCTGCCGGACGGCGCCGTGACCTTCGAGGCGATGATCCATCATTGTCGCGACGTGACGGCGGCAACCAGCCTGCCGGTCTCGGCCGACCTCGAGAGAGGCAAGGGCGACAGCGCCGAGCGCGCCGCCGAAACCATCTTCGCGGCCGAAGCGGCAGGCCTTGCCGGCTGCTCGATCGAGGACCACACCGGCGATCCGGACAAGCCGATCTATGATTTCTCGCACGCCGTCGAGCGCGTCGCGGCCGCCGTGGAGGCGGCGCGGGCGTTGAAGCGCGATTTCGTCTTCACCGCGCGGGCCGAGAACTTCCTGTGGGGCAGGTCCGATCTCGACGACACCATCAAGCGGCTGCAGGCCTTCGAGAAGGCCGGCGCCGATGTGCTCTATGCGCCAGGCATAGGCGATATAGAGATGGTGCGCACGATCTGCTCGGCGGTCAGCAAGCCGGTCAATGTCATGGCGAGGCCCGGTTTCACCGTCGCCGATCTCGCCATGGCTGGCGTCAAGCGCATTTCGCTCGGGCCGTGGCTGACCAATTTCGCCTATGGCATGCTGGAAACGGCGGCACGCGAGATCCAGCAGGACGGCACGTTCGGCTTCACCCGCGCCGCCATGCCGTTCGGCAAATTGCAGGCCTTGTTTGGCAAATCCCCAGATTGAGAGGCCTGTCGCATGACGCTGACTGTCGTCGACATGCATACGGGCGGCGAGCCGCTCAGGATCGTTACCGGCGGCTACCCGGATATCCCGAATGGCACCATCCTGGAAAAGCGCGCCTATGTGCGCGACCATCTCGATCATTTGCGCAAGATTTTGATGTTCGAGCCGCGCGGCCATTATGACATGTATGGCGCCTTGCTGGTCGAGCCGGATCTGCGCGGCGCCGACCTCGCCGTCCTGTTCATGCACAATGAGGGCTATTCGACCATGTGCGGCCACGCCATCGTCGCGCTCGGCCGCTACGCCGTCGACGAAGGGCTGGTGACGAAACGCGAGCCGATGACGACCGTCAACATCGAGGCGCCGTGCGGATTGGTCGTTGCTGCGGTGGAGGTCAGGGATGGCAAGGCCGGTGCGGTGTCGTTCGAAAGCGTTCCGGCATTCCTGTTCGCACGGAACCAGGCGATCGAGCTGCAAGGCTATGGCACGATCGGCTTCGACATCGCCTATGGCGGCGCCTTCTACGCGCTGGCCGACTGTCACCAGTTCGGGCTGGAGTTCGGCCGCAATCGGGTGCGCGATTTCGTCGATGCGGCGACCGCGCTGACCAGCAGGCTCAAGGCCGAGCTGCCGCTGTCGCATCCCGACCATGCCGACCTTGCCTTCCTTTATGGCACCATCCTGACCGATGGCCGCGACGCGTTTTCCGGCGACGTGACCAAGAACGTCTGCGTCTTTGCCGAGGCCGAGGTCGACCGCTCGCCGACCGGCTCCGGCGTCACCGCCCGGCTGGCGGCCATGCATGCCAAGGGCGAGATCGACATCGGGCAGACGCGCACATTCGAAAGCATCGCCGGCTCGCGCTTTTCCGGGGCCGTGGTGCGGACGGCGACGGCTGGCCCGCACGAAGCAATCATCGCCCGCGTCGGCGGCCGCGCCTACTATTCCGGGCGAGCGGAATTCATCGTCGAAGCCGATGATGACCTCGGACGCGGGTTCCTGTTGCGCTGAACAGAGCTCAGCCGCGCGAGACGCGAGCCGCTTCCCGTCCGCCAATCGCCTTGTGCAGATGCACCATCATGGCGGCGGCGAAAAGCGGCGTCACCAGATTGAGCAGCGGCACGGCGAGGAAGGCTGATATGACCAGCCCGGCGAGGAACACCGTGCCGGCATAGTGCCTGCGCAAGGCCCTTGCCTCTTCTTCCGGGCGAAAGCGCATGGCGGCGAATTCGAAGAACTCACGCCCGAGCAGATAGCCGTTGACGATGAAGAAGGCGGCAATGTTGACGCCCGGCACCAGGAGAAGCAGCAGGGCGACGATGTTGCCGAGGATGACGACGCCCAAGAACCTGGCTGACAAGACCAGCGACCGCAACGCCGGCATGGCGCGTCCGGCCAGGTCGCCGGGATAGTCGGTGCGTTCGACGACTTCGGCGATGTCGTCGAGGAACAGGCCGGCGACGATCGCCGTAACCGGGGCGATGAGCAACGCCATGCCGAAGGCAAGAGCGATGGCTGCGATGATACCGCCCAGCGAGCCGGCCCAGGACGGCATGCCGGGCAACAGCGCGTGGAGCCACGGCAGGGCCAGCCACTCGACGAGGCTGGTGAGGCCGAACCACAAGGCCACCAGCGCCAGCAAGGTCAGCCCGAGTGTCTTGATGAACACCGAACGGAATTCGGGCGAGAACAACTGGCCGGCGGCGGCGCGGGCGGCGTCAGAGATCACGGTGCTTCCAACCTCACGTCGAACGGATCGTCCGGAGATAGGCGACACACCTGCCCGCCACAAGCGCGGATCATTTTCGGGCCATGGCAATCGTTTCAGGTTTCGAACTCGCCCCACTCCCTTTCCCGACGTGGGCGCTGCCCCTCACCTGCCCGCCGGCATCCTCTCCCCGTATTGTGACGGGGAGAGGGGGCCTCTCATCGATGGTTTCGCCAATTCCCAAAGTCGCAAGAAGGACGCCAACGTTGCGGCCAGCCCCTTCTCCCCGTCACTATACGGGGGGAAGTGCCCGGCAGGGCGATGAGGGGCGGCGCCGACTTCGACGATTGGTGGTCTTCGCCACAAGTCGGAGACTATCTTCGAAGCGGTTGCCCTGTCTATCGCGCGAGCGCAGGCTTTCGAACCGGGATGGTCATGGCTGCGACGCCTGCCACAACAAAACCCATTCCCAGCCATGCCGTGGGGCCAAGGCTTTCGCCGAGGAAGACGGCACCGATGCCCACGCCGATCGGCACGCGCAGATAGGCTTGCGAGGTGGTGCCGACCGAGCCGAGCGTGTGGATGAGGCGGAAATAGATGACGAAGGCCAGCGCGGTCGAAAACACCGACAGGCCGAGCAAGGCCAGGATCGACGCCGTCGATGGCGTGAGCGTCCAGGGCTGGTCGACCATCAGGCTGAGCGGCACCAGGATGATGGCGCCGCACAGCATCGAACCGGCAGCGGGCAGCATCGGGTCGAGGCCCTTGAAGCCGCGGCCGAAGATCGCCGCCCCGGCATAGCAGATCGTCGCCGCGACGATTGCCAACTGCGCCCAGAGCTCATGACCGAGACTACCCAGCGCCTCGGTCCCGATGATGAGGCAGATGCCGGCAATGCCGGCGCCGACGCCAATCAGTTTGCGCAACGTGACCGGCTCGTGGTGGGTGATGAGCGCGGTCAGCAGGAAGGTGAAGATCGGCGAGGTCGCGTTGAGGATGGTGGCGAGGCCAGCATCAACCGAACGCTCTGCCGCTGCGATCAGCGTGAACGGCACGACGCTGTTGAGGCATGCCTGGAAGGCGAAGCGGCGCCAGCTTGCAGAATCGCCCGGCATGGTAAGCCCGCGCCAGCGTATGATGGCGAACAGGATACCACCCGCGATCAGTGTGCGGGCGGCAATGAAGGTGACAGGCGGGATCGTCTCGACGCCGATCTTGATGAATGTATAGGAGGCGCCCCAAAGCACCGCCAGCACGGCGAGCAGCGCCAGGTCGGAGGTCATATCGTTCTTTGTCGGCTTGTTATTTGTAGGCATGGGGGCTGGATCGCCTTAGAAAAATGATCGGCTGGCCAGGGCTTGTAAGCGGCGCCGCGATGAAATGCTTCGGCCACGGTCGAATTGTCATAGCGCCTCGTCGCGGATGCGCACAATGATTTGCAAGAACCGCGGCTCCGCGCCTTGCTCCACAAGGGAATGGTCATCGCCGCCACGCCGGCACGACAGAAAATCGGTTGCCAATTTTCGGAGTCTTGCTGTAGACCCGCCCGGGCATGGCAAGAAGCCGGCTCGGGTTTTTGGCGGAGACATTGATGCCGGATTATGACGTGCTTTGCATCGGCAATGCCATTGTCGACATCATCGCCCAGTGCGACGAGGGCTTCCTCGAGACCAACGGCATCATCAAGGGCGCGATGAACCTCATCGACACCCAGCGCGCCGAACTGCTCTACAGCCGCATGGGCCCGGCGATCGAAGCGTCCGGCGGCAGCGCCGGCAACACGGCGGCCGGCGTCGCCAGCTTCGG